>JBOGYZ010000357.1:0-3194 GCA_050697015.1 Solirubrobacterales bacterium
CAGCCGCACCACCGCGTCGCCGTAGGCAGCCCCGCGGCCGCCGCCGACGTGCAGCGGGCCGGTCGGGTTGGCGGACACGAACTCGACCAGGATCCGTTCCGGCTCCGGCGTCGGGGCCGGGCCGAGCTCCTCCCCCGCACTGACCAACGCGGCCAGGGCGCGCCGATACCAGGCGTCGGAGAGGTAGAGGTTGACGAAACCAGGGCCCGCGACCTCCACCCGGTCGAGGCTCCCCGCGTCGCCGCCGAGGCTCCCTTCGAGCTCGCCGCGTAGGCGCTCGGCCACGGCGCGCGGGTTGTCGCCGAGCGGCGCGGCGAGCAGCATCGCCGCGTTGGAGCTGTAATCGCCGAGGTCGGGCTTGGGCGGACGGTCGAGGGTCGGAGCGGGCTCGGTGGGCTCGCCGTCGCGCAGTGCCCGCGCGGCGGCCTCGACCGCACCCTTCAGCTCGGCGATGGAATCGGTGGGAGGCATGGGCGCATCGTAGGAGACGGTTACCCTGGATCGCTTGCGCGTCGGCCTGATCTCAGACGTCCACTCCAATCTCCCGGCCCTGGAGGCGGTCCTCGAATCGATCGAGGCTGCCGATCCGGACGAGATCTGGTGCCTCGGCGACGTGGTCGGCTACGGCGCCCAGCCGGACGAGTGCACGGCGCTGGTACGGGAGCGCTGCGCCTTCTCGCTGAACGGCAACCACGACCTCGCGGTGACCGGCGGGATCGACGCGTCGACCTTCTCGGAGACGGCGCGGGAGGCGGTCGACTGGACCAAGGAGAACGCCTCGGCAGCGACGATGGAGTACCTCACAGGGCTCTCGCCGGAGGGGGAGCGGGAGGCCTTCGGGCTCTTCCACGCCTCGCCGCGCGACCCGATCTGGGAGTACGTGCTCTCGATCGACCAGGCGGAAGCCGGTCTGGATGCCCAGAGCGAGCGAATCTGCCTGATCGGTCACTCGCACGTCGCGCTGTTCTTCACCCGGCCCCCCTCGACCGGGCGGCGCAGCTTCGCCACCGGGGCCCAGGCGGGCGACGGGGACCTGCTCGACCTCGCCGAGGGCGAATGGCTGCTGAATCCTGGCAGCGTCGGCCAGCCGCGCGATGGCGACCCGCGGGCCGCCTGGCTGGAGATCGACACCGACGAGTCGACCGCGCGCTATCACCGGGTCGCCTACGACTCGGTGGCGGCAGGCGCGGCGATCCTCGAGGCCGGGCTGCCGGCGGCGCTTGCCGAGCGGCTCCAGATCGGCCGCTAGGCCAAGCCGAAAAGCGCATGAAAAAGCGAAACAAAGGCCGCAATGCAGGGTAAATATCGACTCAGAAGTGTTCTCTAGACTCGAACGATGGGTCGCGTCCGCGCAGCCTCGCTTGTCCTTGCCGCGCTTGCGGTGGGACTTCTGCTGGCCGCCTGCGGGGGCGGCAGCAACGACGAACTGCTGCCCGGGACGACCGCCGACCAGATCACCTCGCACCTCGACCAGGTCCGGTCGAGCTACGAAGCGGGAGACTGCGAAAAGGCCGAAGAAGGCGTCGCCAACGTGAGCACCGAGGTCGACGAACTCGGCAAGGTCGATGCGAAGCTGAAGAAAGCTCTGAAGCAGGGCGCGGCAAAGCTGTCCGAGGTGGTTTCTACCTGTAGGGCCCAGGAAGAAGAAAACGAACAGGCCGCCGAAGAAGCTGAAGAAGAACAACTGGCCGAAGTGGAAGCCGAAGAACTGGCGGAACAAGAAGCCGAAGAAGAAGACTTCGAAAAGGAACAGAAGGCCGAAGAACACGACGAAAAGGCTGAAGAAAAGGCTCAGGAAAAAGCCGAAAAAGAGGCTGAACAGCCCGGTCCGTCCGAAGAAGGCGAAGAATCCAACGGCAAAGCCAAAGGCCACGAAAAGCAGGAAGAAATCGAATCTCCCGTTGAAGGCGAAGAAGAAGTGACCCCCCCGACCACGGGCGAAGAACCCGCGGGCGGCATCGGCCCGGGCGCGGAAGCGGGAGGCTCCTGATGGAGGCCGGGACCCTCTCCGGGCGCTACGAAACGGCCGAGCGGCTCGGCTCGGGCGGGATGTCGAACGTCTACAAGGCGACCGACCGCATCCTCGAGCGGACCGTCGCGGTGAAGATCCTCGCCGAGCACCTCTCCGACGACGAGCGCTTCGTTGCCCGCTTCCGCCGCGAGGCGCTGGCCGTGGCGCGCCTGATCCACCCGAACATCGTGCAGGTCTACGACTCCGGCGTCGACGACGGCCGTCATTACATCGTCATGGAGTACGTCGCCGGGCGCTCCGGCGCGCAGATCCTGCAGCGCCACGGGCCGGTCGGCGCCGAGACGGCGGCGGAGGTCGGCATCCAGGCCTGCGCCGGGCTCGACTACGCGCACCGTCGCGGAATCATCCACCGCGACGTCAAGCCGGGGAACCTGATGATCAACGGCGGGCCGGTGGGCAGCGGCGACCTGGGCGTGAAACTGACCGACTTCGGGATCGCGCGGGCGATCGAGCAGACGCGGATCACCCAGGTCGGCTCGGTCGTAGGCACCGCCGCCTACCTCTCCCCCGAGCAGGTCCGCGGCGACGAGGCGACCCCGGGGACCGACGTCTACGCGCTCGGCGTCGTCCTCTACCAGTTCCTCACCGGGCGGCTGCCCTACGAGGGCTCCTCGCTCGCCGAGCTGGCGGTGCGCCAGCAGAACGAGACGCCGCTGCCGCCGAGCACCTACAACTCGGAGGTGCCGCAACCGCTCGGCGCCGCGGTGCTGCGCGCCCTGGAGGGCGACACCAACCGCCGCTACGCGAGCGCCGACGAGTTCGCGACCGGGCTGCAGATGGGCCTCGAAGGCGAAGACGTCACCTCGCTCGACAACTTCGGCGGCGGCAACACGCCGACCCGCGTGATCGGCGGCGACACCGCCGCGACCCGCCACCTCGACCGCACCACGGCGCAGACCGAGTACCGCCCCGCCCCGCCCCCGCCGCGCCGGGTGGAGCCTCGCCGCGACCCGGAACCGCGCCGCGCCGCGCCCTACGCGGGCGACCGGCAGGCGCAAGCGCGCGCCGCCCAGCAGCCCCAGCCCCACAAGCGCTCGGCGTTCTCGAAATTCGTCCGCTTCGTCCTCGCCCTGGTCGCCTTGGTCCTCGTCGCGGGCGCGGTGGCGACCGGAGTGATCCTGACCACCGACAAGGCCGCCGGCGTCCACATCTCCAAGGTCGC
>JBOGYZ010000358.1:0-1884 GCA_050697015.1 Solirubrobacterales bacterium
GGCTCTTGTTCGTCCGCTGACGATCAGGCCCGAGTTTGAGAGAGGAGAGGGTCGGGACCCGCTCGCCTGCAGACCCAGCCTTCGGGCAAACGATCGTCAGGCTCTTTCACATAGGCTTGCCTGATGCCTGAGCTGAACCTTGTCCTGCTCGGCCCGCCTGGCTCCGGTAAGGGGACGCAGGGCGAGCGCCTCAACGAAGATCTGCGCCTGCCGTACTACGCGACCGGCGACATCCTGCGCGGCGCGGTCCGCGACGAAACGGAGCTCGGCAAGAGCGCCAAGGAGTACATGGACCGCGGCGATCTCGTGCCGGACGAGGTGATCGTCGGTGTGATCGCCGAGCGGATCGACTCCGAGGAGGCGCGCGACGGCTTCATCCTCGACGGCTTCCCGCGCACCACGCCCCAGGCGGAGGCGCTCGACGCGAAGCTCGAGGAGATGGGGCGGTCCGTCGGCACCGTGCTCCTGATCGACGTCTCCGACGAAGAGGTCGTGAAACGGCTCGGCGGCCGGCGCACCTGCGAGGCCAACGGGCACGTCTTCCACGTCGACTTCAACCCGCCCAAAGAGGACGGCGTCTGCGACATCGACGGCTCGCCGCTGATCGTCCGCGACGACGACAAGCCCGAGGTCATCCGCAAGCGGCTCGCCACCTACCACGAGAAGACCGAGCCGCTGGTCACCTACTACGACGACAAGGGCGTGCTCCGTCGGGTCGACGGCGAGCGCGATCCCGACGAGGTGACCGAGGAGCTGCGTCGCACCTTGGCCACGATGCGCCTGGAGAGCGACGGCGCGGTCTGATTGGCCGCCCTCTACCATTACTAACGTGTACGGAATGATCATCCGCAAGACGCCCGAGCAGCTCGACCAGATGGCGGCAGCCGGCGACATCCTCGTCCGCACCATGAAGGTGCTCAAATCGAAGGCGCGGCCGGGCGTCACCACGCTGGAGCTGGACGAAGCGGCGGAGAAATTCATCCGCTCGCAGGGCGCGACGCCGTCGTTCAAGGGCTATCGAGGGTTCCCCGGATCGATCTGCGCCTCGCCGAACTCGATGGTCGTCCACGGGATCCCGGACGACTACGAATGCAAGCGCGGGGATGTGCTCTCGATCGACATCGGCGTCACCTATGAAGGATGGGTCGCCGACGCCGCGGTGACGGTGCCGATCGGTCCGGTCTCGACCGAGGCTAAAAACCTGCTCGAGGTGACCCGCAACTCGCTCTTCGACGGGGTCGAGCAGATGGTCGCGGGCAATCACCTCGGTGACGTCTCCAACGCGATCCAGCGCTCGGTCGAGTCGAACGGGCTATCGGTGATCCGCACCCTGGTCGGCCACGGAATCGGTCGCGAGATGCACGAGGACCCGCAGGTTCCGAACTTCGGCGAGCCCGGCCGCGGGCCGGAGCTGGAGATGGGCACGGTGCTGGCGATCGAGCCGATGGTCAACGCCGGCGGCCCGCTGGTGCGGATGGGGGACGACGGCTGGTCGGTCTTCTCCGACGACGACAGCCTCGCCGCCCACTTCGAGTTCACCGTCGCAGTGACCCCGGAAGGCCCGCGCATCCTCACTCCCTGGCACGAGGCTGAGTAGAAGTTCGGACGGGGTAGGGGCGTCGCGTGCCCCTCCCGAAAGACCGTTGCGCAGCTGGGTTGGCCGAAAGGGCTCACTTCGTGGCCCCGAAGCCTTTCGGGAGGGGCACGCGACGCCCCTTCGCCAATTCGCGAGCGGCCCCGTCCCCCCTTCGCTCGCAGAAGCTGCTTGAGGGCGGGGGCTCAAAGTGGGGAGCTCGCTCCGAATTGGCGAAGGCGAGCGAGGACACCCTCGCCCGAAGACCGTTGCGCAGCTGGATCGGCCGCGAGCTTCGGTCTCGTGGCCCC
>JBOGYZ010000359.1:0-17304 GCA_050697015.1 Solirubrobacterales bacterium
CCGGGCCGGGCGGGAGGGGCCGGTCAGAGGACCCCGAGCTGGCGCATCTGCGCGGCGACGTCGACGACGCTACAGGTCTCCGCGATCCGCCGCCCGTCGCTGGAGAGAAGGCCTGACGGAGCCGCCCGACGATCTCCTTCAGCGCCGCCGGGCCGGTCGAGTCGAGCGGCAGCGGCGTGCGGATCAGGACCTCGGGAGCGACGACCTCGTCGATCGTCCGCTCGGTCAGCGCCGTGGCGCCGCCCTCGAACGACTCCTGGAAGCGCCGCACCGTCGCCTTGTTGCGCTCCTCAGGCGTCGGCATCGGGGGCCTCCGGCATCAGCAGCAGGTCGACTTCCAGCTCGACCTCCCAGCCGACCGCGTCGCCACCGTCGGGCATCGGTGCTTGCCAGTCGAAGCCGAACTCGCGGCGGTCGAAGGCGGTGCGGAGGGAGAGCCCGGCGATCTCGCCGAAGGCCGCCTGGCGCGGACCGGACCACTGGCCGCTCGCCACGATCGGGCGGGTGATGCCACTGATCGTCAGCTCGCCATCGAGGTCGAGGCAGCCGTCCTCGTCGAGGCGCAGGTCGCGCGAGCGGAAGCTCACCTCGGGATGGTTCTCGGCGTCGAAGAAGTCGACGGCGAGCAGGTGGGCGCGCAGCTCGGCCGGCTCGTACACGGTGATCGACTCGACCTTCGCCGCGCCCTCGAGCACGAGGCCGTCCTCGTCGACCCGCAGCGTCGCGGTCGCCTCCGGCATCACGCCGCGGAACCAGAAGGTGCCGGAGTGGCGGATCTTGAAGGCGAAGGTCGAGGGGACCGGCTGGGCGCGGTAGGTCCCCGTGAAGGGCTGGGTTGCGATCTCTGACATGTGAGTCCTTTCCGTCGTTGGTGTCTCACATGCCTGACAACCGAGGCCACCCAGATGTGACCACTACCCAGACATCCTGTGAGACTGCTCGCGTGAACGCGGACCCGAGACTCGGCGTACTCGCCTTCGGCGACTCGATCACCAACGGCGGCGGCGAGCTGCAATGGGGAGTGGCACTGCAGTCGTGGGCGCTGTGGACGGCGCGGGCGCTGGGGCTGGCGTTCACCTCCTTCGCGGTGGACGGGGCGCGAGCGGCCGACGTGGTCGAGCACCAGCTGCCGGCGGCGCGCGCGTGGAGCGCCCATCCGGACGCTCGTTACGACCTCGGCGCTCTACATATAGGCGTGAACGACGTGCGGGCGCTGGACTGGGACGCGGACGGCTACGCGGCGCACCTCGCGACCGTCGCCGACCATCTCGCCGAGCGCTGCGACGCCGTCGTCCTGCTGACGGTCCCGCTGGACCTGGGACGCCCGCGCCCCGACCGGAGTCGGATCGAATTCGCCAACGCGGCGATCGAGAGCGAGGCGGCGCGAGTGGGAGCCACGGTCGTCGACCTGCGCGCCTTCCGTGGCCGCCGCGTCCTGATGCCCGACCACGTCCACCCGACCGCCTTCGGCCAGATCGCGATCGCCGAACGCGTCCTCGACACGCTGGCGACGACTGGCGCCAAGGCCCTGGTCCGTCCCCGAGACCTCATCGCCTACGAGGAAACGCGAACCGGCCGCCTCCGCGGCGACGCCACCTACGCCTACCGCTACGCCAGGCTCACCGCGATCAACCTCCACCACCGCCTGCTCGCCGACCGACGCGGTCGTCCTTTGGTCCGGGTCGCGACCCGCGGTCGTCCTTAAGTCCGGTAGCCGGACGTCAGGTCGACCGCGCCGTGGGGAGCGGACGTCAGGTCGACCGCGTGGGGAGGCGGTTGGCTGACTCGGTGGCTTTGCGGAGGCGTTTCGCCAGCTCCGGGGTCAGGGCGTCTGCGTCCATGCGCCAGGACCAGTTCTGGGGGCCGACGGTGCCGGGGGTGTTCATGCGGGCCTCGCTTCCGAGGCCGAGGACGTCTTGCATCTGCAGCATGGAGGTGCGGCAGCGGGAGGTCATCGTGAGGCGGATCAGGGACCACCACGGGTCGTCGTCGATCCCGGCCGCGGCCACTTCGCGGTCGAACTCCGCGCGGGACTCCGGGCCGAGCGATTCGTACCAGCCGCGGGCGGTGTCGTGGTCGTGGGTGCCGGTGTAGACGAAGTCGTTCTCCTCGTGGCGGGCGAGTTTGTAGGGGCTGTTCGGCTCGTCAGGGTCGAAGGCGAACTGCATGACGGCCATGCCGGGCAGGTGCAACTCGTGGCGGAGGCGTTCGACCGCGGGGGTGATCTCGCCGAGGTTCTCGGCGACCAGCGGCAGGTCGCCGAGCTCGTGGCGGATCGCCTCGAAGAGGGCGCGGCCGGGGCCGCGGGCCCAGTGGCCGCCGCTCGCGTCCGCGTCGCCGTCGGGCACCGACCAGTAGGCGACGAAGCCGCGGAAGTGGTCGATCCGCGAGAGGTCGACGAGCCGCGAGGTGCGCCGCAGCCGCTCCACCCACCACTGGTAGCGCCGCCGTCGCAGGGCGGGCCAGTCATAGAGCGGGTTGCCCCAGAGCTGCCCAAGGTCGGTGAACTTGTCCGGGGGCGCGCCCGCCTGGGCGCCGGTCTGGAAGAGCTCGGGGTGGGCGCGGTGGTCGGCACCGTCGGCGGCCACATAGATGGGGAGATCGCCGATAATCCCGACCCCGCGCGCCGCCGCGTACTCCCGCAGCGCCGTCCACTCACGGTCGAAGCGCACCTGGCCCCCGACCGCCCCCGGACCCGCGAAGGCCTCCCAGTCACCGATCCAGTAGGCCTCGCGCTCGCGCAGGGCTGCGATCTCCGCGGCGCTCACCGGCGCGTCCGGCTCGGCCAGCAGCTCCGCCGCCCCGGCGAACGCCGACGGTGACTTGTACGGGGAGCCGCCCTCGCCGGTCGGCCCCAGCGGCAGCGTCTGCCACCAGCTCTGGCCCGCTTCGGCGAGCCAGTCGACGAAGGCGTAGGCCTCCGCGCCCAGTCGCCCTCCCGGCAGGGAAGTCGGGTGCAGTTGCACGCCGTTCACACGCGGCCGTGTGGTCGACCCGGACAATCGGGCCATCAGTGATGACAAAGAGTGGAGATCGGAGTTAAGTGAGTTCGGAAACGGGGAGATAAGGATTTCGATGCCAGTATCCGATTTCAATCGACTGAAGCGCGGCGCGGCACCCGATGGGGCGAACGGGACCGCCCGCGAGCCTCAGGTCGCGCCGCCCGCCCGCATCCGCATCCTCGACGTCCGCCCGCAGGTAGACGGCGGGCGCTTCGCCGTGAAGCGGACGGTCGGCGAGCGCCTCGACGTCTCCGCCGAAGCCTTCCGCGACGGCCACGACGCGATCCGCGCCGTGCTCCGCTTCCGCGCTCCCGGGAGCAAGGACTGGCAGGAGGCGCCGATGCGCTGGATCGACCGCGAGGTCGACGGCGACCGCTGGGTCGGCTCCTTCGTCCCTCACCGCGAAGGTGTCTGGACGTATGAGGTCGGCGCCTTCACCGACCACTTCGCCACCTGGCACGACGAGGTCAGCCGCAAGCGCGCCGCGGGCGGGGAGGATCTCTCGAGCGAGGTGATCGAAGGGGCGGAGCTGCTGCGCGGCGCCCGCCCGACCGCCGCGCTGATCGACGGCCAGCGGATCGACGCCGCGCTGAAGGTGGTCGAGGACGAGGGCGCCGAGCTCGAGGCGAAGCTCGACGCGATCCTCGCCCCGCGCCTCCTCGAGGCGGTCGAGCGCGACCCCGAGCGCCGCGACTTCGTCAGCGGGCCCCAGCTGAGCGTCGAGGTCGAGCGCGAGCGCGCCCGCTTCGGCACCTGGTATGAGCTCTTCCCGCGCTCCTGGGGCGGCTTCGACGGCGTCCGCGCGCAGCTGCCGCGCCTCGCCGAGCTCGGCTTCGACGTGATCTACCTGCCGCCGATCCACCCGATCGGGATGAAAAACCGCAAGGGCGCCAACAACGCGCTGACCGCCGGCCCCGACGATCCCGGCAGCCCCTGGGCGATCGGCTCCGAGCTCGGCGGGCACGAGGCGATCGAGCCGAGCCTCGGCGACGTCGCCTCCTTCGAAGCCCTCGTCGCCGCGGCCCGCGAGGAGGGGATGGAGATCGCGATGGACTTCGCGATCCAGTGCTCCGCCGACCACCCCTGGCTCAAGGAACACCCCGAGTGGTTCAACCACCGCCCCGACGGCACCCTGAAGTACGCCGAGAACCCGCCGAAGAAATACCAGGACATCTACAACCTGAACTTCGACTCCGAGGACTGGGGAGGCCTCTGGGAGGCGCTCCGGGACATCGTGCTCCTCTGGGTCGAGCGCGGCGTCCGCGTCTTCCGCGTCGACAACCCGCACACCAAGCCGCTGCCGTTCTGGGAATGGCTGATCGCCGAGGTCCGCGCCGAGCACCCCGACGTGATCCTCCTCGCCGAGGCCTTCACCCGCCGGGCGAAGATGATGGCCCTCGCCAAGCTCGGCTTCAGCCAGTCCTACACCTACTTCACCTGGAAGAACTGGAAGTGGGAGCTGACCGAGTACGTCGAGGAGCTCGCCTACGCGACGAGCGACTACGCCCGCCCGAACTTCTTCGCCAACACGCCCGACATCCTCACCGAGTACCTCGTCGACGGCGGCCCACCCGCCTTCGAGGCGCGCCTCGTCCTCGCCGCCACGCTGTCGCCGACCTACGGCATCTACTCCGGCTTCGAGAGCTTCGAGAACGTCCCCGTCAGACCCGGCAGCGAGGAGTACATGGACTCGGAGAAGTACCAGCTGCGCGAGCGCTCCCTCGACGGCCCGCTGCTGCCCTTGGTGGCGAAGCTCAACCGGGCCCGCCGCGAGAACCCGGCGCTCCAGTACCTCGCGAACATCGCCTGGCTGGAGACCGAGAACGACGCCCTGATCGCCTACGCCAAGCGCAGCGGCGACAACACCGTGATCACGGCGGTGAACCTCGATCCTCACCACACCCAGGAGGGGGTCGTGAACGTCCCCGCCTGGCTCAACACTGCCCCCGCCTTCAGGGTCCGCGATCTGCTCGACGACCAGCTCTACGACTGGTCGATCGGCCGCAACTACCTGCGACTCGCGCCGGGGCAGCGGATGGCCCACGTGATGCGGGTGGAGCGCCCGTGAGCCGCTACACCACCGACGTCCATGCCGCGGTCGGCTCGCTGCGACCCGGCGGCGGCCGCGCCACCTCCTCGGCGACCCCAGATCATCAACAAGATCACCAGAAACCAGGTCACGAGGTCGAGGCCGCCCCCGAGCGCTGGGTCGAGTCCGAACCCCTCGGGTTCAAGACCGCCGTCTTCTCCGAGGGCTACGTGCGCGGCTTCTTCGACGGCAACGGCGACGGGATGGGGGACTTCCGCGGCCTGATCGAGAAGCTCGACTACCTCCAGTGGCTCGGGGTCGACTGCGTCTGGCTGCTGCCGATGTACCCCTCGCCGCTGAAGGACGGGGGCTACGACATCGCCGCCTTCGACGCCATCCACCCCGATTACGGGACGCTGTCGGAGCTCGAGCGCTTCATCGGCGAGGCCCACCAGCGCGGCATCCGGGTGATCGCCGACCTGGTGATGAACCACACCTCCGCCGACCATGAGTGGTTCCAGGAGGCACGCTCGGACCCGAACTCACCCAAACGCGACTGGTACGTGTGGTCCCAGGATCCGAAGCGCTACGACGACGTGCGGGTGATCTTCGTCGACACCGAGAAGTCGAACTGGACCTGGGACGATCAGGCCAAGGCGTACTACTGGCACCGCTTCTTCGACCACCAACCGGACCTCAACTACGACAACCCGGAAGTACAGGACAAAATGCTGGAGGTCCTGCGCTTCTGGCTCGACCGCGGGCTCGACGGCTTCCGCCTCGACGCCGTTCCCTACCTGTACGAGCGCGAAGGGACCAACTGCGAAAACCTCGCGGAGACGCACAACTACCTCAAACGGGTGCGGGAGGAGATCGACGCCAACTACCCCGACCGGGTGCTGCTCGCCGAGGCGAATCAGTGGCCCGCCGACGTGGTCGATTACTTCGGCGACGGCGACGAGTGCCACATGGCGTTCCACTTCCCGGTGATGCCGCGCCTCTTCATGGCGCTGCGGCGCGAAGACGCGACGCCGATCGTGGAGATCCTCGAACAGACGCCGCAGATCCCCGACTCCTGCCAGTGGGGCCTCTTCCTGCGCAACCACGACGAGCTGACGCTCGAGATGGTCACCGAGGAGGAGCGCGAATACATGTACGCGGAGTACGCGATGGACCCGCGGGCGAAACTGAACATCGGCATTCGCCGCCGGCTCGCGCCGCTGCTCGACAACGGCCGCGACGAGATCGAGCTGATGACCGCGATCCTCTTCAGCCTCCCCGGCAGCCCGATCCTCTACTACGGCGACGAGATCGGCATGGGGGACAACGTGTACCTCGGCGACCGCGACGGCGTCCGCACGCCGATGCAGTGGACCGGCGACCGCAACGGCGGTTTCTCGACCGGCGACTTCGCCCAGATCTACGCGCCTCCCTCGATGGACCCGGTCTACGGCTACGCCGCCGTGAACGTCGAGGCCCAGCTCCGCACGCCGACCTCGCAGCTGCGCTGGATGCGCCGCTTCATCGCCCTGCGCAAGGAGCACCCGGTCTTCGGCCTCGGCGAGTACCGGCCACTGAAACCGGAGAACACGCGTATTTACGCCCACATCCGCTGCTATGAAGACGACATGATGCTCTGCGTCCACAACCTCTCGCGCTCCGCCCAGGCGGTCGAACTCGACCTCTCCGAATACGAGGGCCGCTATCCGGAAGAGATGTTCGGCCACTCCCGCTTCCCGCGGATCGGCTCGCTTCCCTACCTGCTGACCCTTGCCCCGCGCGGCTTCTTCTGGTTCCGCCTGGTCGAGGAGGAAGCCGATGACTGAGGCGGGGATCGACCTCGAGGAGCTGACGGAGTGGCTGGTCGGGCGCCGCTGGTTCGCGTCGAAGTCGCGCGAGCTGAGCCAGGTCGGCGTGATCGACACCCCGCTGCTCGATCCGGAGTCGCCGCAGCTGCGGATCGCCTTGGTCGAAGTCCACTTCGGCACCGGCACCCACGAGATCTACCAGGTGCCGATCGCGATCGACTCGGGCGAGCTGCCCGCCGAGGCGCGGATCGCCTCGTTCGATGGTGGCGAGAGCACGGTCTACGACCTGCTCGCCGAGCGCCGCGACCCGCCGCGCCTGCTGCGACTGATCGCCGCCGGCGGCCAGGCCGCCTCGGCCGAGGGCCGCGTCGTCTTCGCCTGGGACGAGGAGAGCGCGCCGCCGCCGCCCGACGCCGAGGTCCGCCCGATCTCCTCCGAGCAGTCCAACAGCTCGGTCGTCTTCGGCGAGAACGCGATCCTCAAGGTCTACCGCCGGGTCGAGGCCGGGGTGAACCCGGAGCTGGAGATGCTCCGCTTCCTGAACGAGCGCGGCTTCCGCCACGTCCCCGGGCTGCTCGGCTGGTACGAGTACGAAGGGCGGCCGGCGGACGCGACGCTCGGCGTCGTGCAGGAGTTCATCGCCGACGGCCGCGACGGCTGGGAGATGGTGCTCGACGGGCTGGCCGGGGACCCGGACTCGCTGCTCGAGCCGCTGCGCGCGCTCGGTCGCACGATCGGGGAGATGCACACCGCGCTCGCGAGCGACCCCACCGACCCGGTCTTCGCGCCGGAGGAACGCGGCAACGAGTCGCTCGCCCTCTACGCCGCGAGCCTCGACGAATCGATCGAACGCGCCTTCCTCGACCTGCCCGAGGACGACGAGCTCCTCGCGCCGATCGCCCACCGCGGCGAGGAGCTGCGCGACCAGCTGCGCGAACTCGCCGGGATCGGCGGCGCCGGGATGGCGATCCGCGTCCACGGCGACATGCACCTCGCCCAGGCCCTCTTCTCCGATCGAGGCTGGACGATCCTCGACTTCGAGGGCGAGCCCGACCGGCCGCTGCCGGAGCGGCGCACCAAGTCCTCGCCGCTCCGCGACGTCGCCGGCCTGCTGCGCTCGCTCGCCTACGCGCCGCTGGCCGCGCGCCTGCAACGTAAGGCGGACGTCCCGGAGGACTGGGAGCTGCGCGCCCGCCAGGACTTCCTCGACGGCTACCTCGACGCGATCGACCCGACGCTGCTCCCCGCGACGAGGCGCGAGGTCGACCAGCTGCTCGCCATCTACGAGCTGGAGAAAGCGGTGTACGAGCTGAACTACGAGCTCGGACATCGGCCCGATTGGGTCGGGATCCCGGTGGCGGGTATCACCAGGCTGTTGGAGGTGGAGACCGTATGACCGTCGATTCGAAGCTGTCCGCCGAAGTCGAGCGCCTGATCCATCGCGAGCATCACGACCCGCACAGCGTGCTGGGCGCCCACGCGGGCGACGGCGGCACCGTGATCCGGGCCTACCGCCCGGCGGCGGAGAAGGTGATCGCCCGCGACGAGAAGGGCGAGAGCATCGAGCTGACCGAAGCCCACCCGGCGGGGCTCTTCGAAGGCACCTTCGCCGAGGCCGACGCCGACTCGCCGCCCCGCTACGAGCTCGAGATCACCTACGCCGACGGCGGCTCCTACACGGTCCGGGACCCCTACGCCTTCCCGCCGACGCTCGGCGAGGTCGACCTGCACCTGCTCGGCGAGGGGCGGCACGAGGACCTCCCCGACAAGCTCGGCGCCCACGTCACCGAGATCGACGGCGTGGTCGGGACGGCGTTCGCGGTCTGGGCGCCCGGGGCCCGCGCGGTCAGCGTCGTCGGCGCCTTCAACGACTGGCGCGGGGACCTCGACCAGATGCGCTCGCTCGGCGGCTCCGGGATCTGGGAGATCTTCATCCCCGGCGTCGCCGACGGCACCCCGTACAAGTTCGAGATCATCACCACCTCCGGCGAGCAGCGGCTGAAGGCCGACCCGGTCGCCTTCGCCACCACGGTGCCGCCGCAGACCGACTCGGTCGTCCACCGCTCGACCCACGAGTGGTCAGACGACGAGTGGATCGAGCGGCGCCGCGAGACCGAGCCGAGTACCGGCCCGGTCTCCATATATGAGGTCCACCTCGGGTCCTGGCGCCGCGTCGTCGAGGATGGCGAGGACCGCCCGCTCACCTACCTCGAGCTGGCCGACGAGCTCGCCGCCTACGTCACCGACATGGGTTTCACCCACGTCGAGCTGATGCCGGTGATGGAGCACCCGTTCGCCGGATCCTGGGGATATCAGGTGACCAGCCAGTTCGCGCCGACCTCCCGCTACGGCTCGCCCGACGACTTCCGCGCCTTCGTCGACAAGCTGCACGCGGCGGGGATCGGCGTGATCCTCGACTGGGTCCCGGCCCACTTCCCACGTGACGACTGGGCGCTCGCCCGCTTCGACGGCACCGCGCTCTACGAGCACGCCGACCCGCGCCGCGGCGCCCACCCCGAGTGGGGCACGCTGATCTACAACTACGGCCGCCACGAGGTGCGGAACTTCCTCACCGCGTCGGCCCTCTTCTGGCCGCGCGAGTACCACGCCGACGGCATCCGCGTCGACGCCGTCGCCTCGATGCTCTACCTCGATTACTCGCGTCCCGAGGGTGCGTGGGTGCCGAACGAGTTCGGCGGTAACGAGGACCTCGAGGCGGTCGAGTTTCTGAAGGGCATGAACGAGACGCTCTACCGGCGCGAGCCCGGCATCGTCTCGGCGGCGGAGGAGTCGACCGCCTGGCCGGGCGTCTCGCGGCCGACCTACCTCGGCGGCCTCGGCTTCGGCTTCAAGTGGAACATGGGGTGGATGCACGACACCCTCGGCTACTTCGGCTATGACCCGGTGTACCGCAGCTACCACCACCACGAGCTGACCTTCAGCCTCGTCTACGCCTTCTCGGAGAACTTCATCCTGCCGCTGTCCCACGACGAGGTCGTGCATGGCAAGGGTTCGATGCTGGAGAAGATGGCCGGCGACCGCTGGCAGAAGCTGGCGAACCTGCGTGCGCTCTACGCCTACATGTGGGCGCACCCGGGGAAGAAGCTTCTCTTCATGGGCAACGAGATCGCCCAGGAGGCGGAGTGGAGCTACGAGCGCTCGCTCGACTGGCACCTGCTGGAGCGGGCCGAGCATGCCGGGATCCAGAACCTCGTCCGGGATCTGAACGGGCTGCTGCGGGAGGAGCCCGCGCTGTACGACCGCGACTTCGACGGCGACGGCTTCCATTGGCTGGAGGCCAACGACGCGGCGCGCAACGTGGTCGCGTTCGCGCGGACCTCGACCGGCGGCGAACGGACCGTCGTCTGCGTCGCCAACCTCTCGCCGGTGTCGCGCGAGGGCTACCGGGTCGGGCTGCCGAAGCCGGGTGCCTGGACCGAGATCCTGAACACCGACTCGCGCCACTACGGCGGCGGCGACGTGGGCAACGGCGGCGGCGTGGAGGCGGAGCCGATCGGCTGGCACGAGCAGCCCTACTCGGCGGAGCTGACCCTGCCGCCGCTCGGTGTCGTCTGGCTGCGCCCCGACGAGTCTTGACTTCCTATCCCTGGCAGCGCCCGTTCGGGGCTGTCCCCACCGGTGATGGTCGAGTCGAGTTTCGCGTCTGGGCGCCGAGGGCGGAAGAGTCCGTCGCGATCCGCCTAGCCGGCCAGGGCGAGCAGGTCCTCGAGCCGGAGGGCTACGGCATCTACTCCGACATCCTCGACGCCGCGCCCGGCGACGACTACTACGTGCTGCTCGACGGCAAACGTCGCCCGGATCCCTGCTCGCGCTTCCAGCCGAAAGGGATCCGCGGCGCGTCCCGGATCGTCGACACCGCCGGGTTCGAGTGGACCGCGGAGCCGCCGCGCGTCGCGCCGGATGACCTCGTCGTCTACGAGATGCACGTCGGCTGCTTCACGCCGGAAGGGACCTTCGACGCCGCGATCGAGCACCTGCCGGGCCTCGCTGAGCTGGGGGTCACCGCGGTCGAGGTGATGCCGGTCGCCGCCTTCCCCGGCGAGCGCGGCTGGGGCTACGACGGCATCTACATCTACGCGCCGTTCGCCCCCTACGGCGGCCCCGCGGGCCTCGCCCGCTTCGTCGACGCCGCCCACGCGGCCGGCCTGGCGGTGATCCTCGACTGCGTCTACAACCACCTGGGTACCTCCGGCACGAAGGCGATGACCGACTTCGGTCCCTACTTCACCGACGGCCAGACCGGCTGGGGAAAGGGCCTGAACTACGACGGCAAGCGCTCCGACCCGGTGCGCGAATGGGCGATCCAGAACGCCGAGATGTGGGTCCGGGAGTACCGGATCGACGGCCTGCGGCTCGACGCCGTGCATGCGATCCTCGACCAGAGCCCCACCCATCTGGTGGCCGAGCTGACCGCGCGCGTCCATGCCATCCGACAGGATGCCCTGGTGATCGCCGAGAGCAACGCCAACGACCCGGCGACGATCCGGCCCGCGGCAGAGGGTGGCTTGGGCGTCGACGCGCAGTGGGCCGACGATTTCCACCACTCGCTGCGCACGCTGCTGAGCGACGAGCGGCAGGGCTACTACGCCGACTTTGGGACCGTCGCCGACCTGGCGAAAGCCTTCCACCGTCCGTTCGTCTACGACGGGACCTACTCCAAGGTGCGGGAGAAGCGCGTCGGGGCGCCCGCCCCCGACCGCGCGCCGGCCCAGTTCGTCGTCTGCTCGCAGAACCACGACCAGGTCGGCAACCGCGCGCTTGGCGACCGCATGCCGCCGCGCGCCCGCCCGCTGGCCGCGCTCTGCGTTCTGCTCTCGCCCTTCACGCCGATGCTCTTCATGGGCGAGGAGTACGGCGAGGAAGCGCCCTTCCAGTTCTTCACCGACCACATCGAGAAGAAGATCGCCGAAGCGACCCGCAAAGGGCGGCGCAAGGAGTTCGAAGCGTTCGTCGAGTTCGCCGGCGAAGTCCCCGACCCGCAGGACGTCGCCACCTTCGAGCGCTCGAAGCTGACCCGGGCGGAGAACCCCGAGGTCGCGGCGCTCTACCGGCGCCTCCTCGACCTGCGGCGGGAGCTCGTCGCCGCGCCCGACGGCTCTCCCGTCGTCGAGGTCCAGTTGGAGGAGGAGGAGCGCTGGCTCTGGCTCCGCCGCGGGTTCCACGAGATCGTCGCCAATTTCGCCGACCACGAGCAGTACGTCCCCTGCACGGCCCGCGAGGTCGTCCTCGGCACCCACGGCGACGCGACGGTGAAGGC
Organism: Solirubrobacterales bacterium; assembly: GCA_050697015.1. Taxonomy (GTDB): domain Bacteria; phylum Actinomycetota; class Thermoleophilia; order Solirubrobacterales; family 70-9; genus VAYN01. The sequence goes on from JBOGYZ010000359.1 coordinate 12,118, forward strand.
CGACGGCGAGACCGTGCTGCTGCCCGCGCTCGCCGGCGCGGTGCTCCGATGAGCGACATCGAGGGCCAACGCACGGTCCTGCCCGGCGAACCCTTCCCGCTCGGCGCGATCTGGGACGGGGCGGGGACGAACTTCTCGCTCTTCTCCGAGTATGCCGAAAACGTCGTCCTCTGCCTCTTCGACAGCGATGGCGCCGAAGAGCAGATCGAGCAACACCGCGGCGAAGCCCACAACTGGCACTGCTACCTGCCGGGAGTCGGGCCGGGCCAGTGCTACGCCTATCGCGTCTTCGGCCCCTATGACCCGGCATCAGGCCACCGCTTCAACCCCCGTAAGCTCCTCGTCGACCCCTACGCGAAGGCGATCGACGGGCAGCCCGACTGGGATCGCGCCAACGTGCTCCCCTACGTGCCCGACGGCTCCGAGGACGCCGACCTCGAAGCCGACGACGAAGACGACGCGGCGGCGATGCCGCGCTCGGTCGTCGCCGACCCGGCCTTCGACTGGGAGGGGGTCGAGCCGCCGCGCACCCGCTGGGCGGAGACGGTCATCTACGAGACCCACGTCAAAGGCTTCACCCAGAAGCACCCGGGTGTGCGCGAGGACCTGCGCGGGACCTACGCCGGGCTCGCCTCGGAGGCGGCGATCGAGCACCTGCTCTCGCTCGGCGTCACCGCGGTCGAGCTGATGCCGGTCCACCACATCGTCAGCGAGAGCTTCCTCCACGACCGCGGCTTCACGAACTACTGGGGCTACTCGACCATCGGCTACTTCGCGCCGCACTCCGACTATGCGGCGACCGGCACGGAGGGCGAGCAGGTGCGCGAGTTCAAGGGGATGGTGAAGGCGCTCCATCGGGCCGGGATCGAGGTGATCCTCGACGTCGTCTACAACCACACCGCCGAGGGCAACCACCTCGGGCCGATGCTCTCCTTCCGCGGCGTCGACAACCGGTCCTACTACCGGCTGGTGCCGGACGACGAGCGCTTCTACATGGACTTCACCGGCACCGGCAACTCGCTGAACCCGGTCCACCCGAGCGTCCTGCGGCTGATCATGGACAGCCTGCGCTACTGGGTGATCGAGTGCCACGTGGACGGCTTCCGCTTCGACCTCGCCTCGGCGCTGGCGCGGGAGCTGCACGACGTCGACAAGCTCTCCGCCTTCTTCGACGTCATCCACCAGGACCCGACCCTGTCCCAGGTGAAGCTGATCGCCGAGCCCTGGGACGTCGGCCCCGGCGGCTACCAGGTGGGAAACTTCCCGGTGCTCTGGGCGGAGTGGAACGGGATCTACCGGGACTCGGTGCGGGATTTCTGGCGCGGCCAGGGGTCGGTGGGGGACTTCGCCGGGCGCTTCACCGGGTCCAGCGACCTCTACCAGCCCGAAGGCCGCCCGCCGCACTCCTCGATCAACTTTGTCACCGCCCACGACGGTTTCACCCTCCGGGACCTCGTCTCCTACGACAACAAGCACAACGACCGCAATTACGAAGGGAACGACGGCGGGACCGACGACAACCGCTCGTGGAACTCGGGGGCGGAGGGGCCGACCGACGACGCGGCGGTCAACGACCTGCGCGACCGCCGGCAACGCAGCATGCTCGCGACGCTGCTGCTGTCCCAGGGGGTGCCGATGCTGCTCGGCGGCGACGAGATGTCGCGCAGCCAGGACGGCAACAACAACACCTGGTGCATCGACGACGACCTCACCTGGTTCGACTGGGACCTGGTCGACCGCAACGACGACCTCCTCGACTTCACGCGCCGGCTGATCCGCCTGCGGGCCGAGCACCCGGTGCTGCGGCGGGTCGAATTCCTGAGCGGCGAAGAACCGCTCGGCTCGGGGCTGCCGGACGCCTGGTGGTTCCGTCCCGACGGCCTGCGGATGACGCGGCGCAACTGGCAGGACGACGGTGCTCGCTGCCTCGGTGTGTTCCTCAACGGGATGGAGATCCCCGGCGTCGACCACGAGGGCGAGCGGATCACCGACGACTCCTTCCTCGTCCTCTTCAACGCCGGGGACGAGGACATGAGCTTCCGCCTGCCGACCCGTCGCTTCGGCGCGATGTGGACGATCGAGCTGACCACGGCCGAACCGCAGCGACTGCCGGAGGGCGAACGGGTCGCGCCGCGCGGGACCGTGCCGGTGCCGGGATGGTCCGTGGTGATCCTGCGCCGGGTGGCGCGTTGATCGGGACCTACCGGCTGCAGCTCGGGCCGGCCATGACGTTCGAGCACGTCCGGGAGCTGGTGCCATACCTGAAGGAGCTGGGCGTCAGCCACGTCTACCTCTCGCCGTCGTTCCAGGCGAAGGAGGGCTCGACGCACGGCTACGACGTGATCGACCCGACCAGGATCTCCGACGCGCTGGGCGGGGAGGAGGGCCTGCGGGCGCTGGCCGATTCGGGCCTTGGCGTGATCCTCGACATCGTCCCCAACCACATGGCCGGGGTGGACGCGAACCGCTACTGGGCCGATCCGGCGCTGCGCAAGAAGTACTTCGACCTCGACCCGGTGGGCGGCCGCTGGCGCCGCTTCTTCGACATCGACGAACTGGCCGGGGTGCGCCAGGAGGATCCTGAGGTCTTCGAGGAGACCCACAAGCTGCCACTGCGCCTGGTCGCCGAAGGCGTGATCGACGGCCTGCGGGTCGACCACCCCGACGGCCTCGCCGACCCGGCCGGCTACCTGGCGCGCCTGCGCGAGCGCGGGGTGGAGCGGGTCTGGGTGGAGAAGATCCTCGAGGCCGAGGAGGAGCTGCGCGACTGGCCGGTCTCCGGGACGGTCGGCTACGAGTTCCTGAACGACGCCGCGGCCCTCTTCGTCGACTCGGCCGGCGAGTCGAAGTTGACCGACCTCTACCGGTCCCTCACCGGCGAGCGCCGCGAGTTCCACGAGGTCGCCGACGAGGCGAAGCTTGAGCAGGCGAGCACCACCTTCCAACCCGAGGTCGACCGCCTGCGCCGGATAGTCGACGCCCCCGACATGGAGCGCGCCCTGGCGTCCCTCCCCATCTACCGCACCTACGTCGACCCCCCCGATCGAGTTCGCACTTCTCCGCGCTATCCGCGGGAAACTGCGAACGCGCCCGCTGGCGACCCCGATCCGGCGGCCGTTGAGGCCCTCGGCGCCGTCGCGCCTGCCGACCGCGCCGCCATCGACGCCGCTCGCCGCCGCGGCATGCCCGGCGGCACCGCCGACCGCCTCACGCTCGAAGCCGACGCTCCGGCCGAGTTCGTCACCCGCTTCCAGCAGACCACGCCGGCGATCACCGCGAAGGGCGTCGAGGACACCGCCTTCTACCGCGACGTGCGCCTGCTCGCTCTGAACGAGGTCGGCGGCGATCCGGGCCGCTTCTCGCTCTCGATCGCCGACTTCCACGCGCGGTGCGCCGAGCGCGCCCGCCGCTTCCCGGAGAACCTGCTGATCACCCAGACCCACGACACCAAGCGCAGCGGCGATTCGCGCGCCCGGATCGGCGCCCTCGCCGGGATCGCCACGGAGTGGCGCAAGGAGGTCGAGCGCTGGTTCGACCTGGCGGTGCCGCTGCGGACCGAGATCGGCGGCCGGACCGCTCCCGATCCGACCGAGGAGTACCTGATCTACCAGACCCTGGTCGGGGTCTGGCCCGCCTCCTCCGAACGGGTCGAAGAGTACGTCCGCAAGGCCCTGCGCGAGGCGAAGCGCAACACCAATTGGGTCGAGCCGAACGAGGAGTGGGAGGGGGCGGTGCTGGAGTTCTGCCGTCGCCTCTACGGCCCGGGCGAGCTCCACGACGCGATCGCCTCCTTCGCCACCCGTCACATGCCGCGCGGCGAGCGCGCCGCGGTCGGCCAGCTCCTCCTCAAGCTCGCGACGCCCGGCGTCCCCGACGTCTACCAGGGCGACGAGCTGTGGGCGCTCTCGATGGTCGACCCCGACAACCGCCGCCCGGTCGACTGGGACCTCCGCCGCGAGACCATCGCCGCGCTCGACTCCGGCGCCCCGGTCGACCGCGCCAACGTGAAGATGCACCTGATCCGCCGCGCCCTCGCCCTCCGCGCCCGCCGCCCCGCGCCCTTCGCCGGCGCCTACCACCCCCTCGTCGCCACCGACTCCCTCTGCGCCTTCACCCGCGGCGACAACGAGATCCTCGCCGTCGCCGCCGTCCGCGATGACGCCGCCGGCGCCACCTTCCGCCTCCCTGACGGCACCGCCGGCGAGTGGCGCGACGTCCTCGTCGGCTCCGGCCCCGACGGTGGCCGCACCCTCACCCTTGGCCCCGAGGTCTCCTTCGACCAGGTCCGCCTCCCCGGCTGGCCCGTCGCCCTGCTCGAGCGCGTCGGCTAGGCCGCCGCGGATTCAGCGACCGCCTGCCACGGGGCAGTATCGCGCGCCTCAGGGTTGCTTTTCTTCCGCGGCTTCCTTGCCGTGGTGCCCCGCCTTCGAGGCTGCCTCGGTCGCTTCCGTGGGGGCGGCACTTTCGGCGGGCGTCGATTCCTCGGCCGCCTGCGTCGGATGGGCCGGGTGTTCGGGGTGTTCAGGATGTTCGGGGTGCGCCGCTTCGGACCCGTCCGCTCCTTCGCTCGAGGTCTCGACAGTCGCCGACTGCTGCGGGTGGGGAGGGTGTTCCGGGTGTTCCGGGTGCGACGGCGTCGCCGGATGCGACGACTGGGCCGGATGAGTCGACTTCTCCGCGGGCGCGGAATTGGCGGGATGCGATAGATGCTCCGGGTGTGGGGGGTGCGCCGGGTGAGCGGGGTGCTCCGGGTGCGACCCGGTGATGTCGGGGGCGGTCGCGTTCGCCCGGGTGTCGCCGTCCTCGGCAGGGCTCTTCACCGCCGCGTGTGCCACCGCCCGCTTGAGACCCACCTCCTCGGCCTGCCGCCCGGGCCTGAACGCGTTCCTCGATCCCGGAGCGGCGCTCGTGCCGGCCTGGCGCGCGCGTTTCGCGTCCGCCGCGGTCGTGACCCCGTCGGAGGCGGTTCGGGTGACCGACCCCGGACCATGCGTCTCACCCGCCGAGGAACCGCCCCCGTGAAAGAGGTGCCCATGGTCGACCGCGACGGCACCGCCCACCGCGACGACGGCGATGATCGCCGTCGCGGACTTCACGATCGCTCCCGTCGAGGCGACTTTCGCCGCTGTCCCGCCGGCGACGCCCGCCGCGCCGCCGCCGCCCGCCGCCCCGCCGGCCGACGTGCTG
>JBOGYZ010000360.1:0-4223 GCA_050697015.1 Solirubrobacterales bacterium
CCCTGGCAGGCTGTGGCCGTGGCCGAGACGGCCGGGTCTGTGGGGAGTGTCAAGGGATCGTCGCCTGCGGGACACGCGAGAGCGACGGGAGGCGCACGGGATGCGTGACGGAACTCAGGAGCCGTCACAGAGAGCGTGAGAAGTCCACGCTTCCTGGCGTGTTGTCCAACAGTCACGACCACGCTGCATGCATTGCCCGTGCCATGGCCCCGGTAATGCATGCAGCGCGTCTCCGGGCCCTGTTTCCGACCCCGAAAAGCGCCCGGAAGTGTCCGAAGGCCGCGGGAAGTGTGGAGTTCCCGCCATCTTCGTCGCCGACCCGGGCTCTTCGTGGCTTCTCACGCGCGAGACGTCGACGTAAGTCCGACCTCCTCCCGTCCCTGTGCCGTCTTCCTCACGAACCCCTCACGTCCCGGGCGTCTCGTGGCGGTCACAGCCTGCCAGGGCCGCCATGAGACGCCTGGGACGCATCTCGGACGGCCGCTTCGGCCGGGACCCCCGCCCCTCCCGATCACCCCTAGACGATTCGAGCCCTCCGGACCCGGAAACCGGCCCGAGTCGGGAAACTCAGCCCTCGCCGGCGACGGCGCCGACGAATTCGGCCACTTCTTTTTGCTGGTCCGGGTTCAGGATCGCCGGAGGCATGCGGCCGGGAGTCTGGGAATCGACGCCTTCCTTCTGCGCGTTGAGGACGCGTTCGGAGGTCGATTTGGCCTGTTTTTCGCCGGTCGGGCCCGGTTCGGGCGCGCCAGTGGGGGCGAGCAGTTCATCGAGGTTCGGGCCGTAGTTGCCGTCGGTGCCCGCCGCGTAGAGCGTGTGGCAGGTGCCGCAGTTCGTCTCGAACAGGGCCTGGCCCGCCTTCAGGTGCGCGGGGACCTTCTGGGCGCCCGTGTTCGCGTCGCCGCTGCCCCGGAAGGCAAGCCACGGAATTACCACCGCGAGGACGAAGACCAAGAGGCCGAAAGTGATGAAAGTGCTCTTCTTCATGGAGAGGCGGCGCGGATACTAACTCCCGGCACCCCCAGAGGCGGCGCCGCCACCCGCCCGCGCCCCGAGGTCAGTCGCCGGCGATCAGCTCGCGGTGGTCGAGGTCCCGGTACCAGGGGCACATCCGGCGCAGATCGCAGCCCCCGCATTTCGGCTTGGGACGGCAGAGCGTGCGCCCGTGGCGGATCAGATTCACGTGCAGCTCGTAGGCGTCCTCGGGCGGCACGATGGCCAGCATCTCGTCGTGGGCGCGCTCGAGCGACGCATTTGCCGGGAACAGCCCGAGCCGCCCGCCGACCCGGTGGATGTGGACGTCGACCGGAATCTCCGGCAGCCCCCAGCTGAAGATCAGCACGCAGGCAGCGGTTTTCCGTCCCACCCCGGGCAGCGAGAGCAGGTACTCGCGGGACTCCTCGATCGGCGCGTCCTCGGTCCAGTCGAGGCTCGGTTCCGCCCCCAGCTCGCGCAGGATCGCCTGGATCCGCGGCGCCTTCTGCTGCGCCAGCCCGCCCGGCCGGATCGCGTCCTCGACCTCCCCGACCGGTGCGTCGCGCACTTCGTCCCAGGTCGGGAAGGCCTCCTTCAGCAGCTTGAAGGCCCGCCCGCTGTTGGTGTCGTTGGTGTGCTGGGACAGGATCGTCAGCACCAGCTCGTCGATCGGCCGTCGGTTCGGCTCGTTGACCGGCACCCCGTATATCTCCCGCAGCCGTTCGCGGATCGCCCGCACGCGCCGCCGGTCCGGGCGCCGCCATGCCGGGCTGTCTTCGCGCTTCTTGGGGGAGGTCGTCGCCATCGCTCTTCGGTCACCGATAACAGCAGGATTACAATCGAAGTTTCATGTCGCGTCCTTCGCGTGCCTTTGCCGCCGCCACTGCCTGGATGCCCAAGGGATGGGGCGATGCGGGGCGCCAGCTCGCGATCCTCGTCGGCGTCGACCTGATCTACGACTTCGGCCGTGGCGTCGCCGACTCCAGCCGCGCCGACGCGATCCACCATGGCGCCCAGATCATCGACTTCGAGCGCTCGACGCACACTCTCTTCGAGCCGGACCTGCAGAAGTTCTTCCTGCCCGCCCACTGGACGATCGATATCGCCAACTTCCTCTACCTGAACGCCCAGTTCACGATCGCCCTCGGCTTCCTCATCTGGCTCTACCTCTTCCGCAACGAGTCCTATTACTTCGTCCGCAACATGTTCGTGGTCTCGATGTGCCTGGCGATGATCGGCTATATCGGCTTCCCGACCGCGCCGCCGCGGATGTTCCCGCACGACGGCTTCATCGACACGATCACGAAATATTCGTCGATCAACCACAACTCGCCGATCGCCAAGGTCTTCATCAACCCCTACGCGGCGGTGCCCAGCATGCACTGCGCCTTCGCGCTGATGATCGGCGCCAGCGGCATCGCGGTCTGCCAGCACTGGTGGGCGAAGGCCTGGTGGGTCTTCTGGCCGATCCTGGTCGCCTGGGTCGTGATCGTCACCGCCAACCACTACTGGGTCGACTGGGCGCTCGGCTGGATGGTCGCGCTGGCCTCGTTCGCGATCGCCAAAGGGGCGCTGGCGCGCTGGAAACCCGAGGCCTGGGACTGGCGACCATCGACCTCGCGCCGCCGCCGGAGGCCCCAGGAGGTCGAGGCCTAGGGCTGACGGCGCGCTGCCGTACCGCGGCGTCGCCGCGGGCGTGCCGGCCCGATCCGGCCGGCGGACCGCCCCGCGACCCTCTAGCCTCATAGGTCGATGGCATCGACGGCGCCCCCGCGGGCACCCGGCGGCAACGGTCGCCCGTCCCCGCCCCGCAACAGCCAGGAGCTGCGCTCCTACGCCCGCAACCGCCTGATCGAGTCACGGCTGACGCCGAACGCGATCTCGCTGATGGGGCTCTTCGGCAACCTTGTCGCCGCCTTTCTCGTGACCCAGCGGCTCTTCTTCCTCGCCGGGATCGCCTTCATCCTCGGCTCGGTGATGGACACGATGGACGGCCGCTACTCGCGGATGTCGGGCAAGGGCACGCTCTTCGGCGCCTTCCTCGACTCGACCCTGGACCGGATCGAGGAGGGGATCGTGATCGCCGCCATCGCCGGCTACTTCGCCTCCCGCGGCGAAGATTTCGCCGCCGCGATCTGCGTGGTCGCCGTGCTCGGCTCGTTGATGGTCTCCTACACCCGCGCCCGCGCCGAGGCGCTCGGAGTCGAGTGCAAGGTCGGCATCGCCACCCGCCCGGTCCGCGTGGTGCTACTTTCGATCGGCCTGATCTTCGCCAAGGGCGCCGGAATCGGGGACTTCGAACTCCTCGCCCCGGCGATCTACGTCGTCGCCGGTCTGACGATCTTCACCGTCTTCCAGCGTGTCTGGCACGTTCGCAACGAACTCAACCGCATGGATGCGGCAGCGGCGGCGGACGGCGGCGAGGACGGGTCGTAGGTCCCGCAAGTCTGTAACCAGCACAGGTGCCGGGTGTCCTTTCCCACTCAGCGCCGATCTTGATCAGGAGGAATTTCAGAACTTATGAGTGAGAGCAACGGAGCACACGGGCGCGACGAGGCCAAGGTCCGCGTCGCGATCGTCGGGGTCGGCAACTGCGCCAACTCCTTCATCCAGGGGATCCAGTACTACAAGGACGCCGACCCGAGCGAGGAAGTCCCGGGTCTGATGCACGTCGACCTCGGCGGCTACCACGTCCGTGACGTCGAATTCGTCGCCGCCTTCGACATCGACCAGGAGAAGGTCGGCAAAGACCTCTCCGAGGCGATCTGGTCGGGACAGAACGACACGATCAAGTTCGCCGACGTGCCGAACCTCGGCATCACCGTCCAGCGCGGCATGACCCACGACGGCCTCGGCAAGTACCTGAAAGAGAAAATCACCAAAGCGCCGGGTGAAACCGTCGACGTGGTCCAGGTCCTCAAGGACTCCAAGGCCGATGTCGTGGTCTGCTACCTGCCGGTCGGCTCCGAGGACGCGACCAAGTGGTACGTCGAACAGGCCCTCAAAGCCGGCGTCGGCGTCGTCAACTGCCTGCCGGTGTTCATCGCCCGCGAGGACTACTGGGACAAGCAGTTCGAGAAGGCCGGTCTGCCGATCATCGGCGACGACATCAAGAGCCAGGTCGGCGCGACGATCGTCCACCGCCAGCTCGCCCGCCTGTTCCACGACCGCGGCGTGCGCCTCGAGCGGACCTCGCAGCTGAACGTCGGCGGCAACATGGACTTCTACAACATGCTCGAGCGCGAGCG
>JBOGYZ010000361.1:0-2046 GCA_050697015.1 Solirubrobacterales bacterium
GCGCGAGCCGGGGGCGGAGGAGTTCGACGGTGCGCCCGCCGACCGGTCGCTCGACGGCGGCCGGCCACCGGGACCCCCGCTCGGCACCGGACTGACCGAGCCCGACGGCGGCACGGCTCCGCCGGTCAGCGCTTTCAGCGACTGGTGGGGCGGCGGTCCACCGCCCGTTTCCTTTTCGCCCGGCGCACCTGGCTGCGCATTGGCTTTCGCCGCTTCCGCTTCGGCTGTTTCGCGCGCTTCGTTGCCTTCGGCCGCGCCGGGGGCGGAGAACTGGCTCTGCGAGCGCTGCGAGCCCGGCGGCCGACCGCCCGCGTAGCGAACCCCTGAGCCTTCGTTCTTCGAGTCGTAGCGCGGAATCTGCTTCCTGCCTTCGAAGCGGTAGTCGTAGATCCCGTAGGGATGGCGCTCGGCGTTCCCGGGACCGTTCGCCGCTTTGCGTTTCGCCCGCGGCGGGACCAGCGGCGGCGAGACACTGCTCGGGCCGCCCGCAGCGTGGTGGCGGAGCCCGGGCGGCAGCGAGGACGCGGTCACCTTGGTCGAGCCCGAGCCGCCGCCGGAGCTCCCGACCAGCAAGATCGCCGCCAGCGCGACGACGAGCCCGGCCGCCGCGGCGAGCTCACGCCTGCCGAGCCGGGACCGCGGCCGCCAGGTGCTTGCCCCGACGCGCAGCAGCGCCGCAGCTTCGGCGAAGACCGGCGCCGCCGGGCCCTCGTCGACCGGCTCCCCGGCCTGCTCGACCTGGAGCGCGGTCGCGGTGACGTCGAAGAGGCCGAGGCGGTCGTCGAGCAGGCGCGCGACCTCGGCCGTCGACGGCGGCCGGGAGAGCCGCGCCGCGAGCGCGACGATGAAGAGCACCGCTGGGACGACGATCGCCCAGATCCAGCCGATCGCACCGAAGGCGGCGAGCAGCGCCGGCAGCATCGCGACCGCCAGCGCCCCAATGGCGTAGCGCCCCGCCACCGCGAGTGCCCACCGGCGCACGAACCGCCCCCGCAGCATGCGCAGGTCGGCGTCGAAGGTCCGGGCCCCGGCCTCAGGCCGCGCCGATCCATTGCCTCCGTGTGCCCCACTCACATCGACGAGATCGCCGATCTTGGTTCCAGTATCCAGGCGCACCTCCACTAGATCAAAGCACCCTGGCCCCGGCCCCCGGTCATCCTCTCCGCCCTGTGGTAAGTTGCCACTTACGGTAAGCGATGACTGACTCGATTGGCCAGACCCTGATCGCCCTCGGCGACCCAACTCGGCGCGAAGTCTTCGAGCTGGTCGCGGCGCGGCCGCGCGCGGTCGGCGAGCTGGCGGCGGAGCTGCCGGTCAGCCGCCCCGCGGTGTCCCAGCACCTGCGGGTGCTGAAGGAGGCCGGGCTGGTCACCGACGAAGCGGTCGGTGCGCGCCGTGTCTACCAACTGCACCCGGAGGGGGTCGCGGAGCTGCGCGACTACCTGGACGGGTTCTGGAACCGCTCGCTGCGAGCGTTCAAAGCGGCCGCCGAGGCCGACGACAAGGAGGAGCGATGAGTACGGACACGAGTACCGCGGTGCGGTCGGAGATCACGGTCGAGGCGCCGATCGAGCGCGCCTTCGCGGTCTTCACCGAGGAGATGCAGACCTGGTGGAACCCCGATCACCACCTGATCGAGACGGCGGAGATGGTGGTCGAACGGCGGGTCGGCGGCAACATCGTCGACCGCGGCCCCGACGGTTCCGAGTGCCGCTGGTCCCGGGTCCTCGCCTACGAGCCCCCTACCCTCTTCGTCTTCAGCTGGGACATCAACACCCGCTGGGAGCTCGAGACCGATCCGGACAAGACGAGCGAGGTCGCCGTCACCTTCACCGCCGAGGCGCCCGACCGCACCCTGGTCGAGCTCGAACACCGCAATCTCGACCGCCACGGCGATGGCTGGGAGGGTATGCGCGACGCGGTCGGCTCCGGCTGGAAGAACCTCGACGACTTCAAAAACGCCGCCGAGGGCCGGCCGCCCTTCGCCGCCTGAGCTCCCTTCCGGCGCCCGGGAACCTGGCTCCCGTGGAAAAGGGAAGGGCCGTC
>JBOGYZ010000362.1:0-10794 GCA_050697015.1 Solirubrobacterales bacterium
GCGCAGGGACGGCACAAAGGTCGGACCTCCGTGACGGTTCCGCATGAAAGCGGGCGCCCGCAGAGGATGAGTTCGCAGTTCTCCGCGCGATGCGCGGGAAAGTGCGAACTCAACGGGGGGAGTGTCGGACAACACGGGAGGAAGCGTGGACTTCCCGGCACCTCTGTGACGGCGTGGGACATCCGTGACGGATCCGTGTCCCTCCCGTGGCTCTCGCGTGACCCGCCCGCGAGGATCCCTCCACACTCCCCACGGACCCGGCCGTCTCGGCCACGGCCACAGCCTGCCAGGGCCGTGGACGAGACGGCCCTTCCCTTTCCCGGGCGCCAGCTTTCCCCGCCCCGAACCTTGCTACCGAACCCGCCGCAAAGCGGCGAGCCCGGTGCTCGGGATCGCGGTCGCGGCGGCTGCGTCGATCAGCCCGGCACCCTGCACGGTCCGCGGGTATCCCAGACCTCGCGCCGTCACCTTGAGTCGCTTGGTCACCGCCTGCACCAGCGCTTTGCCCTTGACGCTGCTCGCGATCACCTTGGCGGCGAGCATCAGCGCCACCGTGCCGGACACGTGTGCGGCCGCCATCGAGGTCCCGGCGTAGTCGGTCGGGATCGTGAACTGGTTCGTCGTCCCGGGTTTCAGCGTCACCTGGTAGATCGGTCGGGCGAGGACCGAGGGGCAACCCGCGGCGGGCGGGCCGCCGCCCGGGGCGACGACGTCGATCCCCTTGCCGGCCAGAGAATAGGAGCCGATGCAGCCGCCCTCGGTGGAGCCGCCTACGCCGATCACGCGCGGCCCGGTGGCGGGCTCGGAGACGCAGCTCTTGGTGGTCGCGACGCCAGGGGAGAGGTTGCCGCCGGAGGCAACCGTGACGATGCCGCGGTCGTAGGCTTCGCGCAGCGCTTCGTCGACCTGCGGGACCTTCTCGCCGCAGGCGAAGTTGAAGCTCATGTTGATGATCTGGGCGTGGTTGCGGATCGCGAAGCGGATCCCTTCCGCGATCCGGTTGGCATAGCCGACGTTCGAGCTGTTGAGGACGCGGACCGGCATCAGCATCGCGTTGTAGGCGATGCCGCCGAGGCCGACCCCGTTGTTCGTCCCCTCGGCGATCGTCCCGGCGACGTGGGTGCCGTGGCCGTTCTCGTCGAGCGGCAGGCGGTCGTGGTCGACGAAGTCTTCGCCGGGGAGGAACTGTTCCGGGGAGAAGTCGGGGCTGCGCAGGTACTGGCTGCCGTAGTCGCGGTAGGCGATGCCGCTGTCGAGCACGGCGACGCGGATGCCCTGGCCGCCCGGGCGGCCGTCGGCGATCAGGTTCGCCCAGGCGCCGACCACGTTCATGCCGCCGGGGGAGGTCGGCAGCTTCGAGGTCGCGGTGCCGGTGTAGGGCAGGAAGTCCCACTGCTTCTGCGCCCAGCCGCCGGGCGTCGGCGGCGTGCCGGGGGGCACTTCCAGCGTCCCCGGGTCGTCGGGGTCGTACGGTTCGAGTTCGGCGTCCGATGCGGTCGCGGCGTAGTTCGGCTCCGCGTACTCGACGCCGGGCTTGGCGCGCAGGGCGCGGGCGGTGGCGAGGACCCCGGCGCCGCGCGGCAGCCCGACCGTGCGGCCGTGCCGTTCGCCCTCGAACTTGACCACCAGCTGGCGCGCCGCGAAGCGGCGCGCGGGGCCGATCCCGCTCGCCGCGGCGGCCTGGGTCGCGGTCGCGCCGAGCAGCACGAGCAGGGCCGCGAGGGCGCCCATCAGGGCGTATCTGTTCCACGTCGAGTGCATGCCGGTCCCCTTCGAACACGCTGCCCCTGCCGAAGTTGTAGGCGGGATACTCCCCGATCGATGCAACCGTTGGGACAGAACTTCCCTGAGCAAGTTCCGGCCGCCCACGAACGCGGCATGGAGCTGGCCCTGGCCGAGGCGCGGCGGGCGGAGGAGCACGGCGACGTCCCGATCGGCGCCGCCCTCCTGCGCGATGGCGAGCTCCTCGCCGCGGCCGGCAACGAGCGCGAGCTGCGCAAGGACCCGACCGCCCACGCCGAGGTCCTCGCGATCCGCGCAGCCGCCGAGGCCATCGGCGGTTGGCGCCTCGCCGACACGACCCTCTACGTCACCCTCGAGCCCTGCGCGATGTGCGCCGGCGCGATCGTCCTCGCCCGCATCCCCACCGTCGTCTTCGCCGCTCCGGACCCCAAGGCAGGCGCCGCCGGCAGCGTCCTCGACATCCTCGCCGAGCCCGCCCTGAACCACCGGCCCCAGGTCATCGGAGGCGTCCGCGCCGAGGAGTCCGCGACCCTCCTGCGCAACTTCTTCGCCGCGAGGCGCTGAGCGGGCTGATCTCCCGCGATTCGAGCCAGCCTCGCAAGGACGCAGGGAAGTGAGGCGAGGGGAGCGCACAAATAGTGCGTGACCCGAGCCGAACGACCGAGGACGCCGCGAGGCGCCCTCGAATCGCGGGAGACGGAGAGGGTGGGATTCGAACCCACGAGGCGAGTTAACCCCGCCCACACGATTTCCAATCGTGCTCCTTAAGCCACTCGGACACCTCTCCAGAGGACGTCAAGACTAGCCAGTCCCGACCGTCCGACGCCGCGACGATCGGGCGATCGCCTCAGCGGGCGACGACGATCGTCCCGACCACGAGGAGCCCCGCGCCGAACAGCCGCGCCGGGTCGAGTCGGCGGGGTTCGAGCCCGAAGAGTCCCGCCCGGTCGATCGCCAGCGAGGCGACCATCTGCCCGGTGACGGTCGCGGCGGCGATCGTGCCGGCGCCGAGCCGATCGACCAGGGCGAGCGCGGCGACTGCGTTGAGCGCTCCGCAGAAACCACCGCCGAGGTAGATCCAGCGGACCCGCCGAACGCCGGCAAGGCCACGCGCCGAGCCGGTGACGAGGAGCGCGACCGCGAGCACCGCGCCTCCGGTGAGGAAGTTGATCAGGCCGGAGGCGAAGTCGCCGGTCGACTCCGCGAGCAGCCCGTTGAGCGGGATCTGGATGCCGAGGAGGGCGCCGGCGAGCGCCATCGCCACGAGTGGGACCAAGTTGTCGACGGGCGGTCGGCTCCCGTTCGCCTCGGGACCGGCCCGGCCAAGCCCGACGACCATGTAGGTGCCGAGGAGCACGGCCGCGCCGCCGAGTGCCACGCGCCATTCGAACGGCCGTTGGGAGACGCCCAGCCAGCCGTTGGAATCGACGGCGATCGAGCAAAGGAGCTGCCCGGTGAGGGCGCCGGCGGCGACCCCGCTGGCACCGATGCGACCGACCACGACGACGCCGACCAGGACGTAGGCGGCGGCCATGCAGCCGCCGAGCGCATGCCACCAGTCCGGCCCGATCCGGGTGACTCCGTCGAGCTGCCCGGCGAGCAGGCAGGCGACGAGGACGAAGAGGAGGCCGACGGCGAAATTGACGAAGGCCGCGGGCACTTGGCCGGTCGCCCGTCCCAGGCCTCGGTTGAGCGGGGACTGGAGCGAGAACACCATGCCGACGAGCGCCATCGTCGCGGCGCCCGCAGTGGTGCTCAAGGTTGTGTCCGAGCGGTCTCCGAGGAGAGACGGGCGCGGAGGACGAACTTCTGGACCTTGCCGGTCGCGGTGCGGGGGAGCTCGTCGAGGACCTCGATCCGCTTTGGCACCTTGAAGGCGGCGAGCCGGGCACGGGCGAAGTCGCGCAGCTCGGCGGGATCCGGCACGGCGCCGCCGCGTGCCGTGACGAAGGCGGCGGGGACTTCTCCCCAGCGCTCGTCCGCGAGGGCCACCACGGCGGCATCGGCGACGGTCGGGTGGTCGACCAGGACCTGCTCGATCTCCACCGTTGCGATGTTCTCGCCGCCGGAGATGATCACGTCCTTGAGGCGATCCTTCAGCTCGATGTAGCCGTCGGGGTGGATGACGCCCGCGTCGCCGGAGTGGAACCAGCCGCCCGCGAACGCCGCGGCGGTCGCCTCGGGATCGCGGTAGTAACCGATCATCACGTTGTTTCCGCGCATGACGATCTCACCGGCCGTCTCGCCGTCGGCGGGGACGTCGCGCATCTCAGCATCGACCACCCGGGCCCGCTCGCTGACGATCGTCGGCACGCCCTGTCGGGCCCGCAGCCGAGCCTTCTCGGGAACCGGCAGTTGGTCCCAGCCGGGATTCCAGGCGCAGATCATCAACGGGCCGTAGGTCTCGGTCAGGCCGTAGAGGTGGGTCACGTCGAAGTTGAGCTGCTCGGCCCGCTCGAGCAGGGCCGGGGTAGGTGGTGCGCCGCCGACGAAGGCCCGGACCGGAGCCGGGCAGGGGCGGGCCGCTTCGGCTTCGAGCAGCATGTTGATCACCGCCGGCGCGCCGCAGAAGTGCGAGACCCGCTGGTCGAGCATCGTCCTCCAGAGGGCCTCGGGATCGATCGCCGGCACGCAGAGGTGGGCTGCCCCCGCCGCGGTCACCGCCCAGGTGTAGCACCAGCCGTTGCAGTGGAACATCGGCAGGGTCCAGAGGTAGCGGGACCTGGTCGAGAGCCCTGCTTCGACCACCTGCCCGAGGCTGTGCAGGTAGGCGCCGCGGTGGCTCACCATCACGCCCTTTGGCCGCCCGGTGGTCCCCGAGGTGTAGTTGATCGACAGAAGCGCTCGCTCCTCCTCGGGCCGGCGGAGATCGACGGCGGCGCTGCCTTCGGCGAGTTTCTCGTACTCACTCCCGGCGTCGAAATCCTCCTCGACCCAGACCACGCGGGGCGGTCGGGACAGTCCGGCGAGCGCCTCGACGCAAGGGCCTTCGAGGCCGCGGTAAACGAAGAGGACCGAGGCCCCCGAGTGCTCGAGGATGTAGCGGTATTCGGCCGCCGCGAGGCGGATGTTCAGCGGCACGACCACGGCGCCGCAGCCGGGCACGGCGTAGTGGAGCTCGAGCGCAGCCGAGACGTTGGGGAGGAGGAGCGCGATGCGGTCGCCCTCCTCGACCCCGAGCTCGTCGCGCAGTGCGCCCGCCATCCGGCAGACGCGGGCGTGATGCTCGGCGTAGGTCCAGCCGCGCCCGCGGTCGATGACTGCGTCGCGATCGCCCCAGACCGCGGCGCTGCGGAGCAGGAACGAGAGCGGTGACAGCGACTGCTCGTGCGGGTCCGTCATCAGTCCTGGATCCTCGGTCGGGGGAGGTTGAATATCACCCTTCGATCGGAGGTTGAAGCGCGCGCTCCTCCGGTGCAGTCTGCCTAGTCGGGATTTGACGGCTTTGCACCGAGGAAGGGACGGAAGAATGGGAAAGCTTGATGGCAGGAGCATCGCGATCACCGGTGCCGCGCGGGGGATCGGCCGCGGGGTCGCCCAGCGGCTCGCCGCGGAGGGGGCGAACGTGACCGTCGCCGACCTCGACGGCGAGGGTGCCGCCGCGGTGGCGGCGGAGATCCGCGATGCGGGCGGCAACGCCCTCGGCGTCGGCTGCGACGTCGGCGAGCGGGCGAGCATCACGACCGCGCTCGATGCGGCAACGGGCGAGTTCGGCCGGCTCGACGTGCTTTTCAACAACGCGGGCATCTCGAAGACCCAACACTTCATGGAAGTCACCGAGGACGATTGGGCCCGGATCATGCGCGTCAACGGCCTCGGGGTCCTCTTCGGCATCCAGGAGGCGACCAAGGTCTTCCGCTCGCAGGGCGGCGGCGGCAAGATCGTCAACACGGCGTCGATCGCCGGCAAGGAGGGCTTCCCGCTCTTTCCCGCCTATTGCGCCAGCAAGTCGGCGGTCGTCTCGCTGACCCAGTCGGCCGCGCGCGACCTGGCGGTGGACCACGTCACCGTCAACGCGTTCTGCCCCGGCGTCGTCACCACCGAGCTCTGGGATCAGCTCGACCAGGAGTCGCGCGATGTCGGCGAGACCGAGACCGAGGGGCAACTGCTGCAGGAATTCAGCGAAGGCATCCTGGTCGGCCGCACCTCGACGCCTGAGGACATCGCTGGGCTATGCGTCTTCCTTGCCTCCGCGGACTCCGACTACATCACCGGCCAGGCGATCAACGTCGACGGCGGGATGCTGGTGCACTGAGCAGCCGCCGACAGTCCCTCCGTCCGGAGGGTTCCGGCGCACCCTCGGTTCACCGAAGGTTCCCGGCATGAGCACGACTCCAGGCAATGAAAAATTGGCGGGCAAGACGGCCTTCATCACCGGCGCCGGATCCGGCATGGGACGAGCGATGGCGCGGCGGTTCGCGGCGGAGGGCGCGCGCGTGGCGGCCGCCGACATCGACGCCGATCGGGCCGACGCGGTCGCCGCGGAGATCCGCGGCAACGGCGGTACCGCAAGCGCGTTCACGATCGACGTGGCCGACAGCGCCTCGGTCGGCGCCGCGGTCGACGCGGCGCTCGCGGAGATGGGGCCGGTCGACATCCTCTGCAGCAACGCGGGCATCCTCGACGACTACGCGACCGTGCTCGAGACCTCCGAGGAGCAATGGGACCGCGTCCTCGGCATCAACCTGAAGGGGATGTACCTGACCTCCCGCGCGCTCCTTCCGCAGATGATCGACAACGGTCGCGGCGTCATCGTCAACACGGCGTCGATCGCCGGCATGGTCGCCGGCGGCGGCGGGGCCGCCTACACCGCGGCAAAGCACGGGGTCATCGGCCTCACCCGCCAGCTGGCCTTCGATTTCGGCCCGAAAGGCGTCCGCGCCAACGCGATCTGCCCCGGCGCGGTCGAGACCGGCATGACCCACGACCTCTTCGAGGCGGGCGAAGCCGAGGTGATGGATTCGGTCAACTCGGTCCCCGCGGGCCGCTACGCCCAGCCCGAGGAGATCGCCAACCTGGCCCTCTTCCTGGCCGGCGACGAATCGGACTTCATCCACGGCGCCGCCTACGTCATCGACGGCGGCTGGACTGTCCGGTAAGCAAGGGCCGCGACCTGATTCAGCGGGCCGGCCAGGCGGCGTTCGTCGTCTTCGATCGGGAGGCGTCCCAGCCGTGCCAGCGGTCGATCCGCACCCAGGCCGTGGTGCGGGGCGAGTCGCGGGTCTGGTACTCGGCGCCGGTGTAGCGGCGGGCGAGGCGGTCGATGTCGGCGAGGCCCTCGTCGTCTCGCATCTCGACGACCTCGCCCTGCAGGCTGATGTGGCGGTACCAGTCGTCGGCGTCGATCATGGTGAGGGTCACTCGGGGGTCCTGCCGCATGTACCGGAGGCGCCGGCGTGAGTTGTCCATGCTGAGCAGGACGCGCCCGTCCTCCCAGTCGTACCAGGTGGCGACGCTGTGGGGCGCGCCTTTCCCGTCGAGGCTCGCGATCACCGCGATGTTCGGTTCGGCGAGAAATTCGCCGACCTCGGCGGGCACGGGAGCTAGGGGCATGGGTCGGTCCTCCTTCTCGCGGTCAGCGCCATTCGGTGCGCAGCCTGGTGAGCTTCAGCCTCGCGATCCGCCACCTGCCATCGTCGTGGCGGTAGGCCTCCTCGTAATAGCCGTAACCGTGGAAGACCTCGGCGCCGTAGTCCAGACAGTCGTACATCGACCAGATCCCGGTCGCCTCGTCCTCGGCGGTGAGCGTGATCTGCGGATCGTGGCCTTGGTGGACGGAGACGATCTCGCCGACGATCGCGGCGATCTTCTCGGTGCCCTCGTCGCCGCCCGTGAGGACCCAGTCGGCCGGATCGTCGGCTTCCTCGACACCGTGGTGCCCGACGTGGAGCTCCACCTCGCCG
This sequence comes from Solirubrobacterales bacterium, assembly GCA_050697015.1. GTDB lineage: Bacteria > Actinomycetota > Thermoleophilia > Solirubrobacterales > 70-9 > VAYN01. Next base: position 7,647 of record JBOGYZ010000362.1, read on the forward strand.
CTGAAGTCGAGGACCGCGTCGTCGGCCAGCGTCTCCCGCAGCATCTTCCAGTCCTTCTCGTCGATGCCGTGGAAGTACCGCGACTTGAGCCGCTTGATCTCCTCGATTGCCAGCGCCGCTTGCTCCATCCCGCTCCGATCGTCGAGTGCCCGCCGAGAAGACTCGCCGGGACCGCGCGCCGCCGGCACCCTCCCTTCGGAGGTTGTCCGGGTGCGGGCGGTTACCTCGGGCGCCGGCCGTCGGGCCATCCATCTAGCGGGAGAAGGACCGGTCGTCGCCGCGGCGACCGATGATCGTCCAGGTCGCCGTGACCGGTTCGTCGCCGATGGTCCAGAGGCGGTGTGGCTCGTCGGCGTTGAACACGATCGAGTCACCGGGACCGAGCTCGAAGGTCTCGAAGCCGACCGCCGCCCCGAGGCGGCCCGAAAGGACGAGGCCGTACTCGCGCCCGTGATGGCGCATGAACGCCCCGGGCGCGCAGGAGGCCCCGCCGACTTCGTAGATCACGTAGAGGAAGTCGACCCCCTGCTCGTGGGTGGGGGTGAGGCGGTCCCAGATCACTCCGGTGGCGAGCTCGATGTGCGGCCGCCGGCCCTGGCGGACGACCCCGGTCCCGCCCGGTATGGGCAACGGCTCGCCGGCGCTCACCGGCACGTCGAGGAACAGTTCGTCGAGCGAGAGGCCGAGCTCCGTGACCAGTGCCACGAGGGTGTCGACGGAAGGGTTGACCTTGCCGTTCTCGATCTGGGAGACGAGGCTCGGAGAGACTCCGACCTGGTCCGCCAGGGCACGGATGCTGGTCCGATTTTCCTGCCGCCGCGCGCGCAGCGCCTCCCCGAACGAGGGGCGATCCGCGGTCGCATCGGCCTGCGTCTGGTCAGGCTGGTTCATGCACCGCATTATGCAGGGGTCGTCCCTTAAGCACAGTCTGAATGTCTTCTCTGTGCAGTTTCAATAACGATTTAGTACAGTGCAGATGATCATGCCGCGGCCTTTTGGGTGGGCCGGAAAGGGACACAGGAGAAGGAGATGTCTGATTTGTTGACCGTAGACGCGGTTGCGCAAAGCAGTGATCCGAGCGCCATCGCCGATCCCGGCACGATGATCGCCCCGCGGCTGCGGCGCATCACAATGCTGCTGGTCGACGAACAGCCGATCGTCAAGCTCGGCGTCTCGCTCATCGCCGAGGACAGCCCGCGCCCGTGCCGGCTGGTGTGGGCGACGAGCGGCGAGGCCGCGATCGAAGCCGCCCGGCGCGAGCGGCCCGACCTGGTCCTCCTCGACCCCTCGCTCGGCGACGTCACCCTCACCGATTCCGTCCGGCGCGTCGGGGCCGTCTCGCCGGCCTCCCGGATCATCCTCTTCCCCGCCCACGTGACGCCTTCGATCCGCGAGGAGGCGGCCCGTCTCGACGTCCACGGGCTGCTCAGCAAGGATGCCTCCCCGAATCAGTTCCTCCTCACGATGGAGGCGGTCACCCGCGGTGAACGGATCCTCGAAGAAGAACAGTGCGACGCACTTCGCCGCGCCGCGGTGAAGCTCAACTGCGCGCCACTGACCCCGCGGGAGCACGAAATCATCCGCCGGGCGGCGCGGGGCGAGAGCAACGCCGAGATCGCCAGCGCGATCTTCCTCGCCCCGACCACGGTGAAGTCCTACGTGCAGAGCGCGCTCGGCAAGCTCGAGGCGCGCAACCGGGTGGAGGCCGTCTTCAAGCTCGCCGAGCTCCGACTGCTCTGAGCGGGCCGGGCCCGTGACCGGGGTCTGATCTCAGTAGACCATTACCTCCGTTTGGACGGTTTCTGCCCCCCTCGCGTCGCCGTACCGTCGTGGGGATGAGGCGTGACGTCGAATTCCGCAGCGGTGACGACACCGTGAGGGGGTGGCTGTACACGCCGGACGAGGGGGAGGGGCCGTTCCCATGCATCGTCATGGCGGGCGGCTGGTGCTACGTCAAGGAGCTCGTCCAGCCTCACTACGCGGAGCTCTACGCGGAAGCCGGCCTCGCGGCGCTGCTCTTCGACTACCGCAACTTCGGTGAGTCGGGCGGAGCCCGCCGCCAGCACATCGACCCGGTCTGGCAGGTCGAGGACTACAAGAACGCGATCTCCTTCGCCGAGACCCTGGAGGAGGTGGACGCCGAGCGGATCGGCGCCTGGGGGCTCTCCTACAGCGGCGGCCACGTGCTGATCGTGGGCGCCACCGATTCGCGGGTGAAGTGCATCGCCTCGCAGATCCCGGTGGTCGACGGCTACCGCAACATGCGTCGCGTCCACGGCACGATCGGCTTCCGCGCCTTCGAGGAGCTGCTGCTCGACGACCGGCGGCGGCGATTCAGGGAGGGCGAGGGCGGCACGCTCCCGCACGCGGCGCCCGACCCGGCGACGGAAGTGTCCACCTGGCCTTTCCCGGAGACCTACGAGACCTTCCGCGAGCTGAAAACGCGGGAAGCCCCGAACTACCAGAACCTCAGCACGATCGAGTCGGCTGAGCTGCTGATGTCCTACAACGTCGAACCCTTCCTCGACCGGATCCTGGAGACGCCGACGCTGGTGGTGGTGGCGCAGAAAGACGATCTGACCCTCTGGGACCTGGAGATCGCGGCCTATAACCAGTTGCCGACCGCGACGAAGAAGCTCGTCGTGGTCGGCGACTCGACCCACATGACCCTGTACAGCGATCGCACCCTGCTCGAGCAGGCGGCAACCGCGGCGCGCGACTGGTTCACCCAGCACCTGATGGCCCCGGCGGAGGTAAGCGCGGCGGCCCGATGAAACCGAGTGCCTTCGATTACCACCGGCCGGAAAGCCTCGCGGAGGCAGTCGAGGTGCTGGGACGGCTCGACGACGAGGGGCGCATCCTGGCCGGCGGCCAGAGCCTCGTGCCGCTGATGAACTTCCGGCTGGCGCAGCCGACGCACGTCGTCGACATCAATCGCCTCGGGGAGCTCGCCTACGTGCGCGCCGAGAACGGCACGGTCCGGATCGGGGCGCTGGCCCGCCAGAGCGCCGTGGAGTCCGACCCGGCGGTCGCCGAGCGCCTGCCCTTGTTGCGCGAGGCTTTGTCCTTCGTCGCCCACCCGCCGATCCGCCACCGCGGCACGCTGGTCGGCAGCGTCGCCCACGCCGATCCGGCCGCGGAGCTGCCC
>JBOGYZ010000363.1:0-12507 GCA_050697015.1 Solirubrobacterales bacterium
GTCACACAGAGCGTGAGAAGTCCAACCCTTCCGCGCGTGTTGTCCAACGGTCACGACCGCGCTGCATGCATTACCCGTGCCATAGCCCCGGTAATGCATGCAGCGCGTCTCCGGGCCTGGCTCCCAGGCCCGGAGAGCGCCCGAAAGTGCCCGAAGGTGGCGGGAAGTGTGGAGTTCTCGCAATCTTCGTCACGGATCCGGGCGGGTGTGCCTTTTCTCGCGCGGGACTCCGACGTGAGTCCGACCTCCGCCCGTCCCTGCGCCCGATGTTTCACGAACCCCTCACGTCCTGGGGCATCTCATGGCGGTCACAGCCTGCCAGGACCGCCATGAGACGCCCGGGACCGATCTCGGACGGCCGCGCGCACCCGGACCCCGCCCTTTAGCGTTTCGCTTTTGCGCGAGGTTTCGCTTTGGTGGTGCGTTTCCTCGCCGTTTTTTTCGCCGCTTTCGAACTGCGTTTTTTCGACGCGGCCGAGCGGCGCTGCGCCGCTGGGACCTCGTCGATCGCCGTCGCTCCGGCCAGCTGGCGGATCTGGCCTTCGAGGAATTTCGCCATCCGTTCCTCGTCCTTGCGGATGTCGCGGGCCAGTTTCGCCGTCTCGGCGTCGCCGACTTTCGTCGCGAAGACCTCGAGGGCGAGGTAGGTGGAGATCTCCTCGTTCTCGGCGGTGAACTGGGTCTTGGCGTTCTTCAGCATCTTCTCCTGCGTGCCGTCGCCGCGGACCGCATGCAGGGGACCTTTGGCGACCGCGGTCGCTTTGCCGACCAGCGACGCCACGGTCTGTCCACCGCCGCCCAGTTTCTTGATGCGTTTGTCGAGCGCTTTCGCGTGCGCTTTCGTCTCTTTCAGGTGTTCTTTCAGGCGTTTCGCATAGGGCGCCTTGGTGGTCAGGGCGATGTCGACCTGGAGTGCCACCTCGAGCTCGCGCTCCTTGCCGTATGCCTCGCTCATGTACTGGATGAGCTTTGCGTCTCTTTCATTGGGGTCAGCCATGACCCCCGCGTACCCAGTTCGTCAGCGAACGACGCAATGGGCGCCGTCGGGCGAGGTGCCTTTCGCCGGGAATGCGTGCGCGAGGGCGTGGGCGATCAGGTCGGCGCGCGCCGCGTAGCCGGGCGAGGTGAAGTGGATGCCGTCGTTGATGAACCACGCGTCTTTGACGTCCCCGGCCCAATTGTAGATACGCATGTTGGGATAGCGAAGGCACGCCGTTTCGAGTTCTTCGTCCCATTTCTTCATGCCTTTCTCCGAGTAAAATTCGGTCGCATCGGGCAGCGTCTTGACGTTGACCCAGAGCGTCGGTTCGCCGCCGATGATGTTCATCATTTTTTCGATGCGTTCCGGGAGACCGACGTTCGAGCCCGCCGCCACGTCGGCCGCCTCGTTCGTCCCCAGCGCCAGCACCCAGCACCCTTTGAAGCCTTCGGCCTTCCACGCCTCGGCCACTTCCTGGGCGTTCGGTTCCCCTTCGAAGCGCTCTTCGATCGAGCGGGCGCCCTGCACCTCCATGTGCGTTTCTTTCACGCCAACTTCGGAGTAACGGTTTTCGATCCGGTCTTTCGGGTCCGGCAGGTATTCGGGCGAGTCGAGGCCCTCGGAGGTCGAGTCGCCGATGTGGACGACGCGTTTGCACGACGACACCTGCGAGTCGGCGGCCTGCTGCGGGGTGAGCGGAATCGGACCTTTGGTGCCCGCCGCCGTCGCTTCTTTGACCCGGATCTGTTCGCCTTCCGCCGTGGCCTTGTTCACCCCGGCCATGCCGGCGATCGCGACCAGGGAGATCACGCCGAGGGCGGCGAGGACGACGCGGCCCTCGGTCGTGAACGTCGCCCAGCTCCAGCCGAGCCGGCGGCGGCGGGCGAACAGGCGGCCGATCGCGCCGTGGCGGATCGGCTCCTCGACGAATTTCCAGGAGAGCGCCGCGATGCCGAAGATCGCCGCCACCTGAAGGCCGTCACGCACCAGGCTCTGGCCGTGCGGGCCCTGCGGCGAAGTGAGGACGATCACCGGCGTCTGCCAGAGGTAGATGCCGTAGGAGCGGACGCCGATCCAGCGCAGCGGTTTGCAGCCGACGATGGCGCCGAGCCGGCAGGCCGGGTGGGCGAGCGGCATCAGCACCATCACCGTCGCCAGCGAGAGGATGACGAAGCCGCCGCGGTAGAGGAACCCCGAGAACTCGCCGGTCCGCCAGATCATGATCGCGATGATCAGCAGGCCGACGCAGCCGAGGATGTCGAGGTTTTTGCGCGCCTGCCGGGTGATGCGTTTGCTGAGCCGGCGGCTGGGCCAGACCATCGCCAGGGCGGCACCGAAGAGGAGGCCCGCGGCGCGGGTGTCGGTGCCGTAATAGACCCGCGAGGGGTCGAGGCTCGGGTGGTAGAGGATCGCCATCTCGATCGAGGAGACGATCGCCAGGACGAGGGTCGCGAGGGCGAGCCTGGGACGGAGGCCGTTGCCCTGACGGTCGCGGATGACCTTGAGCCCGATCAGCAGGATGAATGGCCAGAAGATGTAGAACTGCTCCTCGACCGACAGCGACCAGAGATGGTTCAGTGGCTGTTCGGGCGCGAAGCGCGCGAAGTACGACACGTTGGCGGCGATCTGCTGCCAGTTGTTCACGTAGAAGATCGCCGAGACGACCGCCTTGCGGAACTGGTCTGGCTGGGCGGGGCCGAAGATCGTCACCCAGGCGAGCACGATCAGCAGCATCAGGAAGAGCGCGGGCAGCAGACGGCGGGCGCGGCCGAGCCAGAAGCGGCCCAGGTGGATCGCGCCTTTGCGGATGTACTGGCCGAGCAGGATGTCGGTGATCAGGTAGCCGGAGAGGGTGAAGAAGATGCCGACACCGAGCAGCCCACCCGGCGCCCAGCCGAAGCCGAGATGGAAAAAGATGACCGCCAGGACCGCGATCGCGCGCAGGCCGTCCAGCCCTGGCATATAGCGCTCGCCGCGCGTAATCGGTTCGGGCATCGGACCGATGCATGGTAGGGACGGGCGAGGCTGATAGTTTTGCGCGCCTTATGCAGGCGCTTTCCGGAATCCAGACGATTTCCCGAATCGAACCGCGGCGGAGCCGTGCCACGGTGATCGTGCTGGGCGCGCTGATCGCCGCGCTGGCGCTCGCCGTCGTCGCCGGTCCCGCGACCGCCGCGCCGATGCCGGCGGCCGGCCCGGCCCCCGCCGCGGGAGCGAAGACCTGCCCCAGCTTCCGCGTCCTGCACAACGACAGGATCGGTGCCGCGGTCTTCCCGGCCGGCAACTACAAGATCAACCTGGAAGACGCGAGCCTCGACTGCAAGACCGGCGGCGAACTCTTCGCCCGCTTCCTCGAGGACTTCGACGGCGTCCTGCTTATCCCGTGGAAAGTCGCCGCGGAAGGCTCCGGCAAGGCGGCATTCCTGCGCGGCACTCAGCCGGGCTTCTCGGTCGAACTGACCAAGAAACAGACGAGTGGCGAAATCGAAAAGGAAGGCGCCACGAGCCCGGACCTTGGCACGCTCTGCCGCAATCCCTTCACGGTCAACCACACCACGACGCTCCAGCCGCTGCGCTTCACCAAAGGCCAGTTCCTGATCTACCTGCCGGCCGGCTCAACCATCACCTGCGAAGGTGCGGTCTCCCTCTTCCAGCGCTTCCTCGGCAACAGCCCCAACGTGCCGTCGCCGTGGAAACTGACGAGCCAGACGGCGACGTTCTACAAGCCGGCCAGCCCCACCCGCTCCGCCTTCCGGATCGAACCGCTCGCCGGCGCCGGCGCCCGCTAGCTCCTCCGCCTGGCGCGTTCGCACTTCTCCGCGCTATGCGCGGTTAAGTGCGAACTCAGCGCTGCTCGAGGGCGAAGGGGGTGCCCTCGGAGTCACGGCAGATCGACCAGCGCTCGCCCGGGTGGACGAGGGAGCCGCCGAGGTCCTCGACCTTGCGCAGGGCGCTGGTCATGTCGGGGACCGGGAAGTAGGGCAGCGAGGCGGTGTCGCCCGGGCCGCGGCCGCGCTCGTGCACGCCGACCCGGACGCCGTCGGAGTCCGCGACCCAGCCCGCGCCCTGGCCTTCGCCGCGCTCGGCCAGGTCGACCTCGAGCAGACCGCTCCAGAAGCGCCGGGCGCGCTCCGGGTCGTCGGCGGGGAACTCGATCAGCGCCGCCATCGCCGCCACCTCGCAGCACGCCCGTCGCCGTCGGTGCTCTGGCCGGGGAGCTTTTCGCCGTTCCCGAGAAAGGAAGATTCACGGCCGAGCAGCTGCTCGAACTCGCCGCGATCGAGGAAGATCCCGTGACACTTGCGGCACTGCTCGATCGTCACGCCATTGCGCGCGACCGTGTGCATCTCGCCGGCGCATTTGGGGCAGGTCATCGCCTGCTCGGTGGACTCGGTGGTCGCTTCGCTCATCGATCCTCCGCCTTACCCTCGACCAGGCTCGCGTACGCATCGGGGCGCCGGGTGGTCAGGAACGGGAAGAGCTCCAGCCAGTCGCCGCGCTGGTCGAGGTCGAGGTCGGCCACCAGCACCGCCGCCTCGTCGCGCGGCGCCTGCACCAGCACTCGGCCGTATGGGTCGGAGATGAAGGAGGAGCCGTAGAAGGTGAGCGGCGGCTCCTCGCCGAAGCGGTTGACCGCGACCATGAAGGTGCCGTTGGCGATCCCGTTGGCGACGATCACCTGCTCCCAGAGCGGCTGGGTGTCGAAGTCGGGGTGGTCGGGCTCGGAGCCGATCGCGGTCGGGTAGATGAGGATCTCGGCGCCGGCGAGGCTGTAGGCGCGGGCGAGCTCCGGGAACCACTGGTCCCAACAGGTCGGCAGCCCGAGCCGCGCCTCGCCGAGCGCGACCAGCGGGAAGGCATCGCCCTCGTCGACCGGGCCCTGGCGGAAGTACTTGTCCTCGTAGTAACCCGCGGTGACCGGGATGTGGAGCTTGCGGGTGCGGCCAACGAGGCTGCCGTCCGGAGCGACGACGATCGCGGTGTTGAAGCCGAGCCCGTCGTCGGGCGCCCGCTCGTACAGCGACGCGTGCACGTGGACCCCGGTCTCGGCCGCCATCGAGGCGGCGAACTGGTAGGTCGGGCCGCCCGGCAGCTCCTCGGGCTCGACCCCGACGCCCTCCGGCCCGGCCGGGTCGACGGCGAAGTAGGGCGAGAGCGTCAGCTCCTGCAGGGCGACGAGGCGCGCGCCCTGGACGGCGGCCATGCGGATGCCGGTCGCGAGCGCCTCGCGGTGCTCGTCGGGATCGGGGCGCCAGCGCTCCTGCACGGCGGCGATCCGGAACGGCTTGCGCCCCGGCGGCCGCGTCCGCGCGAGCGACGCCTCGACCCCCGTCTTCTCGACCAGTTTCGGCTCCGTCATCCCCCTCGACTGTAAGCGGTCGGCCCGGTGGGCGACAATCCCCGGATGACGCGCCCGCTCGAGACGACTCCCGCCGCCGACGGCTTCCGCATGCCCGCCGAGTGGGAGCCGCACGCCGGCTGCTGGATGGCCTGGCCGGAGCGGCCCGACAACTGGCGCCTCGGCGCCGAGCCGGCACAGGAGGCTTTCGCCGCGGTGGCAAGCGCGATCGCGGCAAGCGAGCGCGTGACGATGGCGGTCTCCGACGGGCAGTTCGAGCGCGCCCGCGCGGCGCTTCCGGACTCGGTCCGCCTGGTCGAGCTCTCCACCGACGACGCCTGGCTGCGCGACACCGGCCCGACCTTCGTCGTCGACGGGAAGGGCGCGCGGCGCGGAGTCGACTGGCGCTTCAACGCCTGGGGCGGCCGCGAGGGCGGGCTCTACTTCCCCTGGGACCGCGACGAACGAGTCGCCGCCAAGGTACTGGAGGTCGAAGGCGACGAGCGCTACGTCGCCCCACTGGTGCTAGAGGGCGGCTCGATCCACGTCGACGGCGAGGGCACCGTCCTCACCACCGAACAGTGCCTGCTGAACCCCAACCGCAACCCGGAGCTCGACCGGGCGGCGATCGAAGCCGCCCTCCACGCCCACCTGGGGACGGAGAAGGTCGTCTGGCTCGGCGACGGCGTCTTCGCCGACGAGACCGACGGCCACATCGACAACCTCGCCTGCTTCGCCCGGCCCGGCGTGGTGATGCTCACCTGGACCGATGACCCGGACGCTCCGCAGAGCGCGATCTCCCGCGACGCCCTGGAGCGCCTTGAAGCCGCGACCGACGCCCGCGGCCGCTCCTTCGAGGTGATCAAGCTCCCCGCGCCCGGGCCGCTGACCGCGACCGAGGAGGAGGTGGCGAGCGTCAAGGTCGTCAAGGGCACCCAGCCCCGCCGCGGCGGCGACCGCCTCGCGGCAAGCTACGTCAACTTCTACATCGGCAACTCCCGCGTGGTCTACCCCCTCCTCGACCCGACCCGCGACGACGAGGCCGCCGCGATCATCGCCGCGACCTTCCCCGACCGCGAGGTGGTCGGCGTCCCCGCCCGCGAGATCCTCCTCGGCGGCGGCAACATCCACTGCATCACGCAGCAGGTGCCGGGGGTGGGCGGGTAACGCCCGGCAGGGACGGGGCCTCGCAAGCCGGCGCCCGGGAGGGCGGGCGGGACGGACAAGGGACGCTGGCCCTCTCGGCGGCGGCCCTGACAGGCTGTGGCCGCCGCCGAGAGGGCCGGGTCGGTGGGGAGTGATGAGGGATCGTCGCGGTCAGGTCACGGAAGCGTCACCGGAGTGCGACGCCGGGCCGAGGTACACCCGTCCCCGAACGGTCAGGAATCTGCCGTGTTCCTTATCCGTCCATACGACGGATCTCGAACACCGCAGGCTTCCGTGGTTCGAAACTTCGGCCATGGCGAAGTAGGGAACCACGCAGATCCCTGACCGTTCCGATCCCACGCTCTCCGTCACGGATGTTTCACGAACCCCTCACGTCCTGGGCGTCTCATGGCGGTCACAGCCTGCCAGGGCCGCCATGAGACGCCCAGGACCGACCTCGGACGGTCGCAAGCGCCGGAACAACGCCCGTCCCGCCCCGGCCCCACGGCGCGCCGCCCAAACGACCGCCTAGGTCAGTTGGCGTAGACCCGCGGCGCCCGGGCGCTCGTGTGCTTGACGCTGAGCAGACGCTGTTCGAGGGCGTCGGCGCAGTAGCCCGGCGTTTCGGGAGCGCGCAGCGAGACGTCGAACTCGCTCGCCGCCGCCGCCCGGTCCATCACCGCGGAGCCGAGTTTCGTGGTGAGATGGAGGACGCCCTTGCCGCCCATGTGCTTGGTCGCGTGTTCGATCGCGACGGCGCCCTTGTGGTCTTTCAGCTTCAGGCCGACGGTGACCGAGGTGGGGGAGTAGGTCTGGTAGCGGACGGTGAGCCGCACCTGGTCGGAGGCGGGCAGCGTGGTGATCGTCGATTCCGCCTGCCGCACCTGGCAGGCAGCCGGGGCGGTCACTAACGGCGCGCCCTTCTTCGCGGCCTTGGCGGGTCCGCCGTCGCCGCATCCTGCTTCGAGTTCGCCTTCTTCTTCGAATTCTTCGTCTTCTTCGAATTCAACTTCCAATTCGTCGTCGGCCGATTCGCAGTCTTCGAAGTCGAATTCCGACAGGACTTCTTCGGCTTCGAATTCTTCTTCGGCTTCGGCGTCGTCGCGGAGGGTCGGGTGGGCGAAGGTCGAGGTCGGCCGAGCGGGGGACGCGGCGGCGGGGGCGACCTGCGAGACAACGAAGACGCCGAGCAGGGCGAGGAGCAGAAAAAGGGGGGAGTAGCGCTTCATGGGGCCTGCATCGGCCCCAGAGGGCGCTCCTTTACCGCACTAGACGTTTGGTCTACCCGCTTTGGTTCTCCAATTCGAGCAGCCGCTTCTTCATCTCGACGCCGCCCGCGTAGAGGCCCGGGGTGCCGTCGCTGCGCACCACCCGGTGGCAGGGGACGACGAGCGGGATCGGGTTGCGCGAGCAGGCCGAGCCGGCGGCGCGGACCGCACGCTCGTTGCCGGCCCCGCGGGCGAGGTCGGCGTAGGTGCGGGTCTCGCCGTAGGGGATCGCGGCGATCCCTTCGCGGGCGCGGAGCAGGAAGCCGTGGCTGAGCTGCCAGTCGATCGGCACCTCGAACTCCTGGCGGCGGCCCTCGAAGTAGTCCTCGAGCTCGCGCCGCTCCTCGTCGAGCCGGCCGGGCGCCTCCAGGATCCGCGGCGAGATCCGCTCGGCCAGGTCGGCCAGCGTCTCCCCGACATCCTCGCTCGGCAGGCCGAGCCGCACCAGCCCCTGCGGCGTCCGCGCCAAAAGCAGCGTCCCGAAGGGCGACTCGGCGGTCGCGTAGGCGACGTCGAGCAGGCCCTCGGCGGCGGCGCGCTCGCGGAGCCTCTCCAGCGATTTGTCCATGGTGGCCGTCATGCCAGTTCCTTTCGCAGTCGTTTCAGTCCCTCGTGCAGGCTGCGGCGTGCCGCCTCCGGCGAGCAGCCGAGCGCCGCGGCGATCTCCTCGTGTGGGAGGTCGCTCGCGAACCGCAGGGTCACCGCGGCCCGCTGCTTCGGTGGCAGGGCGGCAACCGACCGCCAGACCTCGCCATCGGCTGGATCGGGGTCGAAAATCGCCTCCTCGCGGACCGAGGAGACCGGTACCGGGGCACGTCCCCGCGCCCGGTGGTGGTCGATCGCCTTGCGGTGCGCGATCGTCACCAGCCAGCCCCGCAGGTTGCGCGCCTCGCGCAGGCCCGGGTATGCCCGCAGGGCGGCCAGGAAGGTCTCCTGAAAGGCGTCCTCGGCACCCTCCCGGCCGACCGCGCCGCGCAGCACCGCCATCACCTCGGTGGCGTGCTCGTCGATCAGCGTCTGGAACGGGGGTAGCTCTGCCATCACTCTTTCAACGTCCTAGGGCCGGGCAGCGTGAGATTCGCCCCCCTCGACTCCAATAGGGTGACGATGTGTCCGCAATTACCGCCGAGGAGATGCGCGAGCTGGTTGCCAGGGCGCTGGCCGAAGACCTCGGAGACGGTGATGTGACCGGGGAGGCGACCGTCCCGGCCGAGGCGACGGCGAGTGCCAGGATCGTCCAGAAAGCGCCTGGTGTCGTCTTCGGGCTCGACCTCGTGGTGGAGGCGATGACGCAGGCCGGGGTGGAGGAGATCGAGAAGCGCGCGCCGGAGGGCGAGTGGCGCCAGGAGATGCCCGCCGAGGTCCTGGTCGCCCGCGGCTCGGCCCGCTCGATCCTCGCCGCGGAGCGCACCGCGCTGAACTTCCTCGGCCACCTTTCCGGGGTGGCGACGCTGAGCGCCCGCTACGTCGAGGCGATCGCCGGCACGAACGCCCGCATCCTCGACACCCGCAAGACCACCCCCGGCCTGCGCAAGCTGGAGAAGGCGGCGGTCGCGGCGGGCGGCGGCACCAACCACCGCATGGGCCTCTTCGACGCCTTCCTGATCAAGGAGAACCACATCGCCGCCGTGGGCAGCATTGCCAAGGCCGTCTACGCGGCCCGCAAGGCCCGCCCCGAGCTGCCCGTGGAGGTCGAGGTCCGCAACCTCGACGAGACCGCCTACGCCCTCGGTACCGGCGCCGACCAGCTCCTCCTCGACAACATGGACCCGCCGACGATGCGCGCCGCGGTAGAACTGCGCGATGCCCACGGTGCCGGCGGCAAGCCGACCCTGGAGACCTCCGGCAACGTCAACCTGCAGACCGTCCGCGCCGCCGCCGAGACCGGCGTCGACTTCATCTCCGTCGGCGCCCTGACCCACTCGGCCCCGGTTCTCGACTTCTCCTTGCTGCTCAGCGCCGAATAACGCACGCCTTTGTCAAATCTCTCGCGCGATTCGCGAGGAACGGGAGATCGCGGGCTAGCTTCGGCGGATGCCCGGAGCACCGAACGCCGAAGCAATCGCCTGGTACGTCAAGCGATCGGAAGATCTCTTGGACGATCTCCGCGACCGAGTTCGGTTGCTCCGCACCCGCGGCGGCCAGCTTGCCGGCTTCTCGGGCGCCGTCTTGGCGCTTGCCGGCGCGAACATCGCGTCGGTTCTCGACGCGCTCCATGGCGTCCTTCGCGGCTGCGCTGGGATCTCGCTCCTAGTCGGGGTTCTCATGCTGGTCGCCTCCTTGGTAACCGCCCTGCGTGGCACCCCGGCAGCACGGTACGTTGCCGATCTCTCGGCCGAGGAGGTCGCCAACTACACCGCGGATCGATTCATTCGGGAGCCCGATCTCTGGCGGGTCCACGTGCGGACGATCAGGAGCCTGCTCCGCGAAATCGAAGTGATCACCCTTGAGAGCGATCAGGCTGCGCAAGCGGTGAGAAAGGCTGAATATTTATTTCTTACCGGCCTTACCTCAGTGGGTATCGTCCTCGGTGTCTTAATCGCGGAGGTGACGCTTTGAACTTCAAGTCCCTCAAGAAAAAGCTCTTCAAGAAAAAGAAAAAGTTCGTCGGGCCGGTGAAGCCGAACCCGCCGCCGTGGGATGTCCCGCTGGATCAGACGGAAGCTCCGATGCACAGAGAAGGCGACATCACCTCCGTCTGAGCGCTACTTCAGGAGTTTCGAGAGCCGACGATCTTTGAGGATGCGGTCGCCGGTCTGGTCGTGGGGGCAATAGTTCATCTGATGTTCGGAGAAGTAGACGGCCTCGAGCATGGTGCCGCAGCGGGGGCAGGGCTCGCCCTCGTGTTTGTGGATCCGTAAGGGGACCTTGATCTTGTCGGGAAGGTCGGGACCGATCGTCTCCTCGTAGTGGTCGATCGCGTCGCCGAGGACGTGGAGGGCGGCGTGTAGTTGGGCGACCTCCTCTCGCCCGAGTTCGGTGCCTTTCTTGAAGGGGGAAAGGCGGGCCTCCCAGAGGATCTCGTCGACCCAGGAGCGGCCGATGCCGCTGATGTCTTTCTGGTGGCGCAACAGGGGATGGAGGTGGCGCGGCTTGGCGATCGCCGCGGCGAACTCCTTCAGGGGCGGCGCGGGCCAGGCTTCCGGCCCCAGGGTGGCCACCATCTCGTCCTCGCCGACCTCGTCGGTCGGCAGGAGCTTCGCCCAGGCGCGCTGCTTGGTGCCGAACTCCCGCAGCCGCAGCTCGCGTCCGTCGTCAAGTCGGATCAGCACCCGCGCGGCGCGGTCTTTCAGCGAGGCGCGTTTGTCGGAGACGCGCAGCCGCCCCGCCGACATCAGGTGGATGAGGAGGGAGAGGTCGCCGAATCCGACCACCGGCATCTTCGAGATCCGTCGCACCCCGGTGATCTCGCGGCCGACCAGCGCTTCCAGCGGGGGGTCGAACGTCTTCATCACGTTCATCCCCGGCGCCAGCACCGATTCGACCGTGGCGCCGCGCACGGCCTCGTCGATCCGCCGCGCGGTGATCTCGACCTCGGGAAGCTCGGGCATGGCCAAAGCATGGCACCCGGTAAACTGCCCTTACGTTCATTCGACCTGGTTCGACCTGAAGGTCTGCCGGCGAACAGAGGAAAGGAAGGGCTCAATGCAGGAGCTCCCGACGATCCAACCCGGTTTTGCCCCGGAGCTCGCTCCGGAGGAGATCGCCGCGCTCAGCGAGGAGGTCCGGGCGCTCGCGGCCGAGCGCAACGCCGTGATCCTCGCCCACAACTACGAGGTGCCGGAGATACAGGACGTCGCCGACCACCGCGGCGACAGCCTCGGGCTCTCCCGTGCCGCCGCCACCACCGACGCCGAGGTGATCGTCTTCTGCGGCGTCCACTTCATGGCCGAGACGGCCTCGATCCTCTCGCCGCAGAAGAAGGTGCTGATCCCCGATCTCGACGCCGGCTGCAGCCTCGCCGACTCGATCGACGCCGACCAGCTGCGCGCCTGGAAGGGCGAACACCCCGGCGCGATGGTCGTCATGTACGTGAACACGTCGGCCGCGGTGAAGGCGGAGACCGACTACTGCGTCACCTCCTCGAACGCCGTCTCGGTGGTCGAGCACATCTGGCGCGAGCACGGTCCCGACACCGAGATCCTCTTCGGCCCAGACATGTGGCTGGGCGCCTTCGTCGAGCGCGAGACCGGCCTCACGGACGAACCCGAGCGCCGCGCCCGCTTCCACATCTGGGACGGCGAGTGCCACGTCCACGCCGGCATCCGTCCCGACGACATCGCCCGCACCCGCGCCGAACACCCCGAGGCCGAGTTTCTGATCCACCCCGAGTGCGGCTGCTCGACCCAGGCGATGGAGTACGTCGCCGCGGGCGACATCGACACCACCGGCGTCCACATGCTCTCGACCTCGGGCATGCAGACCTACGTCGAAGCCCATCCTGAGGGCGAGTTCATCGTCGCCACCGAGAACGGCATGCTCTACCCGCTCCAGCAGGCGGCGCCGAAGGCGAACCTGATCGAGGCCAACCGGATGGCCTTCTGCAAATACATGAAGATGATCACCCTGCCGAAGCTCCGCGACTCGCTGGCCGAGATGAAGTTCGAGGTCAGGGTGGAGCCTGAGATCGCGGAGCTCGCGAAGGTGCCGATCGAGCGCATGGTCGCGATCGGGTAGGGACGGGCGGGTAGCGGGGGGACGGGCGTTGTCCCGGCCGCAGCGGCCGTCCGAGATGCGTCCCGGGCGTCTCATGGCGGTCCTGGCAGGCTGTGACC
>JBOGYZ010000364.1:0-5710 GCA_050697015.1 Solirubrobacterales bacterium
TCTCATGGGGGTCCTGGCAGGCTGTGACCCCCATGAGACGCCCAGGACGTGGAGGGTTCGTGAAACATCGGGCACAGGTCCGGAGGAGGTCGGACCTACGTTACGGTGATGCGCGAGAGACGCCACACCTCGCCCGGATCGGCGACGAAGATGCCGAGAACGTCACACTTTCCGGCCCTCAGCGGCGCTTTTCGGGCCGGAGATCGAGGTTCGAAGACGCGCTGCACGGGTTTTCCACCCCATAGGGGGGTCGATGCATGCAGCGCGTCCGCGACTGTTGGACAACACGGGAGGAAGCGTGGACTTCCCGACATCTCCCTCACGGCGTCACGGTCCCTCCCTTACCTCGGGTGCCAGCTTTCCAGGCCCCATCCCTCTCCCGTCCCCAATCAACCATCTAAGTGAGCCCCGACACTCAGCAATCTTTTAGGTTTGGCCGGGACCGCCCTCGGGCAGCAAGGCGACGGAAGGCAGCGATTTGAGGAAGGGGGAGGTTGCCATGTTGGCGATCACTGAGGTGGCGGCGATCGCGATCGACGAGATCCTCGCCACCCGACGGATGCCACGCGAGGCGGGCGTGCGCTTTACCACAGAGTTCGCTCCGGTCGGGGAACGTGACCGAGATCCGGCGGTGGTGATGGACTTGGCGCCGGCGCCGCGACAGGGAGACGCCGTGCTGGTGCAGGCACCGGTCTTCGTCGAGGCCGAAGCCGTGTCGGCGCTCGAGCAGAAGCTGCTCGACGCCGAGGTCTCGACCGGGCAGGTGCGGTTCACCCTTCGCAGCCGGGACTAGGAACGGCGCGAGTGGCTCAATCGGCGACGTCGCGCCGGTCGAAGATCACCAGCGCGGCGATCAGGGGCGGCAGCGCGAAGGCGGTGGTCGGCGCGCCCTGAGCGAGCGCGCCGACTCTCGCCGCTACGGGACCTGCAGCGTTTCGGTCCCTTCGATCTGAACAGCTTCAAGCGCGCCCGGGTCGAGGCCGAGCAGGCTCAGGATGGTCGGGGCGATCTGCGTCGTCTCGACTTCCTGGGTGTCGACCCCGTGGCCGCCGACCGGCGAGCCGGAGACGACGAGCGGGACTTCCCGATCCTGCGGGTTGGCCCCACCGTGCTCGGCGATCTTGCCGAACTTGCCGGTGTAGACCACCCCGTACTGCACGACCCCGTAGATGTCGGGGACCCGCGGGTCGGTGAACGAGGTGCCGAAGAATTCGGCGGCTTCGGTCCCGGCGTACACCGTCTTCAGCCCGGAGGCGGTGTAGGGCTTCGGGTTCTTTTCGATGTCGTTGCCGGTCCCGTTGTGGGACAGCAGCCAGGACTTGGCGAATTCGTCCGCTTCCTGGGTGTGGTAGTTGAGCCACATGATCATCGCGTCGTCGTTCACCGACATCGCGACCAGCGGTTCGGTCGCGGTGGGGTGAGCCTGGGCCCACGCTTCGTCCAGCCCTTCGATGAGCGGTCCGTCGGGGATCCGGGTGAGGGCCGAGGGCGTGTCCGGGGACTGGCCGTGCTTGGCCGAGAGGACGATCGCGGTCGAGCCGTCGAGGTGACGCTGATGAAGCGCGGCGACCATCGAACCGACGCGGGTGTTGATGTAGTCGAGCGCGCGGCGGAGGAGCGGCCCCGGAGTCACGCCGTCGGCTTCGTAGCCGCCTTTCAATCCGTCCGATTCGGGCAGCTTCTCGGCCGTCGAGACGGTCTGGAAGTTCATCCCGAAGATCGCCGGCGTGCCGACCTGCTGGGTGCCGCTGTGGTCGTAGCCCTTGATCTCGTTGATGACCGCCTTGACCTTGTAGTCGTCGTAGCGCTCGGTCAGGGCGTTGTCGGTGGTCCAGTCGTTTTCCGACGGCGACTTCGGCGCTTCGGAGTTGATCTCCGGGGTGAACAGGTCATCGATGCCTTCACCGGAAGGACCTTGGAGGATGTCGTAGGCGGGGTGCTTGTCCGACCACGCCGTACGCAGGCCGGCTTCCTTGGCGACTTCGAAGATCGTGTTGACCTTCAGGTATTCATGCGGATAGACGGGTTCGCAGGTTTCCGGATCGACGGGCAGCTGCGCGGGATCGATCAGCGTCGCCGGATCGCCGGTCATGCCGAGGATGCTGTTCGGCAGTCCGGGAAGGCCCTGGCCGGCATCGAGGGCGAGCGGGTTCTTGTCGGCCTGCTCGAAGTAGGTCACCTCGACCCCCGGCTTCGCCGTCGCGCATTCGGCGGGCGTGGTGCCTGCCGGCAGCAGTTCGCGGTTCCAGCTGTCGTCGTAGTAGACGCCGGTGGACGCCGGGTTTCCGCCGGTGACCTGACCGACCATGCCGGGGAACGAGTCGGAGGGAACTGGCGTCTGGGCGTGGGTGAACTCGACGCCGTTGCCGACCAGCGAGGCGAGGGCCGAGTGCGGGTGCTTGCCGACGTACCACTGGAGGTCGGACTGGTGGAGTCCGTCGACGGAGAGCAGCAGGACGTGTTCGGCCTTGGATTCGGGTTCCCCACCGTGACCGCCATGACCGGGATGGCCGTGGTGGTGTGAGTGAGCCGAGGCGACCGCAACCGATGCGACCAGCAGCGCGAGGATCGCGGCGAGCCCGCCGATCACCGGGCGCAGGCCCGGCCTGGCCAGTTTCCATCTCTTCAAGACGTCTCTCCTTCGGGAGGGTTCAGGGGTGGCGGACGAGACCACTTCGACCCTTTCCCTCGATGAGGCAGATGGCGTTACCCCGCGGTTACAACCTCGTGACTTTCAACGCCCCTTTAGTCACAAAAGTGAGTAGCCCATGAGCGGGCGATGAGAACCTGGCGAGCACTTCTCTCAGCGAACGCCCAGGGTTAAGTCAGGTTCCACACAGCGCCGGCTCCGACCATCGGAGCAGTGAAGAGCCGGAAGAAACGACTTAGCCGCCTGCCACTCCCCCGTCGACCGCTCGAGTGGGGGCTGGCGATCCTCGCGATCGCCCTTGTCGCGATCGCGATCTCCTCGCTCGGCAGCGGCGCTCCAAGCACGGCTCGACCGTGAAGGCCGGCCCGATCGCAGCGACCGAATCGGGCGTCGAAAGCGGAACGTCGGTCGAATCGCTCTTCGAAGAATGAGCTCCAAGGAAAGGAACAAGAGGATGAAACGCACGATGCTGGGAATGACTCTGTTACTCGTCCTCGGCGCTCTGGTGCTGGCGGGCTGCGGCGGTTCGAGCGGCGGGGGCAGCACCGAAACGTCGACGACGGCGAGCTCGGGCTCCGGCTCAGAAGGCTCGACCACCGAAGGCAAAGCGGGCGGGATGTTCAATATCTCCGAAGCAGCCAAAGCGTGCCTGAAGGAAAAGGGCGTCGAACTGCCCGAATTCAAAGGTGGTGACGGCGAAGGCGGACCGCCGAGCGGCGAACCGCCGTCGGGAACTGAAGGCGGCGAAAAACCGGAAGGCACGCCACCGGCCGGCGGCTTCGGCGGCGAAGTCAACGAAGAAATGCAGAAGGCCTTCGAAGAATGCGGGGTAGAAACTCCCGAATTCAAAGGCGCCCCTGGCGGCGAAGGCGGCGCGCCGAACGTGAACTCGGCAGCCTTTAAGAAGCAGGTCAAGGAATACGTGGCCTGCGTGCGGGAAAACGGCTACGAAATCGCCGAACCCGATTTCTCCGGCGAAGGGCCGGTGTTCGAGAAATCGGAATCGGAAAGCGCCGCCTTCAAGCGGGCCAGCGCCAAGTGCCAGAGCCTGCTCGGCGGTCCGTCAGGCAGCTCGGCCTCGGGGACCGCAGAAGAAGGATGACCTCCGGGGCTCGACAAACCTAAGCCTCGCCGAATCGTCCGCGGGGAGATCCCGAGAGAAAAACCCCGCAATCCGCTTGGCTTCAGGGATTGCGGGGTAAGACGCAGGCCAACATAGCCGAGGCCGCTTCTAGGGTCACCCATCGTGAATCCCTTTCCGTCGATGAAGGCGAAGCGGCTATTGGCCGTGCTGGAACGGGAGCCGCTGAACTACAAGGTCGTTCGTCGGTCCGGTTCGCATCGGCGGATGGAGTCGCCGGGCCACCCGCCGTTGACCTTCGCCTTTCACGACAAGGCGACGATCCCGGCGGGCCTGGTCCGCAAGATCCTCGTCAGGGACGTTGGACTTGATGAGGAAGATGCGCGGAAGCTACTCTGACGTGGAGGATCGAATGGAAACCGTGCGCGTCATCTATCACCACGAAGGGGACGGCTGGTGGGCCGAGTCTCCCGATGTCGAGGGCTGGTCCGCTGCCGGGGAGACCTACGCCGAGGTCGCCAAACTTGCCGCGGAGGGCATCCCGTTTGCGCTTGAGCGGGACGACGCCGTTCTGGAGCACTTTGTTCCGGTGGGCGAGCGCGTCGCTGCCTAGCTTCCGCGCTTGGCTGACAATGTGACCGGCGATCTCGGGCCGGACGCAAGAAACCCCGCAATCCGCCTGACCTCAGGGATTGCGGGGCTTCTGAATCTATGCGGCTGAATGGAGTCGAACCATCACGGGTGTTTCCACCCACAAGGCCCTCAACCTTGCGCGTCTACCAGTTCCGCCACAGCCGCTCGTGGGACCGGGGATTCTAGGGGTTCGGCGCGCGCGTGCCTTTGCGGCTTGCGGGCGTCCGGTGGAAGGGATACTCTGCGAACAAGTGTTCGTCTCAGAACGCACCCTGGCAAACGGAGGAAAACGGAGCCCATGGACCTTGACCTGACCAAGCGGCAGAAGGAGATCTTCGACTTCATCCGCAAGTATGCGGCCAAGACCGGCTACCCGCCGACGGTGCGGGAGATTGGCAAAGCCGTCGGTCTGCATTCGTCCTCCACCGTGCATGCGCACCTGGCGAACCTCGAGAAGCTGGGCCTGCTCCGACGGGATCCGTCGAAGCCGCGGGCGATCGAGCTGCTGAAGACCGGGGTGGACAAGGCCGTCAGCGCGGTGACGCCGAGCAACGGCATCCCGCTGGTCGGCTCCGTTGCCGCGGGCGCCCCGATCTTTGCCGAAGAGAACATCGAGGAATACCTCGAAGTCCCGGACGTGATCGGGGGGGAGGACGGCGACTACATCCTTCAGATCCGCGGCGAATCGATGAAGAACGCCGGCATCCTCGAAGCCGACTACGTGATCGTGCGCCCGGCGGATGACGCCGCCGACGGCGAAATCGTCGTCGCCCTGATCGGCGAGGAGGCCACGGTCAAGCGCTTCTTCCGGGAATCCGACCACATCCGCCTCCAGCCCGAGAATGAGGAAATGGACCCGATCATCACGACCGAAGCCCGAGTGCTGGGCAAGGTAGTCGGCGTCTTCCGCAAGGTCTGACCCAGGCGCCTGCAAACCGGCGCCTGCCGGTGTCCTCGGTCGCTCACCTTCGGGTCACGCACTTTTGTGCGCTCCCCTCGGCTCGCTCCCTGCGTCCTGGGCAGGCTTGGTTTTCGGCGCCTGGCGGCTTAACCTCTCTCTTGCGAGCCGAGCGGACGCGGGGCGGAGAGAAATCCGCTTCGAGGAAAGTCCGGACACCAAAGGGCAGGGCGGTGGGTAACGCCCACCCGGCGAAAGCCGCGGGAAAGTGCCACAGAAACATACGGCCGATGGCGCGGCCACACGTGAGCCGCGTACAGGCAAAGGTGAAAAGGTGCGGTAAGAGCGCACCGGCGTCGTGGTGACACGACGGCCAGGCAAACCCCGCCCGGTGCAAGGCCAAGCAGGACCGTCGACCCGGCTCGGCGAGGTCCAGGTAGGTCGCAGG
>JBOGYZ010000365.1:0-4114 GCA_050697015.1 Solirubrobacterales bacterium
GTTCCGGAGAGACCCCCCCGGCCTCCCGCCCTAGGGGGTGCTCCCGGAAGAAGTTCCGCAGCCGCTCGACCCGCGCCCCCGCTTCCTCCATCGGCAGCTCGCCGAAGGCCAACGGCTGCCGGTAGTGCCCGGAGATCAGGTAGGCGACCACCGCCTCGCGCCCGTAGCGGTCCAGCGCCTCCTTCAGCTGGAAGATGTTCCCCTCCGATTTCGACATCTTCTCCCCGGCCGCGTCGACCATCCCGTTGTGCATCCAGACGTGGGCGAAGGGGCGCCCGGCCGACTCCGACTGGGCGATCTCGTTCTCGTGGTGGGGGAAGACGAGGTCGGAGCCGCCACCGTGGACGGCGAAGGAGGCGCCGAGCTCCTGCTCGGCCATCACCGAGCACTCGATGTGCCAGGCCGGCCGTCCGGGTCCCCAAGGTGACTCCCAGGAGGTGTCCTCGCCCTCCTTGGTCGCCTTCCAGAGGGCGAAGTCGAGGCGCTCCTCCTTGAGGCCCGCCGAGCCCGCCTCCTCACCCTGGTCCATGTCCTCGGGCCGGCGGTTGGAGAGCTTGCCGTAGCCGGGGAAGCTGCGGACGCGGAAGTAGACGTCGCCGCCCGACTCGTAGGCGTTGCCTTTCTCGATCAGTTGGGCGATCAACTCGATGATCCCGTCGACCGTGTCGGTCGCCTTCGGCTCGGCATCGGGACGTCCGAGACCTAGCTCGTCCGTATCCCTGATGTACGCGGCGGTCATCTCCTCGGCGAACTTCGCCGACGCCTTCCTCGCCTTCGCCGCCGCGGTGTAGATCTTGTCGTTGATGTCGGTGACGTTGACGACGAGCCGCGCCACGTAGCCCTCCGAGCGCAGGAACCGGGCGAAGAGCGAGAAGACGACGAAGGGGCGCGCGTTGCCGATGTGGATGCGGCTGTAGACGGTCGGGCCGCAGGCGTAGATGCCAACCTCGTGGCCGGCGTCGAGCGTCTGCACCGCCCCGCTCAGCGTGTCCCTGATCCGCACCTCACGCATGGAGGAGCGAGGTTAACCGGCCGGCGGCCGCGAGGGCTAGTAGGTGCGGTAGCCGGCGGGGGACTGCGGTTTCTGGGCGCTGCCCCGCAGCCAGGTGGGGCCGTCGTCGGCGGCGGCCGCCTGCACCTCGCGCCGCGCCTTGCTGACGCTGGCGCGAATCTCTTCCTCGGTCGCCGCGCGAGCGCGCTCCTCGCGGCGCTGGGCCTGCTGCTTGATCCGCTCGGACTCCGCCTCCAACTGCGCCTCAGCGCGAGAGCGGGCGGAATCCTCGGCCTCGCGCTCGACCTTCTCGACCAGCTTGCGGACGCTTTCCTCGGCTTCGCGGCGGACCTCCTCGGTCCCCTCCATGACCCGCTCCTGGATCTCTTTCTCGAGCTGGATCGCGGTGTCGTGGGCGGCCTGGGCGGCGGCCTCCGATTCGGCGGCACGCTGCTCGGCTTCGGCGACGCGCTTGTCGGCGTCGGCCTGGATCCGCCGGCGGGCCTCCTCGACCCGACGGTCGACCTCCGTCCGCACGCAGGCTTTCGCCTCCTCGACCTCGCGCTCGGCCTCCTCGACTTCCTGCCGTGCCCGCGTTTCGGCGGCTTCGACCTTGGAGTCGGCGTCGGCACCCGCTTCGGAAGCCTTGGCGAGCGTCCGCTCGCGCTCCGCTTCGGAGTTGTGACGCAGTTCCTTGAGGGAGTTCTCGGCCCGGTCACGCCCTGCCTCGGCGGCGCCCAACTTCGACTCGGCGGCCGCCTGGGCCGCTTTGGCGGCTTCGATCTGCTTGCGCGCCTGCGCGCTCATCTCACGCAGCGTCTTCATCGCGCGCTCTTTGAGCTCGGCCCGGATCTTGTCGGCGTTCCCCTCGGCGGCGGCAACGCGCTCCTCGGAGACCTTCATCCACTCCAACGCCTGCTGCGCGACCGCGTGCATGTCGCGGTTCGCCTCACGAACCGCCTTCAGCTGCCTCGCAGGCTCAGTCATCCGATGGAGCCTACTGGGCGTCCCGGCTACTCGTCTCGCGAGCCTCCAGCTCCCGCTTCAGCACCTTGCCGGTCGCGTTGCGGGGCAGCTCATCGAGGAACTCGACCTCGCGCGGCGTCTTGTAGGCGGCGAGGTTCGCTTTGACGTGGGCGGCGAGATCGGCGTCGGTCAGGGACGCCCCCTCCTCCAGCACCACGAAGGCCTTCAGCCGCTGGCCGAATTTCTCGTCCTCGACGCCGATGATCGCCACCTCGGTGACTCCGTCGAGGTCGGCGAGCAGGTCCTCGACCTCGCGCGGGAAGACGTTCTCGCCGCCGGAGACGATCATCTCGTCGTCGCGACCGTCGACGAAGAGGCGCCCGTCGGGATCGAAGTGGCCGACGTCGCCGCTCGAGAGCAGCCCCTCGATCGCCTCTTTGTTGCCGCCGCCGGTGTAGCCCTCCATCTTCATGTCGTTGCCGACGAAGATCCGCCCCACCTCGCCCGGGCCGACGTCCTTGCCGTCCTCGTCGAAGAGGCGGACCGTGGTGCCGCGTGGTGGCCGCCCGGCGGTGCCCGGCGCGGCGCGCAGGTCGGTCGGCGTGGCGATCGTGGCGAAGGAGACCTCGGTCGAGCCGTAGAGGTTGTAGATGTTGTCGCCGAAGCGGTCCATCCACAGGGTCGCCAGCTCGCCCGGCAGCGCCGAGCCCGACAGCGCGGCGATCTTCAGCGAGGACAGCTTGTAGCGGCTCAGGGTCTCGTCGGGCAGGCCGAGGATCCGCTGGATCATCACCGGCACCACGGCGAGCACGTCGGCGCGGGTCCGTTCGATCGCCTTCAGCGTCTCCTCCGGATCGAAGCGCCGGCGCAGCACCATCGTCGACGTGGTCGGCAGGGCCATGACGAAGTGCAGGAATCCCCAGGAGTGGAAGAGCGGCGCCGCGATCATCATCGTCGAGCCGCGCCGGTAGGGGATCATGTCGAGCAGCGAGGCGAGCGTCATCAGCCCGTCGGGGCTGGTCCGCTGGGCGCCCTTCGGCGTCCCGGTCGTGCCCGAGGTGAGGATCACGAAGCGGGCCTTGTCGGGCGGCGGGGCGAGGTCCGCGGGCTCGCCGTCGGCGATCAGCTGCTCCACCGTCGTCATCCCCGGCGGCGGCGCGCCGTCGTGCCAGGCGACGACCCGCTGCACGCTCGGCTCGACCCCGGCCAGCAGGTCGGCGAACTCCTCGTCGTAGACGAGCGCCTTCGGGCCCTCCCGCTTCATCACCTCGACCAGCTGCGGGCCCGCGAACATCGTGTTGAGGTAGAGCGCCGAGGCACCGAGCTTGGCCGCCGCCAGCGTCGTCTCGAGGAAGCCGCGATGGTTGCGCGCCATCAAACCGATCCCGTCGCCGGGGCCGATGCCGAGCGCTTCGAAGGAGTGGGCGAGCGCGTTCGAGCGCTCGTGCAGGCGGCGCCAGGTCAGCGAGCCGCGTTCGTCGAGGATCGCGATCTCGTGCGGGTGCTCGATCGAGGCGACGGTGACGCCGGTCGCCGGCGAGGCGCCCCAGCGCAGGAAGGTGGAACCTACCCGCAGCGCCTTGTCGGGACGCATCGGCCCGACGATCCCTGCGCGGTGCAGCACCCGCCCCTCGAAGAGAAGGTCGGACACGGCCGCCCGCACGTCCGTTTGCCCCGTACTAGCCATCGATCCGTGAACAATATTGGCCAGACGGCCGGCGGGCCATCCCGGTGCCGTACCTATGGGGCGTTGTTCGGGCCGTAGCGGCCGTCCGAGTTGCGTCCTGGGCGTCTCATGGGGATCCTGGCAGGCTGTGACCCCCACGAGACGCCCAGGAAGTGAGGGGTTCGTGAAAGATCGGGCACGGGTGCGGCACGAAGGTCGGACTTCCGTGACCCTTCTTCTTGAGAGTGAGCCCCCGCAGAGGATGAGTTCGCACTTTGCCGCGCTATGCACGGCAAAGTGCGAACGCACCGGGGCGGGGCATGAGGAAGGCGCGCGGAAGGGTGACGTTCCCGGCGTCTCTGTGACGAGATGAGACTTCCGCGGACGGATCCGTGACCCTCCCGTGCCCCGACCGCGACGGTCCCTCATCACTCCCCACATCCCCGGCCGTCTCGGCCACGGCCACAGCCTGCCAGGGCCGTGGCCGAGAC
>JBOGYZ010000366.1:0-3061 GCA_050697015.1 Solirubrobacterales bacterium
GTCTCGGCCACGGCCACAGCCTGCCAGGGCCGTGGCCGAGACGGCCCGTCCCTTTCCCCGGGCGCCAGCTTCAAGCGGCCGCGTCCCTTCTCCGGGCCCCGGAAGCTCCTCGACAGCCCGACCGCCGCGCAGCGGACGTTCAAACGCGGGGTGGAAGGTCTGATCCGCGCGATCGACATCGACCACATGTCGCACGATGTCGACGAGGGCTGAAGCCGCCCCGGCGACATCGGACCGCAGAGGGGCGGTCAGGTCGTCTTGATCAGGCCGCCGTCGATCAGGTAGTTGGCGCCGGTGACGTTGGCGGAGCGGTCGGAGGCGAGGAAGGCGACGATGTTGGCGACTTCCTCGGGCTCGGTGAACTTGCCGGTGGCGAAGCCGCCGATTCCGGCGATGACCTGCTCGCGGGCGGTCGCGGCGTCGGTGCCGGTCGCCGCGGCGACGGTCTCGGCGACCCCGTGCTCGCCGAGCCAGAGGTCGGTGGCGACCGGGCCGGGGGAGACCGAGTTGACGCGGATCCCCTTCGGGCCGAACTCCTGGGAGAGGCTTTTCGCGAGGTTGACCAGCGCCGCCTTCGCGGCGCCGTAGTCGATCGTCCCGGCGTCCGGCTGGAAGAAGGCGTTCACCGAGGCGATGTTGACGATCGCCCCCGAGCCCGCCTCGACCATCACCTTCAGCGCCGCGCGAGTGGTCCGCAGCGCGATGAAGAAGTTCATCTGCATCGCCCATTCGAACTCCGCGTCGCTGGTGCCGAAGAAGCCCTCGGTCCGGATCTTCACCGCGCCGACGTTGTTGACGAGGACGTCGACGCGGCCGAACTCCTCGACCGCGCGCGCCACCAGTTCGGCCGGGCCGCCCGGCGCCGCCAGGTCGACGGCGACGGGCGTCACCCGCTCAAGACCCTCGAGGGTCGCGGTCGTTCGCGAGCCGGCGACGACCAGCGCGCCCTCATCGGCCAGCGCTCGCGTCACCGCCATCCCGATGCCCTTGCCGGCGCCGGTGACGACGGCGACCTTGCCCTCGAGCCCGAGGTCCATCAGACGAAGCGCTGGACGAACTTCAGGGCCGTGTCGCAGACCTTGCGCCAGCCGCTGTCGATCGTCAGGCCGTGGCTCGCGCCCTCGATCTCGACCAGCTCGGTCACCCCGGCGTTCTTCTCCTGTTTCTTGAAGATCGCCTCGCTGATCGCCTTCGGCGAGACGTGGTCCTCGCTGCCGTAGGCGATCAGCATCGGGCCGCGCTCGGCGTTTTTGTGGTCGACCTTGGCCTCGCTCCAAGGGTTGAAGTTGGAGGCCGCGGCCTGGAACAGCGGCACGCCCGCCCCTGGCACGGAGAATTCGTTGTGGAGCTGCATCGCCTCGTCCTCGCTGACGGTGTTGGCGAAGGAATAACGGAACTGGTCGTAGGTGAGCGGGATCGCGCGGCCGCGGTTGGCCGGGTTGCCAAGCACCGGTTTCCCTGATTTAAGGGTCGAGATCGGCAGCGGCAGGATGCCGCGGAACGGCGCCGAGTCGAAGGCGGCCGACGCCGCCGAGAGGCCGCGCCCGGCGAGGATCTGGGTCAGCAGGCCACCGAAGGAGTGGCCGATGACCGCGGGCTTCTTGTCGAGCCCCCCGATCACCTCGTCGAAGTGGTCGGCGATCTGCCCGATCGACTTTTTCGCGAACACCTCGGGGTGCTCTTGGACGAAGACGACCGGCTGTTTCCCGGTCGCGTTGGCTTTCTCGACCTGCTCGGCCTCGTGCTCGGTGATCGTCGCTGCAGCCATCGTGCTCCCCTTCGGTTGACCCGAGAATTTCGATCAACCTAGCGCTCGGCAGCGGGGCTGTGGATACGACGCTGTGAACCCGGAGGATCAGTCCTCGGGGGCTCCGTCGATGTCCTCGCGGCCGGGGTCCTGGCCGTCCTCGTCCTCGTCGAGCTCCTCGTCGCCCTGTTCGAGCGCGGTCGCCGAGACGGAGCCGGTGGAGCCGGGGTGGTAGGAGGTCTGGAAGGCCTCGAGGACGCGATCCCGGCCGTCTTCGTCGACCGGCACTTCGTCGGAGAGGCGAACCCACTCGGCACCCTCGTAGGCCTCCATGTTGAAGACCTCCTGGTCGATCGAGGCGGAGTCGTCGACGATGACGACGACCTCGGTCTGCGGGTTGAAGTAGGTCCCGGGCTGGTTCAGCAGCTCCTCGACCTGGTAGAGGTTCTCCTCTGGATCGGCTGGCATCGACGCCGGATCTTAGCCACCCAGCTCGGCCAGTTGCCGCTCGGTCTCGGCGTCGACGTCGAGGGGCTCCAAGCCTGCCCGCCGCCGGCGTTCGTTACGGGCGATCACGAGCTGGCGGACCTCCGCTCGCAGCTCGTCGTCATGGCCCGTCGGACCGCCCTCCGCGGCCGCCGCCAGGAGGCGCGCCGACTCGGCCTCGACGTCGAGCATCGGCTCGCCCCGCTCCTCCCGTCGTGCCGCTTTCGCGGACAGCATCTGGCGCACCTCGGCCGCCTGGATCGCGGGATCGGTCGACTGCGGCTCCGCCCCTTTGCGGGCGGGCTGGTCGCGCAGGATCGCGAACGCTCCACCACCGTAGGAGTCCCAGCCGCCGGTCAGCCGCTTCAGCCCGAAGCCGACCAGCGGGGCGACCACCCCGGTGAAGATCAGCACGGCCCCGGCCTTCACCCCCACGGAAAGCGCCATCACAAGTCCCACAGACACAGCGTATCCGGTACGCTCCTGTTGGTTGACTGACCAGTCAATCGGGTCCGTTCTCGCAACTAAAGGAGCTTCACGCGGTGGTTGACTTCACCCTGACCGACGAACAGAAAGACTTGAAAGAGCTCGCGCACTCCTTCGCCGAGAAAGAGATGCGCCCGGTGGCCTGGGAGTACGACAAGGACGGCACCTGGCCCGACGCGGTGCTGCGCAAGGCCTGGGACGTCGGCCTGATGAACACGCACGTCCCCGAGGCCTACGGTGGCCCGGGCCTCGATTACCTCTCCGGCTGCATCATCGAGGAGGAGATCGGCTGGGGCTGCTCCGGCATCGGCACCTCGCTGATGGCGAACGGCCTGGCCGCCG
>JBOGYZ010000367.1:0-18965 GCA_050697015.1 Solirubrobacterales bacterium
TCCTCGAAGAGAGCATCCGTGCGACCGAGCAGCAGAAGGAGGCCGCCGAGCAGGTCTCCGCCGCGATGGTGCAGATCCGCACCGCCGCCGAGCAGCTGGCGGCGGAGGGATCGCAGCGCACGGCCGCGGCGCAGCAGGTCGAGGAACAGGTCGCCCGGCTCGAACAGACGCTCGACGAGCACGGGATCGCGATCGGCGACGGGCGAGGGGGCGGTTGAGTCATGACTCGACTGAGGAAGCGATGGGATGCGCCGGCCGACCGCCTGACGGTCCTGATCGGCGTCGTCGTGCTGCTGTTCCTGATCGCCGTCGCGGTAGCCCTGGTCCGCTTCGAAGATTCCCGCAGCGCCGACCGTGACGCGCTGGCCGAGAGCCAGACCCAGTTCTACGCCCAGGAGGTCCGCACCGACGTCACCGACGAGGGCGGCATCGCCGATGCCTATGGCGGCGACGGCGACCCGGCCGATCTCGCCGACCTGGCGGGCGTGAAGAAGGAGCTTCGCGAAGCACTCCACGCGCTCGAACAAAGCGGCGGCCTCGGCGCCGGAGAGTCCGGCATCGTCGATCGCATCTCCGCAGACCAGCGCCAGCTCGAAAAAACCTTCCACGACAAGGTGAAACCGGTCGCGGGCACGCCGAACTTCGACGAAGGCGTGCTCCCCTACAAGGCCCAGGTCGAGAAGATGGAGCGTCGGATCGACGCCTTCGATCGGTCGAGTGCGGAACAGGCCGCCGCGGCGAGTGCGCGCGCCGACTCGACCGCCTCGAGCGCCCGCACGGTCGCGATCATCGCCGCCCTGCTCGCCACCCTCTTCGCGATCGGCGTCTGCGTGTACGCCCGCCGCGTGCTGGCGCGCCTCTTCCGCGTGATCGACGAAAAGATCGCCCACCTCGGCGAGCAACGCCGCCGACTGGACGAGATCGCCGGCACCGCGGAAATGCTGAACGGATCCGCGAACGAGATGCTCGCCGCGATGAGCGAGACCGCCACCGCCACCAGCGAGCAGTCCTCGGCGGTCGCCGAGGCGGCGGCGACCGCCGAAGAGCTGACCGCGACCGCGACCTCGATCGCCGACAACGCCAAGGCCGGCTCCGCCGCCGCCGAGCAGACCGGCGAGCTGATGCGCGAGATGCAGGTGCAGGTGCAGGCGATCTCGGAGCGCTCGCTGGCGCTAGGCGACCGCAGCCAGAAGATCGGCGAGGTGCTCGAGCTGATCAACGAGATCGCCGAGCAGACCAACCTCCTGGCCCTGAACGCGGCGATCGAGGCCGCCCGCGCGGGCGAGGCGGGCAAGGGCTTCGCGGTGGTCGCCTCGGAGGTACGGAAGCTGGCCGAGCGCTCGATCGCCTCCACCGAGGAGATCCGCGAGATCGTCGCCGGCGTGCGCGACGAGACCAACGCGACGATCATGGCGACCGAGCAGGGAGCCCGGCAGGCCACCGAGGTGGGCGAGCTGATGACCTCGACCGCCGACGTCCTCGAAGAGAGCATCCGTGCGACCGAGCAGCAGAAGGAGGCCGCCGAGCAGGTCTCCGCCGCGATGGTGCAGATCCGCACCGCCGCCGAGCAGCTGGCGGCGGAGGGGCGCCAGCGCGCCGAGGCCGCCGAAACCGTCCAGGGTTTGATCGAGGAGCTCGATGAAGGCCTCGCCGGTCTGACCCGCCTGGCCGCGGCGGGCTCGGACGGCGAGGAGTCTGCGGATCGGTCAGCGATCGAGCCGGCGGGGCGGCGGTGAGTGGCGTCCACGTCCACGTCCGCGTCGCCGGCGAGCACTACGCGTTGCCGGTCGACCGGGTGCTCGAGGTGGCCGAGCTGGGGACGGTCGCCGCGGTCCCCGGCGCGCCGCCGGAGATCCTCGGCGTCCGCAACCTGCGCGGAAAGGTCCTGCCAGTGGCCTTGCTTTCGGCCGTTCTCGGTCTCTCCGGGGGCGACCCCAGCCGGGTGGTCGTAGTCGAGTCCGGTGAGCTGCGTGCCGGCCTCCGCGTCGACGAGGTCCTCGACGTGGAGGCGCTGCCGCCGCCCTCCGAGCAGGTCGAGTCGGATCTGCTCCACGGCGCCTGCATGATCGACGGTGAGCTGGTCGGGATCCTCGACGTCGATGCCGTCCTCTCCTCGATCGCGGTCCGTTGAGCGCCTCCGATGAGGAGATCAGGGACCTGGTCCGCGCCGAGGCGCGTGATTGCCTGCAGCGCATCGAGGCCAACCTGCTGTCGCTGGAGTCGGGCGGGGGCGGCGCCGAGGAGATCGACTCGATCCTTCGCGACGCCCACTCGGTGAAGGGCAGCGCGGCGATGATCGGTTGGGAGGAGTCGACCGCGCTCGCCCACGCGATCGAGGAGCGGGTGGAGCAGCGACGCGAGGCGGGTTCGGTCCCGGCGGATCTGGTCGACTTGCTGCTGCGCGCCGCCGACGGGCTGGGGAGGGCCGTGAACGGCGAGCAGGGGGTGGCGCCGCCTCTGCTCGAGGAGCTGGCAGCCTTCGGCGCGGAGCGCGGTGCCGAGACCTCGGAGGTCCGGGCGGAGGACCTGCCCGCTCCGGCTCCGCAGGCTTTGAGCACGGGCGCACCGACCACCGAGCGGACGCCGACGATCCGGGTCGATGCGACGAAGGTCGACCGCATGCTCGATGCCGTCGGCGAGACCGTGCTCCACCATCGGCGCCTCGAGCACGCGCTCGACGGCGCCGGGCCGGAGATCCGCCAGGCGTCCGAGGAGCTCGACCTCGGTGAGCGCCTGCTCGCCGACCTGCAGGACTCCGTGGTCCAGATGCGGACGCTGCCGCTGAGCATGATCACGAGTCCGTTTCCGCGCGCGGTCCGCGACCTTGCCGCCGAGTACGGCAAGGAGGCCTCGCTTGAGATCAGCGGCGCCGACACCCAGCTCGACCGCGTGATCCTCGACGGCATCTCGGAGACGATCGTCCACCTGCTCCGCAACGCCGTCGCGCACGGGATCGAGTCGCCCGAGGAGCGCGAGCGGGCCGGCAAGCCACGGCTCGGGCGGATTGAGCTGCGCGCCCACCAGCGCGCCGGGATGGTCGCGATCGAGGTCGTCGACGACGGTCGCGGGGTGGCCCCGGAGCTGATCGCGCGCGCCGCGGAGGGAGGGTCGCTCGCCGACCTGCTCGCGACGACCGGGCTCTCCACTGCCGACGCGGTCACCGAGATCGCCGGGCGTGGCGTGGGCATGGACGCGGTGAAGCGCAGCGTGGAGGGTCTCGGCGGCGGCCTCGAAGTACAGAGCGAGCCGGGCCGCGGGACCGAAGTGACGCTGCTCCTGCCGCTCACCCTGGCGTTGATGCGGGTGCTGCTCTTCGAGTGGTCCGGCCAAGCCTTCGCCCTGCCGATGACCGCCGTCGGAAGGGTCATCGCGGTCAGCGACACGACCTCGCTCCGCAACCAGCCGGCGGTCGAGATCGACGGCAGGGCGGTCCCGATCTCCCGCTTCGGGCTCGGGGCGGGACCGGGAGCGCCGCCGCCGCGATCGCCGGCCGTCATCGTCGAATCGCTCGGTAGGCAGCTGGCGGTGGTGTGCGAGGAGCTGATCGGCGAGGAAGAGGTGGTGATCAAGTCCCTCGGCGCGTTGCTGGCCGGGGTCGATGGCTACCTGGGCGCTGCCATCCTGGGGGACGGCCGGATCGCGCTGGTCCTCGATCCGAACCACCTGCTGAACGCTCCCAGGGAGGAGATCGCCTTGGACCGACCCGACGACACGACCCCGCGACCGCCCGGGACGGTGCTCGTCGTCGACGATCAGTTCTCCGCGCGCGAGCTGCAGCGAAGCATCCTCGAGGTGGCCGGCTATCGGGTCGAGGTCGCCCGGGACGGGCGCGAGGCACTCCGCCGGATGCGCGAGATGCCGGAGCTCGACCTGGTGCTGACCGATGTCCAGATGCCCGAGATGGACGGTTTCGAACTGGTCGAGGCGATCCGCGCCGATGATGTCCACCGCTCGCTGCCGGTGGTGGTCGTGACGACCCTCGGCGACGAGGCGAGCCGGCGGCGGGGTGCCGACGCGGGGGCCGATGCCTACGTCGTCAAGAACGAGTTCGATCAGGAGGCGTTGCTGGAGACGATCGAGCGCCTCACTGCCGGGTGAGTCTCCGGATGGAGCCGCGCCGGATCTTGATCTGCGAGGACTCGAACGCCTACGCCACCGGTCTTTCCCGCTTCCTCGAACACGACCCCGAGATCGAGGTCGTCGGGGTCGCGCGGACCGGTGAGGAGGCGATCGCCGAGGTCGGACGGCTGGAGCCGAACCTACTCACGCTCGACATGCAGCTGCCCGGGATGGACGGCCTCGAGGTGGTTCAAAGCCTGATGGAGTCGCATCCGATGCCGATCGTCGTGATCAGCGCCGTGGTCGCCCGCGGCTCCGAGCGTGCCTCGGCGGCCTTGGCGGCCGGAGCTCTCGAAATCCTCTCCAAGGAGCAACTCCGCCTCGACCAACCAGGCGACGTCTGGGCGCAGGCGATGCGCAGTCGCCTCCGGCGGCTCTCGAGCATGCGGGTGAGGCGATCGCGCCGAGACTCGCATCGAGCGGCGGTGGCGCCGAGGAGTGTCGAGATCCACCGCCGCACCGCCGCGGCGATCGGGATCGGCGCCTCGACCGGTGGGCCACCGGCCCTGGAGGCGCTCCTCGCCCGGCTGCCGGCCGATTTCGCGGTCCCGGTCCTCGCCGTGCAACACATGACGCCCGGGTTCATCGAAGGCTTCGTCCGTTGGCTCGACAGGAAGCTGCCGCTGCCGGTGCAGATCGCCGCCGACGGGGCGCGCGCGAGTGCCGGGATCTGGTTTGCTCCCGACGGCAACCACCTGCTGCTGACCGAGGCCGGGCGCTTCGCCCTCACCGATCAGCCCGTAGGCCCGCACCGGCCCTCCGTCGACGCGCTGCTCGGCAGCCTGGCGCGGAGCTGCGGAGCGGGGGCCGTCGGCGTCGTCCTCACCGGAATGGGTCGCGACGGGGCGGAGGGAGCGGCGGAGATTCGTCGCGTGGGCGGCCTGGTCGCCGCCCAGGACGAGGGTTCCTCCGTCGTCTACGGGATGCCCCAGGCGGTGTCCGACGGGGGCGCCGATCTGAGCGCCGCGCCGGCGACGCTGGGAGAGACACTGGCGGCGCTGCGACCCTCCGCCGGGCCCAGATGACCGACGTCCTCGCCAGGCTCGCCGCGCTGGTCGAGCGGGAGACTGGGATCGTGGTCAAGGAGTCGCAGACGGATGCGCTGGTCGCGGCGCTCCGCCGGGTCTCGCCGGCGACCACCGCCGAGACCCTGCTTGCCGAGGATGATCCCGAGCACGCCCTCCTGCTCGGCCGCCTGGTCGATCAGCTGGCGGTTCAGGAGACATTCTTCCTGCGCGAATCGAGCGAGTTGGAAGCGATCGACTGGCATCGCCTGCTGGCGGCAGCCCATGCGCGCGGGGCCGCCGAGGTCAACGTCTGGGTGGCCGCCTGCGCCTCGGGGGAGGAGGCCTACTCGGTGGCGATGCTGGCGACGGAGGCCTTCGGGCATGGGCGCCCGCCGGTGTCGATCCTTGCCACCGACATCTCGCTGCGGGCGCTGCGGCGCGCCGAGGCGGGCGTCTACTCGGAGCGCTCCGTCCGCGGACTCAGCCCCGAGCGCCGCGACCGGTTCCTCGTCCGCGGGGAGAAGGGGAGCGTCGTCGGCGAGCAATTGCGCTCGCTCGTTCGCCTACGCCGCCACAATCTGATCGCCGATCCCGCGCCGCCACCGGCCGAGGTTTCCTTCGATCTGATCCTCTGCCGCAACGTCCTGATCTATTTCGGCTCCGACACTGCCGCCAAGGTCGTCCGGTCGCTGCAGACGGCGCTGCGTCCCGGCGGCGATCTGATCCTCGGCGCGGCCGACCGTCTGGTGAGCTCGGCCCGCCGCCTCGGCGCGATCGCCCCCGGCGGGGAGACGACGGCCGAGGCACCGCGAGCGACGGTCTCCCGCCGACCGCGGACTCGCCAGGCCAACCGTCAAGCGCGACCGCGGCGCCCCGCCAAGCGGGTGCCTGCGGCGAGATCGCACGTCCCGCTTGACCTCGGCCTGCCTATCGGGGCCGCCGATCGAGGCGATTACGAGGGGGCGATCGAGTCCGCGAAGCGGGTCCTGGAAGAAGATCCGCTGAACGCGGAGGCCCATTTCGTCCGCGGGCTGAGCGAGCTTACGAACGGCGATCCAGAGCTCGCGATCGATTCGCTCCGGCGCGCCCTCTACGTTGAGCCTTCGTTCGTGCTGGCCGCCTTCCAGCTCGCGCGCGCCCATGACCTGCGCGGCGACGAGCAGGCCGCGCGCCGCGCCTACCTCCAGACGCTGCGGGCACTCGCGGGCGACACGGGGCCCTCGCATCGGCTGATCGAGCCCGATGACGTCGGGGAAATCGCCGCCGCCTGCCGCGCCCGCATCGCCTCCCTTTAGTCGGGCGCCGAAACCGTCGATATCCGGGGGATGAGTGTCGTATCCGGTCTCATCCTCCTGGTCGGGTCGAGCCTGCTGCTGTGGTCGGCGCTGGTCGGCCTCGTCCTTGTCCGCAAGCTGCGGCGCGATCGACGCGAATCGAGGTCGACCGAGCGGCGTGCTCACTACGAGTCGGTGCTCGGCAGCGCCGACGTGGACGCGATCGCGGCGGTCTTCACGGCCGCCCGTGACACGGAGGCGCAGATGGATCTGGCGGCCTCGATCGACGCCGCGCATGCGTCGCTCGCCCCGGCCGAGTTCGAGGCTATCGGCCGCGGCATGGAGGCGTCCTCGCTGCGGCCACACCTGATCGCCGACCTGCGGTCCCGCCGGGCGATCACCCGGGCCCGTGCCGCCTTCCTGCTCTCGCGGCCCGGAACCGCGGCGGCGGTCGAGCAGATCGCGCCGCTCCTCAGCGACCCCGATCCCGATGCCCGTCTCGTCGCCTGTTCCGGGCTTGCTCGCGCCGCCACGCCGCGCGCCGCCGAGTTGTTGATCGACGGGCTGGCGTCGAAGGCCCTGCCCCCGGAGCGGATCATCGAGCGGCTCGGAGCGCCCTGGGCCGTGGTGACGATTGTCGCGATGCTGGAGCGTGGATGTGTCCCGGTTTCGAACCCGCCCACCGGCCTGCCTCAGCGTGCCCATCGAGCCGAGCTCGAGGCGAGCCTCGCGCGGGCGTTGGGGCTCGCCCGCGATCCGCGCGGTGCCGCCGCACTTACCGTGCTCCTGCACGGCGAGGCGGTCGAGGTACGAATCTCCGCCGCCCGGGCCCTGGGACGCTCCGGCGGGCCGGAGTGTGTGCCGGCCCTGATCGCGGCGCTCTCCTCGGAAGTCTGGGCGGTCCGTGCGCAGGCGGCGAAATCGCTGGGTGCCCTCGGCGCCCTGGACGCATTGCAGCCACTCGAGCAGTGCCTTTCCGATCAGGCGTGGTGGGTCCGGGCCAACGCCGCCCGCGCCCTGCGTGAGCTCGGCGATCCAGGTATCGAGGCGCTTCGACGAGCGGTCGAGCACGAGGACCGCTACGCGGCCGACCGGGCGCGCGAGCAGCTCGCCCTGCACACGGTGATCGCCGAGCGGGTGGCGGCGTGATGGACCCGTTCGAACACTTCCTGTACGGCTTCAACATCTTCATGCTGTCCTATGTCCTCGTCCTGCAGGTGATCTACACGGTCCTCGCGATCGCCGGGTGGCGGGCGATCGAGAACTACGTCAAGCGCAGGCCGGTGCGCGACTACCGATCGGTCGCCGAGTCGGAGATGAGCATGCCGGTCTCGATCCTCGTGCCTGCCTACAACGAGGAGCCTTCGATCGTCGCCTCGCTGCGCTCGCTGCTCAAATCGCAGTTCATCGAGTTCGAGGTCGTCGTCATCAACGACGGCTCCAAGGACAGGACCTTAGGGGTGCTGCAAGAGGCTTTCGGCTTGGTGGAGGTCGGTCGGGTACCGCGCTCGAACCTCCCCACCCAACGGGTCCGCGCCGTGTACGCGAGTCCGCTGGAGCCGCGGATAATCGTCATCGACAAGGTGAACGGCGGCAAGGCCGACGCGCTCAATGCCGGTATCAACCACGCCAACTTCCCTCTCTTCTGCGCGATCGACGGCGACTCGATGCTGGACGCGGGGGCGCTTTCGCGGCTCGTCTGGGAGTTCCAGGCGGCGCCGGAGACGGTCGCCGTCGGCGGGATCGTCCGCGTCGTCAATGGATCGACTTTCGAGGACGGTCACCTGGTCGAGGTCCGCACCTCCAAAAACCTCCTCGCGAACCTCCAGATCGTCGAGTACCTCCGGGCCTTCCTCGGCGGGCGCGTCGGCTGGTCGAAGAGCGGCATGCTGATGATCATCTCCGGTGCGTTTGGCCTCTTCCGGCGCGACGTCTGCGTCGAGGTCGGCGGCTACGACCCGACAACCGTCGGCGAGGACGCCGAGCTGGTTCTCCGGCTGCACCGACACCAGCGCGAACGCCGCGAGCCCTGTCGGATCACGTTCTTCCCCGACCCGATTTGTTGGACCGAGTGCCCGGAGGATCTAGGCACCCTCGTGCGCCAGCGGGACCGCTGGCAGCGCGGCCTGATCGAGATGATCGCCCGCCATCGCGCGATGCTCTTCCGCCCGCGCTTCGGCCGAATCGGCAGCATCGCGATGCCCTACTTCCTCGTCTTCGAGCTGATCGGGCCGACCATCGAGTGCGTCGGCTACGTCCTTTTCGTCCTCGCGGTAGCCCTCGGGATCATTCCCCTCCCGTTCGCCCTCGCCTTTCTGGCCATCGCCTTGACCTATGGTCTCGTGCTCACCTTCCTCGTCATCCTCATGGAGGAGCGAGCCTTCCGCCGCTATCCCGGCTGGAGGGACCTGATGCGCCTCGCGGTCTGCGCCGTGATCGAGAACATCGGCTACCGCCAGTTGCTCGCCCTCGTCCGCATGCGCGCCTGGTACACCCTTGCCCGCGGCAACCAGCACTGGGGCGAGATGACCCGAAAAGGCTTCGGCCCGCTCCTCCCCGGCGGCGTGGTCGAGCCTGTCGGCGCGGGCATCGACCCCACCGCGGACCCCGTTCTTGCCGGCGAGACGCCCGTCGAGTAGCGGACTTTCCACAGGACGCGTCGAGCCTGACGGGCGGGCAGGCTCGCCGGGCATCCCAGAGAGCCCAGGGCACGAAATGGGGCACGGTGCCACACGGACGGAGGATCGAATTTGGCGGTCTCTAGGTGGTCGAGGCGGCGCTCTGGGCGAGTGAGCGGAGAGTGACTTCCAGACCCTCCGACAGGCTGGTCGTCGCTCGCCAGCCGAGTTCTCCCTCGGCCCGGGAAGGGTCGATCGTGATCCGTTGGACCTCGCCGGTCCGGGGTGGGGCGAAGCTGGGTTCGAACGGAACGTCGGCGAGGTCGCCGAGGGCCCGGGCGAGGGCGAGGACGTCCGTCTCGATGCCGGTGCCGACGTTCACCGGGCCGCTGATGTCGGAGCCGGCCGCGGCGAGCATGGCGGCGACCACATCGGCGACGAAGATGTAGTCGCGGGTCTGGAGGCCGTCGCCGAAGACGGTCGGGCGCGCGCCTTCCTGGAGCAGGCCGCAGAAGATCGCGATCACGCCGGCCTCGCCGAGTGGGTCCTGACGGGGGCCGTAGACGTTGCCGAGTCGAAGGCAGACCGAGGAGACCCCGTAGAGGCGCTCGTAGAGAGCCATGTAGAGCTCGGCCGCCTGCTTGCTCTGGCCGTACGGCGAGAAGGGCGCGAGCACGGCGTCCTCGGCCAGAGGCAGCGTGCGCCCCTCGCCCTCGCCGTAGATGGCGCCGCCGGTCGAGGCGAAGACGAGCCGCGGCACCGGTGTGGCGCGGACCGCCTCGAGCACGTTCGCGGTGCCGCCGACGTTGATCGAGGCGTCGAGGGCCGGGTCGGCGACCGAGACCCGCACGTCGATCTGCGCCGCCAGGTGGAAGACGACCTCGGGCGAGGCGGCGGCGACCGCTGCCTCCAGTGCCGGGCGGTCGCGGATGTCGAGCTCCGCCAGCGAGGCGCCCGCGGACAGCGCCTGATCGAGGTTCTCGCGCCTGCCGGTCGACAGATCGTCCAGGACCGTCACCTCGTCGCCCCGGGCGACCAACGCGTCGACCAGGTTCGAGCCGATAAAGCCGGCGCCTCCGGTTACCAAGGACCTCATGCGGCGCGAGCGTAGGAGCAAAGCGGGAAACCGGCAAGGGAATCTCATCTATACCCCCCAAACCGATTGGAACAGACGTCCAGTCTATTTGGAGGCGTGGCTATGGTGATTTTTCGCCCTCGGCCCTCCTCGGTATTGGGCGGACAAGCAAACACCCGGTTCATAACGGCAGGACATTGGCCTTCCTCCTGGAGTCTCGGAAGACAGGAGCGATCCACGGTTCCCCATTCCCAGAAGCAGACGCGCCGTTTCCGCACTCGCGGTCGCTCCCTCCTGCTCGCGGGGGACAAGTTCCACGCCCGTGGGGTCACCTACGGGACCTTCCGGCCGACCGACGGCGGGGCGTTCCCTTCGCCCGCCCGGGTCGAGGAGGACTTCGCCGCGATGGCCGCGGCGGGCGTCAACTCCCTGCGCACCTACGAGCGCCCGCCCGGTTGGCTGCTCGACACCGCCCTCGAGCACGGCCTCCACGTGATGGTCGGGGTCGCCTGGGAGCAGCACCTCGCGTTCCTCGAAGACCCTGAGCGCTCCCGGGACATCGCGCAGCGGCTGGGGGAGGAGGTGCGGCGTTGCGAGGCCCACCCGGCGATCCTTTGTTACTCGGTCGGCAACGAGATCCCGGCCGCGATCGTGCGTTGGCACGGCAAGCGCGCGGTCGAGCGGTTCATCGAGCGGCTCTTCCACGCGGCGAAGGAGGCCGACCCCGACGGCCTTGTCACCTACGTCAACTACCCCTCGACCGAGTACCTCGAGCTGCCCTTCCTCGACCTTGCCGCATTCAACGTCTATCTCGAGGACGAGGCGACCTACGCCGGTTATCTCAACCGCCTGCAGAACATCTCCGGCGACCGCCCGCTGCTCTTGACCGAGGTGGGGATCGACAGTCGCCGCAACGGCGAGGAGGCCCAGGCGCGGGTGCTCGACTGGCAACTGCGGCGCGGCTTCGCCGGCGGCGCGGCGGGCACCTTCGTGTTCGCCTGGACCGACGAGTGGCACCGCGGCGGGCACGACGTGCTCGACTGGGACTTCGGCGTCGTGGACCGCGATCGCGGTCCGAAGCCTGCGCTCGAGGCGATGAGCCGTGCCTACGCCACCGCGCCCTTCGTCGACGACGGCGCCTGGCCGAAGGTGAGCGTGGTCGTCTGCACCTACAACGGGGCGGAGACCCTGGGCGAGTGCCTGGCGGGTGCGGGCGCGCTGAACTACCCCGACTTCGAGCTGATCGTCGTCGTCGACGGCGGCGGCGACACGTGCGCCGAGATCGCCCGCGCGCACGGCGCGACCGTGCTCGAGACCGCGCACCGCGGCCTCGGCAACGCCCGCAACATCGGCATCGAGGCGGCGCGGGGGGAGATCGTCGCCTTCCTCGACGACGATGCCTTCCCCGATCGGGACTGGCTCCTGTTCGTCGCCGACCTGCTCCGTCGCGGCGCCTACGGCGGCGTCGGCGGCCCGAACGTCCCCCCGGACGACGACGGCTTCGTCGCCGAATGCGTCGCCGCCGCCCCCGGCGGCCCGATTCACGTCCTCATCTCCGACGACGAGGCCGAGCATGTGCCCGGCTGCAACATGGCCTTCC
Source organism: Solirubrobacterales bacterium (assembly GCA_050697015.1). GTDB lineage: Bacteria > Actinomycetota > Thermoleophilia > Solirubrobacterales > 70-9 > VAYN01. The sequence goes on from JBOGYZ010000367.1 coordinate 11,694, forward strand.
GCAAGGACGTCCTGGTCTCGGTCGGCGGCTTCGACGAGCGCTTCCGGAGCGCGGGCGACGACGTCGACCTCTGCTGGCGCTTGCAGAAGGCCGGCCATCGGCTCGGCTTCAGCGCCGGCGCCATGGTCATGCATCGCCGCCGCGACTCGGTGCGCCGCTACCTGCGCCAGCAATACGGCTACGGCAAGGCCGAGGCGCTGCTCGAGCGCAAGTGGCCCGGTCGCTACAACCGGGTCGGCGCTTCGCGCTGGTCCGGACGCATCTACGAGGCACCCGGCGCGCCGACCGGCCGGCGCCGGTCGCTGGTGCGTTATGGGACCTGGGGGAGCGGCCTGTTCCAGTCGGTCTACGACGCCCCCTCGGCGCTGCCCGGCATCCTCGGCGCGCCCGAGGGGTTGCTCCTGGTCGCCGCCCTCGCCGTCGTCTCGGTCCTCGGGTTCGCCTGGCCGCCGCTGTTCCTGGCCGCGCCGCCCGTACTTCTGGTCGGTGGCTGGATCGGCGCGACCGCCGTCGCGAACGGCTGGCGCGCTCACCCGGCGACGCGCGGGCGCTCGCGGCTGGGCACCCTGCGGCGGCGCGACCTCACCGCGCTCCTCTTCCTCCTGCAACCCGCGGCCCGGTTGGCGGGCCGGCTGCGCAACGGGCTCTCCCCCTGGCGCCGGCGCGCCCGCGCCCGGCCCGGCCTGCCCCATCCGCGCACCGTGGCGGTCTGGAGCGAGCGGTGGGCCTCGCCGGAGCTCTGGGTCGAGGCGCTCGAGGGAAATCTCGCCGCCAGTGGCGGGCTGGTCCGCAGCGGCGGGCCGTTCGACCGCTGGGACCTCGACCTGCGCGCCGGCGCGCTCGGTGGGGTCAGGCTGCGCACCGTGGTCGAGGAGCACGGCCACGGCAGGCAGCTCCTGCGGGTGCGGATCTGGCCACGGGCGACGCTCGCCGGCGAGGCCGCGGTCGGCGTCCTGGCTGTACTCGCGGGCCTCGCGGTCTACCAGCACCGGTTCGGGCCGGCAATCGCGATCGGCCTCCTGATCGTGCTGGCGGCCGTGGGCGCACTGGAGGGGACGGCCACGGCGACGCGGCTCGCGGTCAGCGCGACGACGGATCTCGGCGAGCGCATCCACGGCCCCGAGGGGGAGCGGCGGGCGCGACTCCGACGGGCGCTGCCGGGCGGCGCGCGGCGGGACCGGGGCGACCACGGCCAGCGGCCGGCGCCGCCCTTCATCGGCCCCCGAATCGAGAGCGAGGAGCGGCGATGAGCCCCGGCATGGGACCGGTGCGGATGCGCAGCCGATTCGGCCGCGCCCCGCGCCGTAAGAACGACGAGGCCGGGGCCTGGGACCTCTGGAAGGCGCTGCCGCGGATCCGCCCCTACCTGCGGCCCTACCGCCGCCGGCTGATCCTGGTCATCTGCCTCACCGCGGCCGCGGCCGTCTTCGGCCTGGCCGAGCCGTGGCCGCTCGCGGTGATCCTCAACAACGTCCTGCACGAAACCGAACCGACCGGGATCGTCCGCGACATCTTCGGCCCCGACCCGATGGTCTGGGTCGTCCTGGTGAGCATGGTCTCGGCGCGCTTCCTGCTGATCGTGTTCGGCAACGCGTTCACCGTGCTCAACCATTACCTCGGCGCGAAGACCGAACAGAACATGGTCCTCGACCTGCGCAGCGACCTCTTCGCCCACGCGCAACGCCTCTCCTTCACCTTCCACGACCGTCGCCAGACCGGCGCGCTGATGAGCCAGATCAACCTCCAGGCGTCGGCGGTGGGGACGATCGTGATGGTCATGCCACCGATCGCCGAGGCGTTGCTGACGCTGATCGGGATGCTGGTGATCTCGGTGCTGATCGACTGGCAGATCGCGCTCGTCGCGCTGATCATCCTGCCCTTCCTCTTCTTCTCCTTCAATCTCTACGGCCGGCGGATCGTGCCGCGCCTGCAGCGGGTTCAGAAACTCGAGTGGGACAGCCTCTCGATCGTCAACGAGGCGATGACGATGCTGCGGGTGATCGTCTCCTTCGGCCGCGAGGAACACGAACACCGCCGCTTCCGCGAACAGGGCCAGACGGCGGTCGACGAACGGGTGAAGCTGACGGTCAGCCAGAGCCTCTACACGCTCGGCGTCCAGACCGCCTCGGCGTTCGGCATCTCGATCGTGATGGGCCTCGGCGCCTGGCACGTGATCCAGGGGAAGATCACGATCGGCGAGCTGATCGTCCTGATCACCTACATCACGTCGGTCTACCAACCGCTGGAACAGATCAGCAGCACGGTCGGAACGATCCACGAGCAGCTGGTCCAGTTCCACTCGTCCCTGACGCTGCTCGACACCGAGCCGGTCGTCAAGGAGAAGCCGGACTCGCTCGTGCTCGACCGGGCCCGCGGCCGGGTGACGGCGCGCGGCGTCTCCTTCGCCTACCCGGGCCGGCGGCGGACGCTCGAGGACATCTCCTTCGACGCGCTGCCCGGCGAACGGGTGGCGATCGTCGGCAAGACCGGTGCCGGCAAGAGCACGCTGATGAGCCTGCTGGTCCGCTTCTACGACCCGAGCCGCGGCCGCATCGAGATCGACGGCGTCGACCTCCGCGATCTGCAGCTGCGGTCGCTGCGCGAGCAGATCAGCCTGGTGCTGCAGGAGCCGCTGATGTTCTCGGGGACGATCCGCGACAACATCGCCTACGGCAAGCTCGGCGCAAGCGAGGAGGAGATCTACGCGGCGGCGCGCGCCGCCAACGCCGACGACTTCGTCCGCAACCTGCCCGACGGCTACGACACCGAGCTGGGCGAGCGCGGCGCGCAGCTCTCCGGCGGCGAGCGTCAGCGGCTCTGCGTGGCGCGCGCCTTCCTCAAGGACGCGCCGATCCTGATCCTCGATGAGCCGACCTCCTCGATCGACTCGAAGACCGAGGCGGTCGTCCTCGACTCGCTCGACACGTTGATGGAAGGGCGCACCTCGTTTGTGATCGCCCACCGACTCTCGACCGTCCGCCATGCCGACCAGATCCTCGTCGTCGACAACGGCCGGATCGTCGAGCGCGGCACCCACGAGGAGCTGGTCGCCGTGGCGGGCGCCTATCGCCAGCTCCACGACGCGCAGACGCGCGAGCGCCGCCGGCCGACGCGCGGCCCGCGTGACCTCGCCGGCGCGAACGGCGGCGGGATCACCTGGACCCAGGTCGGAGGTGCGGCGTGAGGCGTCCCAAGGTCGTCGTGCTGGGGATGATGAGCAAGATGCCGGTGGCCGGCGTCGTCTGGCAGAACCTGCACTACCTGTTGGGCTTCGAGCGGCTCGGCTGCGACGCCTACTACGTCGAGACGCACGCACGCACGCCATCGATGCTGATGTCGGACCCGGGCGACGACAGCTCGGCGCTGGCGGCGGAGTACATCGCCGCGATCATGCGCCGCTTCGGGCTCGCCGACCGCTGGGCCTTCCGTGCCCTCCACGACGACGGCAGCTGCTTCGGGATGAGCGAGCTCGAGCTGGAACGCCTCTACGCCTCCGCCGACCTGCTGCTGAACCTCCACGGCGGCACCCAGCCGCTGCCCGAGCTCGCCGCCGGCGGCCGCCTGGTCTACCTGGAGACGGACCCGGTGCAACTGCAGCTGGAGCTGCACCACGGCGTGCCGGAGACGATCGAGTTCCTCGAGCCCCACTCCGCCTTCTTCACCTTCGCCGAGAACTGGGGCGGCGCCGACTGCGGCCTTCCCGCCCAGGACCGCTTCCCCTTCGTCCCCACCCGGCAGCCGATCGTGCTCGACCTCTGGCCCGACCGCGGCGCCCACCCGGCCGACCTCTACACGACGATCGGCAACTGGCGCCAGGAGTGGCGCGACGTCACCTACGGCGGCGAGCGCTACACCTGGAGCAAGCACCACGAGTTCCTCCGCCATCTCGACCTGCCGGGGCGCTCGGGCGCCTCCTTCGAGCTGGCGCTGAGCAGCTGCGAGGAGAGCGACCGGGAGCTGCTGCGCGCCCATGGCTGGGGGGTCCGCGACGGCCTCGAGGTCTCGCGCGGGATCGACGTCTACCGTGATTACATCGGCGCCTCGCGGGGCGAGTTCACCGTGGCCAAGGACCAGAATGTGCGCCTGCGCACCGGTTGGTTCAGCGACCGCAGCGCCACCTACCTCGCCTCGGGGCGGCCGGTCGTCACCCAGGACACCGGCTTTGAAGCCGCTCTGCCGACGGGCGCCGGCCTGCTGGCCTTCGACTCGCCCGAGGGCGCCGTCGAGGCGATCGAACGGGTCGACGCCGACTACTCGATCCACAGCTGGGCGGCGCGCGACCTGGCCCGCGAGCACTTCGACCACGCCGTCGTCCTCGGCGCCCTGCTCGAGCACCTCGACATCCACCCGCAGGCGCCGCGGCCGCGGCGTCCCGACACGGTCTTCCCGCGCGACCTGGTCCTCGAACCGGTGTCGCGACGGCCGACTCGCCTGGCGCCGCAGACGATCCTGGTCGCCGCGCGTCAGCCGGCGGCGCCGCGCTGGGACGGGCCGCCGCGGCTCGGCCGTGGGAGCGCCAGCGTCGTCGTCGTCACCTACGGCGGCCTGCCCTTCAACCGGCTCTGCCTGGAGACCGTCCTCGCCCACAGCGGCGAAGTCGACCTCGAGCTGATCGTCGTCGACAACGGCTCGGCCGACGGCACGCCCGAGTACCTTACGCGGCTGGCCGGGGCCGACGCCCGCGTCCGCGTCCTGCTGAACGGCCGCAACACCGGCTTCGCCTCCGCCTGCAACCAGGGGCTGGGGCTGGCGGGCGGCGAGCACCTGGTCCTGCTGAACAACGACACGATGGTGCCGCCGGGCTGGCTGCCGCGGCTGATCGCCCACCTGCGCAATCCCGAGGTCGGCCTGGTCGGGCCGGTGACGAACCGGATCGGCAACGAGGCCGAGATCGAGACCGATTACCGGCGCTGGGGGGAATTCCTCGACCTCGCCGCCCGCCGCGCCCATCAGTTCGCCGGCAACTGGATCGAGCTGCGCTCGCCGGCGATGTACTGCCTCGCGCTGCGGCGGGAGACGTTCCTGCGGCTCGGCCCGCTCGACGAGCGTTATGAGGTCGGGCTGCTCGAGGACGACGATTACGCCGACCGTGCCCGGGCGGCCGGCTACCAGCAGCGCTGCATCGAGGACGTCGTCGTCCACCACTTCGGCGAGGCCTCATTCGGCAAGCTCGTCGCGGGCGGCGAGTACGGGCGCATCCTGCGCGCCAACCAGTCGCGCTACGCGGAGAAGTGGGGCCGCGACTGGCAGCCCTACGGCCGCCGGCCCAACCCTCGCTACGAGCGCGAGACCCAGCACCTGCGCGAGGCGGTCGTCGCCAGCGTGCCCGACGACGCCGACGTGCTGGTCGTCAGCCGCGGGGACGACGCCCTGCTGGACCTGGACGGTCGCCGCGCCCGCCACTTCCCGCAGGCTCCCGACGGCGGCTGGGCCGGGCACCATCCGGCCGATTCCACCGAGGCGATCGGCCACCTCGAGCGGCTGCGCGCGGGGGGCGCGCGGTACCTCGTCGTGCCACCGACCTACCGCTGGTGGCTGCGCCACTACGAGCATTTCCACGCCCATCTCGACGAGCACTACCAGGCGGTCCACTCCGACGAGCGCGGCGGCGACATCTACCTGCTCGAGGAGAAGGCGGAGGTCCTGGCGTGAGCGCGCGAATCGGCACGGTGACTTCCGGTTGCTCGAGTCCGGGCCGATTCGCGCGCGAAACCGGTGTGCATACCCGCGCCTCGGTGATCGTCCCGGTCCATGGCTTCGCCGCGCTGACTGCCCGCTGCCTCGACGCCTTGCTGCGGACGCTGCCCGCCGACTGCGAGGCGATCGTCGTCGACGACGCCTCGCCCGACGCGACGGCGGCGCTCCTGGCCGGCCACGGCGAGCGGATCCGCGTCGTCTCCTTACCGGAGAACGTCGGCTTCGCCGCCGCCTGCAACGCCGGCGCCGCGGCGGCACGGGGCGACGCGCTGGTCTTCCTCAACAACGACACCGAGCCGCGCCCGGGCTGGCTGGAGGCGATGCTCGCCTACGCGGACCGCCACCCGGCCGCCGCCGTCGTCGGCGCCAAGCTCGTCTTCCCGACCGGCGTCGTCCAGCACGCGGGCGTCGTCTTCGGGCAGGACGGCTATCCGCACAACCTCTACGCCGGGTTCCCGGAGGACCGGGCGGAGGTCAACCGCTCGCGCCCGCTGCAGGCGGTCACCGGTGCCTGCATGACGGTCCGGCGCGAGGCCTTCGAGGCGCTCGGCGGATTCGACCGCGGCTTCCTCAACTCGCTCGAGGACGTCGACCTCTGCCTGCGCGCCGGCGCCCGCGGGGGAGAGGTCCATTACTGCCACGAAGCGGTGGTCGTCCACCTCGAGTCGGCCTCGCGCGGGCGCTCCGATCGCTTCGAGCGGAGCGTCGCCCTCTACCGCGAGCGCTGGCGCGACACGGTGCGCCGGGACGACCTCGCGATCTACCTGGAGGACGGATTGCTCGAGGTCGAGTACGCGGCGACCTACCCGCTGCGACTGACCGTCTCGCCGCTGCTCGGCGCCCTCGAAGATGGGCGCGGCGATGAACTCGAGCCGCTGCTCGAGACCTACGCGCGCCAGGTCTCGGACCTCCTGGCCGAGGTGATGCGGTTGACCGCGATCGCCGGGACGGGCGGCGATGTCCCGTCGCAACGGGCCCCGACCGGGGTGGCGGTCGATCACCATGGTCTCCTCGCCGGGGCGAACCGGTTGGAAGCCGAGGCGAGGGCGCTGCAGGAGCGCTTCATCGATCCGCCGAGCAAGGTCCTGGGCTACCGCAGGCAGGTCGAGCTGGTGCGGGAAGCGATCGAGGAGACGGTCCCCGGCGACGCCGACGTGCTCGTGGTGAGCCGCGGCGATCGCGAGCTGGTCGCCCTCGGCGCTCGGCGACCCGCCGGACACTTCCCCCAGGATCCGGAGGGCCGTTACCTCGGCCACCATCCGCGCGACAGCGAGGACGCGATCGCCCAGCTTGAGCAGCTGCGCGCCGCGGGTGCCTCCTACCTGGTGCTGCCGGCGTCCGACTATTGGTGGCTCGACCACTACCGCGACTTCGCCGCTCACCTGCGCGATCGCTATCCGGCCGCCGACCGCGATGCCTGCACGATCTTCGAGCTCGCCGGAGGGGCGGCATGAGACGTCCTGTGTCAACCCCCCGTGGGTTCGAGCCGTCGGAGATTGCCGTGAAGAGCCGGGTCGTAGGGCACCCTGTCCTGCCAGCAGCGCCAGAGGACCCGCAGCCACGCACGCCCGAGCG
>JBOGYZ010000368.1:0-3147 GCA_050697015.1 Solirubrobacterales bacterium
CTGCGGGGAGGTTCGTCCAGGATCCTCGCCGCCTCCCGACCAGCGCCTGCGGCTGGCCTCGTCGGCGATCTCCGCCACCTCGGCGCCGTAATAGCGCGGGTGCGGCACGAAGTTCTGGAGGATGACCTCCTGGATGTGCCCGTAGCGCTCGTGCACCTCCGCGATCGCTTCCAGCGACTGCACCCGCGACTCGAAGCTCTCGCCGATCCCGACGAGGATCCCGGTGGTGAACGGGATCATCAGCTCGCCCGCCGCTTCCAGCGTCTTCAGGCGCTCCGTGGGGTGCTTGGTCGGCGAACCGGCGTGGACCGTCTCCATGAGGCTGTCGTCGACGCTCTCCAGCATCAGGCCCTGGGACGCGGTCACCTCGCGCAGGCGGGCCAGGTCGCCCTTCGAGAGGACGCCGAGGTTCGTGTGGGGGAGCATCCCGCGCTCGAGCGCCCGCTCGCAGGCCCAGACGACGTAGGAGGTGAAGTCCTCGTGGCCCCACGCCTTCAGGCGTTCGGCGACGACCGGGTTGACCTCGGGCCGCTCCCCGGTGAGGACGAGCAGCTCCTTGGTGTTGCGTTTGACCGCTTCGTCGAGGATCCGTTCGACGTCGACCGGCGCGTGGACGTGCGCCTGGTGCGTCGCGAAGGCGCAGTACTTGCAGTAGCACTGGCAGGTCCGCGAGAGCGAAAGGGTGAAGTTGCGGGAGAAAGTAACCCGTTGCACCCCGGCAAAGCTACAGGGCGCGCCGGCTCGGCCGGACGCGCCCTGTTTCCAACTGGGGGGTTGGCTCCAGCGCGCTCGCGCCGGGCGCGCTCCTTAGGCTTTTTTGGGGTCGGCTTTCGGGTCGAGCGGGCCGGCGCCTTTGCCGCCGCGTGCCGCCGCCGGGGCGACCCGCTGCGGGGGCTCGACCGGGGACGGGCCACCGGCCTCGATCACGAAGCGCCACACACCCACCGCGACCAACGAACCGACCACCGGGCCGACCAGGTAGGGCCAGGTCCCGCCCCATTCGTTGGAGACGAGCGCGGCGCCGAACCAACGGGCCGGGTTGAAGCAGGCGCCGGTCAGCGGACCGCCGACCATGACGCAGAAGACGAAGGTGAGGCCGATCGCGAGCGGGCCCCAGTCCTTGAGGCTCTTCTCGGAGAAGACGACGGCGAGGATGACGAGGACGAGCGCGAAGACGCCGATCGCCTCGACCGCGGCACCCGCGATGTTGCCGGAGAGCAGCGAGCTGATCGATCCGGCGCCGTAGTGGCCGGCGCGACCCTCGTCGAGCAGCAACGCCTTGGTCAGCAATGCGCCGAGGACGGCGCCGGAGAGCTGGGCGAGGATGTAGATGACCGCGTCGATGATGCTGATCTTGCGAATCGTCGCCGCGGCGAGCGTCACCGCCGGGTTGAAGTGCCCACCGCTGACCGCGCCGAACATGCAGATCACGCCGAAAAGCGTCAGTCCCTGGACGAAGCCGACCACGGCGAAGTCCGAGCCGAACGACGCCTGCGCGCCGGTCGATACGTAGAGAGTGACCACGCTGGTGATGAAAAAGACCAGCAAGAACGTGCCGATCAACTCCGCGAGATACGCGGACAGCCCTTTTTGCTCCAGCTCCACTCTCGTTCCCCTCCTAGAAGTTTCGTTCCCTCGCCAAAAATTAAGCGGCGGCAGTCTACCCATATTCGCTTAAGGAATTAAGGTCCCTGCCAGATGAATCGGGCTGTCGCGCTGCTGGCGACCGCCCTGCTGCTCGCCGGTGTCGCCGGCTGCGGCGGGGACGGTGCAGAACCGGGCGCGCCGAAAGGCGCGACCGTCGTGCTCGATTTCACGCCCAACGCGGTCCATTCCGGCATCTACGCGGCCCAGGCCGAAGGCTTCTACGAGGACGCCGGAATCGACCTCCACGTCCAGGTCCCAGGCGAATCGACCGACGCACCGAAGCTGCTCGCGGCGGGCCGTACCGACTTCGCGATCCTCGACATCACCGACCTCGGCATCGCCGACGAGAAGGGCCTCGAACTGGTCGGGCTGATGCCGATCGTGCAGACTCCGCTCGCCGCGATCCTCGCGCGTAAGAGTGGGCCGGTGGCGCGCCCGCGCGATCTGGACGGCCACACGGTCGGCGTCACCGGGCTCCCCTCCGACACCGCGGTCGTCGACTCCGAGGTGAGCGCCGACGGCGGCGACCCGGCCGGGGTCGACGAAGTGACGATCGGCTTCAACGCGGTCGCCTCGCTGGCGGCCGGGAAGGTCGATGCGGCGACCGGCTTCTGGAACGCCGAGGCGGTCGAGGCGGAACGCCAGGGCATCCCGCTGCGGGTGTTCAAAGTCGACGAATTCGGCGCGCCCTCCTACCCCGAGCTGGTGCTGACGACGACCCGCAAGGAGATGAAGGAAGACCCCGAGCTCGTCAAGGGCATGGTCGAGGCGACGACGCGCGGCTACGAATTCACCGAGTCCCAGCCACAGAAGGCGCTCGACGACCTCCTCGCCGCCAACAAGAGCCTCGAACGCGCCGACCAGGCGGCGCAGCTGAAGGTCCTGCTGCCGGCGCTGAAGCCCGCCCCGTTCTCCGAACCGGTGCTGAAGGAATGGTCGGCCTGGGCGAGCTCCCACGGGCTACTGCCGGAACCAGCGGACGTGAAGAGCATCTTCGACCTGTCGGGGGGTGGGGAGTAGCCGGGGGTTCCCGCCGCCCCGCCCGTCCGAGATGCGTCCCGGGCGTCTCATGGCGGTCCTGGCAGGCTGTGACCACCATGAGACGCCCAGGACGTGAGGGGCCTGCACAGGGACCGTGCGAGGTCGGACTTACGTGAGGCGGATGCGCGAGAGAAGGCACATCCGCCCGCATCGGTGACGAAGATGCCGGGAACTCCACACTTCCGCGCGCCTTGGCGTGGATTTCGGGCCTGAAATCCGGGCCAGAAAACGCGCTGCATGCATTCACCACCCTATAGCGGGGTCGATGCATGCAGCGCGGAATTGACTGTTGCCCAACACGCGCGGAAGCGTGTACTTCCCACGGTCTCTGTGACGAACTCCGTGGTCGGTGACGGATCCGTGTCCCTCTCGTGGCCCCCGCGGGTCCCTACCGCGACGATCCGATGACATTCCCCCACAGACCCGGCCGTCTCGGCCACGGCCACAGCCTGCCAGGGC
>JBOGYZ010000369.1:0-3291 GCA_050697015.1 Solirubrobacterales bacterium
AAAGCAGCCCCCCAGGCGGTCCCGCCGCCCTCGCCTAGCCGCGCATTCCGCCGATCCGGAAGCTGAGGCCTCCGGAAGCGCGCTGGAAGGCGCGGCGGGCGAGGTAGAACGCGACCGCGAAGCAGACGGCGCCGATCGGCAGGGCGTAGGCCAGGACCAGCCCCGCCGCGTAGAAGAGGACGCCGGTCACCACCACGAAGACGAAGCCGGCCAGCAGCGTCGTGTGCGACCGATAGCCGGCGAAGTGCTCACGGATCGCCACCTCCATGCCGCCCACCGCGGCGAGCCCGACGCCGACGCCGATCAGCGTCTCGTGCGAGCCGAAGATCCCGATTCCGAGGCAGACGATCCCCGCGAGGATCGCCAACTCGGCGAGCGGGGCATTGCCCCACGGTGCCGGCGGACGCTCGTCCGATTTGGAGACGTGAGTGGAGCGGCCGCGAGCCGCGCGGTTCTTGGACATCCGGAGGAGACCTTGACCCGCCACCAGCCCATCAGCATCCCGAGCGGCCCGAGGACGGGGCGCGAGTGCCAGTGGCCGCAGCCCGGCAGGCCGAGGTCATCACGACTGATCCGCAGCCAGGGGTAGGCCGCGGGGGCGGCAAGCATCTCGTCGAGGAGCTCGCGGTTGGCCTCCTCGAAGGCATCGCGCTCGAGGAGCGCGCGGCGTGCATCGGCAAGGCGACCGGCGAGCGAGTCGCGGACCTCCTCGAGCTCGCCCAGGTCGAGCACCCGCGGCGGTCCCGCGGCGGCGACCCGGTGCGGCACGACGACGCGCCCGAGACCCTCGGCGACCAGCCCGGCGAGCTCACGCTCGAGCTTGGCGATCTGTCGGCGCAGCTCGGCGCGGGCCAGACCCTCATCGACCGCGACTCTTTCGAGCACTCCCCGCATAGTCGGATTCTAAGCCGCCTCGAGGGTCGCTGCAGCAATCCATAACGCCTCGTCAATAGAGATCGAGGGGACGGCGCCGACGCCGACCGCCGCGATCGCGATCCGGCGGCTGTCGCGTTCGACCCCGCAACCCGCCGCGGTGTCGCCGAAAAGGAGTCCGACCGGACCCGATTCGTCGGCGATCGTCAGCGTCCCGGTGGCCAGCTCGCTCGACCTGCCGGGCAGCCGCTCCCCCGGCGCCGCGTCGCGGATGCAGAGCTCGCCGACGAGGCGGTCGGCGTCGAAGCAGCGCAGGGCGACGCCGGTCTCGATCGTGGCGATCGTCAGCGCGTCGGCGGGCAGGCCGCGGCTGCGGAAGCCGCCGTCCTGGAGGCGGTCGAGGACGAGCTGCTCGACCGGGGTGCGATCGCGGTCGGGATCGAGGCCGATCTGACGGTAGAAGACCCGGTACGCCCAGGGGATCGGCCGGCCGCGCAGGCGGATCGCCTCGGCGCCGCGTAGCCGATTGGAGAGATCGCGGAGGCGGTGGCGCACCGGCTCCGGGCTGCGCCCGGGACGGCCGTCGACCTCCACCATCGCCAGCGACAACCCCGGGAACTCCGCCTCCAGATGCGGTGCCACCCAACCCGGCCTCGGCGCCGGCTCCCACCCGATCGCTGCCCGTGCACTTTCGGTCGCCATCTCTAGCCCCCTTCAGCCACCCGCGTTGCGTTCAGCAGTTCATCCACATGTTGGCTGAGCCCCCCGACGCCAAGTTCGCCGATCGAGGCGCTCTCCAAGGTGCCGCCGGGGTAGGCGTAGGCAAACGTCGGGCAGCCACCGATCCGGTAGAGCGCGGCCACGGCGCCGTCCCGGTCGAATCCGACCGGCATCTCCCACCTCCGTTCGCGAACCAATTCACGAACGGATCCGCGCGAATCGCGGACGTCCAGCGAAAGGAAGTTCACCCGTCCACGGTACCGCGCCGCGACGGTGCTGACCACGTTTTGTTGTTCCTCGCAGCTGCTCGTGGTCCCGAACCAGAACGAGATCACCAGCGGGCGGTCGAAGAGGTCGCAGACGCGGATCGCGCCGGGGGTGGCGATCTGGCAGGCCGGGGCGCGCTTCGCGTCGTCCGGGCAGGGCAGCGAGGAGCTTTCGCAGTCGTCCTGGTAGACGTTCGCGTCGCCTTCCAGTTGGCCCGCCGCGGCGGGGACCGCGAACTCCGGCAGCGGCCAGCGCGTCGGCTGCTTGTCGAGGCCGAGCGTGTCTTCGCCACCCCCGTTCAGGGCGTGGAGCGAGGCGACGACGACCAGCGCCAGGAAGATCAGCCCGACCGCGAGCGAGTAGCGGTTGGCCACGCCTTTCACGGGCGCCGCCGCTCCAGCAGGACGAGCGTCGCCGGGAGGATCACGATGACGCCGAGCAGCGCGGCAGCGAGGTCGATGACGGTGACCGCGCCGAAGTCGCGCAGCATGCGGATGTCGGAGGCGATCAGGACGGCGAAGCCGGCGATCGCGGTGAGGCCGGAGGCGACCACGGCGGCGCCGGTGCGGGCGTAGGCGCGGCGGAGCGCCGCGGTGACATCGAGGCCGATCGAGCGCTCCTGTTCGAAGCGGCCGGAGAGGATCACCGCGAACTCGGTGGCGATCGCGATCGTCAGCGCCCCGAGCGCCGCCGACATCGGGTTGAGCGGGATCCCGGTGAGCCAGATCAGCAGCGAGGCCCAGCCGGTGGCGAGCACGGTCGGCAGCAGCGGGATCAGCGCGCGGCGGAAGCTCCGCAGCAGCAGGAGGAGGACGAGTGCGACGGCGCCGAGCCCGGCGAGCGCGAGCCAGTAGCGGCTCGAGGAGAGCTCCGAGCCCGCTTCGGTGGCGATCACCGGCAGGCCGGTGAGGCTGACCTCGACCCCGGCCGGCGGGTCGCCGATCTGCGCGCGCACATTCTTGAGGAGCGCTTCCTGTTCCGCCAGCGTCTGGGATTTGATCCCGAAGCCGATCAGCGCCAGGTGGCCGACCTTGCCGTTCGGGCCGAGCGGGGCGACCTGACGCAGCGAGTACGGCGACATCGCGGCGAGCGTCGCTTCGATCCCGGACTTGGTCACCTTGCCGCCGCGGGTGAGGAAGTCCGAGAGCGCCGGACCGGCGGTCACGTCGTCTTCCTTCAGCACGCGGCGCTTGAAGCCCGCCATCCATTCGATCGTCGCCGGGTCGGTGAGGTCGGTGGCTTCGACCAGGACTTCGAGGTCGCCGGTGGTGCCGGTGGCTTCCTCGAAGGTGTTCAGGTTTTCGACCTGGCGGAGGTTGTGGGGGGCGAGCTGGCGGACTTCGCTGACCGTGGAGATCTGGGTGCCGACGCCCCAGCCGACGGCGGCCAGGACAACTGACACGGAAAGGACGAGGGCCGGTCGAGCTATCG
>JBOGYZ010000370.1:0-6252 GCA_050697015.1 Solirubrobacterales bacterium
CCGCCCATCGGGTCGACCCGATGGGCGGAACGGACGGGGTGACTACTTGGTGGCTTCTTCGATCTGCTTCTTGGCTTCTTCCATGGCCTGCTTGGCCTGGGCCTTGCCTTCTTCGATCCCCTTCTTCGCCTGGGCCCTGCCTTCTTCGATCCCCTTTTCTGCCGTTTCGACGCCTTCCTTCACCTGCTTGGAGCTTTCGCCGTTGGCTTCGTTCTTGGCTTCCTGGAGCGCCGCTTCGGCCTGCTTGTTGGCCCCTTCGACGGCTTCTTCGGCAATTTCGTCGCCCTTTTCGATCTGCTTTTCGACGTTGCTTTCGATCTTGCTGCTGTCACTCCCGCACCCGGCGAGCACTCCGCCCGCGCCCACGACCGCGACGACCAGGACCAGCGCTATCGCCATCGGACGCTTACGACTCGACAAATCATTCATATGTTCTCCCCTGCTGTTGATGTGACCTGACGTTTCTCGTAATCGGCGAACGTATTGGACTGATGAGGGTTCCGGCCGAATGTGCGACCAACATGAGACCTGCTCTCATGCCTGAATTCGATCTGCCCGCCCTCGACCGGGTGCTGCCCATCCTGCGCTGCCCCGTGTGCGGGGCACACCTCTCGCGCGTCGACTCCTCGCTGCGCTGCCGGGACCGCCACAGCTTCGACATCGCCCGCCATGGCTACGCAAGCCTGCTGAGCGACTCCCGGGCGAGGAGCGGCGACGACGCGCCGATGGCACGCGCGCGCCTCAGCTTCCTGGCGGCCGGCCACTTCGCCCCGATCCGCGCCGCGGTCGCCGACTTGGCAACGCGCCCGCCGCGGCCGCCGGCCACCCTCCTCGAGGTGGGCTGCGGTACCGCCTACTACCTCGCCGGAGCTCTCGACGCCCTACGGGACGCCCGCGGGCTGGGACTGGACTCCTCGGTCCGCGCCCTGCGCGCCGCGGCCAAGGCGCACCCCCGCGCCGCCGCCGCAACCTGGGACGTGTTCCGTCCCTTCCCGGTCGCCACCGCGTCGGTGGACCTCGTGCTCGACGTCTTCGCCCCACGCAACCCGGCCGAGTTCCACCGCGTGCTGCACCCGGAAGGACGGCTGATCGTGGCGCGTCCTGACGACGGGCACCTCGCCCAGCTGCGCCGGGAGGTCGGGCAGATGGTGGGCATCGACCCGGAGAAGGAGGAGCGCCTGCACCGGGCACTCGACCCTTACTTCGAGGCCGTCGACACGGAGCGGATCGAGTACACGGCGTCGCTGACCCCCGAGGAGGCCGTCGACCTGATGCTGATGACCCCGAGCGCCCACCACCTGAGCGCCGAGGACCTCGCCGAGGTCGAGGCCGGCACCCTCCCCACCGAGGTCACCGTCTCCGTCCTGGTGAGCGCCTACCGGCCTCGTCCCGCGGACCCGACCTAGGTGTGGCCGGCTCCCGGCTGCACTCGACCAGGTGAGCCCGCAGGAACGACACCTGCGCGTCCACCGCGTCCTCGTGCGACTCCATGAACGGCGCGTAGTGGCGACCTCGCAGGCGGACGACCTCGCCGCCGGGCACCCCGCTCGCCACTCGTTCGGTCAGGTCGGAGGGTGCGCTGCGGTCGTCGTCGCAGACCACGAAGAGGACCGGACAGCGGATCCCGGCGGCGCGGCGGCCGGGTCGATAGGCGCTGAGGCGGAGGACCGAGCGGGCCGCGACCTTCTGCTCCCACTGCGGATGGTCGCCGCCGTTCAGGGCGACATTCCCTTCGAGCGCGTCGGGGGTCGAGAGCATCGCCACGCTGCCCTTCTCGCCGACCAGCGGCACCAGGAGCGGCGGGCGGCCGAGCGCGCCGCCGATCGCGTCGAGGACGCCACGTCCGAGCAGCCGTAGCTGGGCGATCGAGGTTGAGTAGCGGGCCAGCTTCGGGGCCGAGGCCGGCGCGTCGACGAGAGGCGTCTGGGCGATCGCCGCTCCCAGGTCGGGGCGCCGCGCCGCGACGGCGAGGACGTGGCCGCCCGAGGCGGAGAACCCCCAGGCCGCGACCTTCGTCTCCTCGACTCCCGGCAGGGTCCGGGCGAAGTCGATCGCCGCCTCCCAGTCCTCGAGCAGGTCGCCGACCGGTTGGACCAGCCTTGGCTGGCCGTCGCTCTCACCAAGTCCCCGGTAATCGAAGGCGAGCACCTCGAACCCCGCCTCGTTGAAGCGCCTGGCGAAGAGGTCGGTCGCCGGCTCCTTCGGCACCGCGAACCCTCCGGCCATCACCACGCAGGCGCCGTTGCTACCGGGATAGCGCCAAGCCACGCACTCTTCGCCGCCGCTGGTGAACCGGACCTTCTCGCGGCCATCCCTTGCCTTCATCGGTCTCCTCCTTTTGCTTTGGCCCGAGCGCTCGCGCGGACATCCGCCGGCGAACCGATCAGGGCCTCGAACATCCTCAGGAGCACGGCGACCAGCCGCTCGCGATCGACGTCGGCGTGGTCGAGCCACCACAGCCCGAGGGCGGCCAGGCTCGCCCTCGTCATCTCCGCCATCGGCTCGATCTCCTCGTCCTCGAGGGCGGGGGCGAACTCACGGAGCAGCGCCGCCTGCGTGGCCCGCTGCCGCTCGTAGAGGTCCCGCTGCGCCTCCCCCACCTCGGAGTCGCCGGTGATCGGGGTGAAGAGGAGCCGCGTGGCCGCGGGGTTGGACCGCGCGTGATCCAACCAGGCCCCGATCATCGCGGTGTGATGCTCCCGCCGATCCACGGCATCGGGATCGAACCGCGCCAGCGGCGCCGAGACCAGCTCGTCCCGGTAGCGCTCCAACAGTCGGATGCACAACTCCTGCTTCGACTCGAAGTGGCGATAGAGCATCGGCTTCGTCACCCCTGCCGCCCGCGTTATCTCGTCGACCGTGGTCGCCGCGTACCCGCGCGACGCGAACAACTCGGTCGCGCTCCGTTCGATCTGGTCTCGGCGCTCAGCGGCCGAGAGGCGCTTGGCGGGGCGGGTCGTCACGCGACTAAGTTACCAGATGGTATACCGCCAGGTAACTTCAGGCTCGCCCGCGGGCAGCGGCGGCGGCCGACTCGGCGAGAGCCTTGGCGCTGTCGAGTGCCGCCTGGATCAGGTCGCCGTCGCGCTGGCCGAGGACGGCGCCGAGCACGGTTCGGGTGTGGCCGTCGACCTCGATCCGGCGGGCAAAGAGGAGGCAGCCGCCGGCCGCGTCGTCGGAACCAGTCTTGATGCCGACGAAGCCTTCGTGGCCGACCAGTTCGTTGAAGTTGGCGACTTCGCCGACGACCGGGAGGACGGTGGAGGGCATGGCGACGATTTCGGCAAAGGTGGGGTCGGCCATCGCCGCGCGGCCGAGCTTCAGCTGGTCGGCGGCGGTCGAGACGGTGGTGTCTTCGAGGCCGCTGGGGTCGGTGTAGTGGGTCCCTCCCATCCCCAGTTCGGCGGCGGCCTCGTTCATCTCGCCGAGGAAGGCTTCGACGCTGCCGGCCTCGTGGACGGCCAGCATGACGGCGACGTTGTTGGCCGACGGGAGCATCAGCGCCTCCAGCGCCTGGCGCTCGCTCAACACCTCGCCGGCTTCCACCGCGACCACCGACTGGTTGGAGTCGACCCGCCGGCGGAAGTCCTCGACGTCGGCCTCGGTGACTTCCATCGTGAAGCCTTCTTCGCCGGGTCCCAGAGGGTCTTCCCTCAGCACCAGGTAGCCGGTCATCACCTTGGCGAGGCTGGCGATCGGCACCGGCTCGCCGCTGCCGCTGGTGCCGAGACTGCCGAGCCCGCTGACCGCGACAGCCGCCTCGCCTTCGGACGGCCAAGCGAGGTGGACGACCTTGCCGGTCCCGGGGAGCCGGTCGAGGCGGTGGGCCGTCCGCTGTCCCTGATCGCCGAGCCGGGACGACGCGAGCGCGAGGGCGAGCACCACGACGACGGCGAGCGCCGCGAGGCCGAGGGCGTTCTTCCGCCGGCGGCCGGCGGACCTGTGGATGCGGCGGGTCGGCCGGCTCGTCACGTCGTCCGCAGCGCCTCGGTAGGGGTGAGGCGGGCCGCCCGCATCGCCGGGTAGAGGCCGGCGACGGCACCGAGCAGGCAGGCCGCAATGAGCCCGCCGGCGACAGCGATCGTCGGCACCAGCAAGGTGAGGCCTTCGGCCGCCGCGTAGACGGCGGTCGCGCCGACGCCGAGCAGGACGCCGACGACGCCACCGCAGATGCCGAGCACGAACGACTCACCGAGGAACTGGACGGCGATATGGCGCCGGCGGGCGCCGAGCGCGCGACGCAGCCCGACCTCCGAGCGGCGCTCCAGCACCGAGATGATCATCACGTTCGCGATTCCGATCGCCCCGACCAGGAGCGCCACGGCGCCGAGGCCGAGGAAGAGCGAGGTGAAGGCGCCTTCGGCGGCGGCCTGCGCCTCGAGCGCGTCGGAGGGACGGCTGACCGCGACTTCGGAAGGTTCGAAGGGGTCGGCCGCACTCGGCAGGAGGGCGGCCGCGCCCCGCACCTGCGCTTCCCCCTCGTCGGCGCGGACGTAGACCATCGACGGGCTGCGTTCGGTGCCGAAGAACCGGGCCGCGGCCGGGTAGCCGATCAGCGCCGCGCTGTCGAGTTCGGGGACCAGCGGCAGCGGTTCGAGAATGCCGACCACGGTGAAGAGGCGACCCGCGACGTAGACCTGGACGACGTTGGCGACGCCGTGGATGCCGAGCCGCTGCGCCGCTTTCGCCCCGAGCACGATCGCCGGATAGCGCTCGGTCGCACGATCGACGAAGCGACCGGAGGCGGTCGCCCCTTCGAGCGTCGCCAGCAGCTCCGGGTCGGCGGCCTCGACGAAGATCCCGCCAGTGATGTTGGCCGGCACGTAGGAGCTGCGGCGCACCGTGGCGCCTTCGACGATCGTCGTCCCGGCAGCCGATTCGACCCCTTCCACCAGGCGGATGCGGCCCGCGGCGGCGGCCGGCAGCTTCGTTTCTTCGCCGAAGGGCGATTCGCCGGGGCCGACCGTGAGCAGGTTCGTCCCCAGCCGTTCGATCTTCTCCAGCAGGTCGGCCTTGCTCGTTTCCGAGATCGCCAGCACCGCGACCAGCGAGGCGATCCCGATCGAGATCCCGAGCACCGAGAGGGCGGCACGGAGCTTGCGGGTGCGCAGGCCGACCGTCGCCAGGCGCAGCAGGTCCCGCAGCCGCAGGCGGCTCACCGGACCGGCGCCGCCGTCGCATCGCCCTCGATCAGCCCGTCGCGGACGGCGATCCGGCGCGGCACCGAGCCGGCGATCTCCTCGTCGTGGGTGATGATCACCAGCGTCGCGCCGTCCCTGCCCAGGTCCCGCAGCAGCTCCATCAACTCGCCGCCGGTCCTGGTGTCGAGGTTTCCGGTCGGCTCGTCGGCGAGGACGATCGCGGGCTCGCCGACCAGCGCCCGTGCCACCGCGACCCGCTGGCGCTCGCCGCCCGACAGCTTGGCGGCGCCGTGGCGCTCGCGATGGGAGAGGCCGACCCGGGCCAGTGCCGCCGCCGCGCGCTCGCGTCGCTCGCGGGCCGGCACCCCGGCGTAGAGCAGGCCGTCGGCGACGTTGTCGATAACCGGCGCCGCCTCGAGCAGGTGGAACTGCTGGAAGACGAAGCCGATCTTGGTCGCGCGCAGCCCCGATAGCTCGTCATCGCTCGCGCTCGCCAGGTTTCGCCCCTCGATCGCGACGGAGCCCGCGGTCGGCCGGTCGAGCGTCCCCATCAGGTGCAGCAGCGTCGACTTGCCAGAGCCGGAGGGTCCGACGATCGCGGCCAGCTCGCCGCGCCCGATCCGCAGGGAGACCCCCCGCAGCGCCTCGACCCCGCCGGGGTAGGACTTGCGGACGTCGCGCAGCTCGAGGACCGGTGGCTCGCTCATTCGCCCGTCTCCACCCGCATCCCGGCTTCCAGCCCCTTGCCGCGGACCTCGACGTAGCCGTTCGCGGCGAGGCCAGGGGTGACGACGATCTGCCGCCGGGAACTCCCTTCGATGACGTGGACCGCGAAGCGTTCGCCGCCGATCGCGACCAGCGCCGTCAGCGGCACGCTGAGCACGTTTTTTCGCACCTGCTGGGTGAAGCGGACGCTGACGCTCGCCCCGTCGAGCGCGGGGATCTTGTGCTTCCCGGTCAACGCGATCGTCGCCTCGACCCCGGCTTCCGTTTCTTCTCCCGACCCACCTCCGCCTGCCGAGGGTTCGACCGCGGCGAGGCCGCTCACCTCGCCGGGAGCTTCGCCGCCGCCGGGGAGGACGACCCTGACCTTCTGCCCGCGGTGGGCGAT
>JBOGYZ010000371.1:0-9346 GCA_050697015.1 Solirubrobacterales bacterium
GTCTCGGCCACGGCCACAGCCTGCCAGGGCCGTGGACGAGACGGCCCTTGCCTTTCCCCGGGCGCCAGCTTGCGAGGCCTCGAAGCTTGCCCAGGCGCCGGCTTCCCGGCCCCCGATCCCCGGACTAGCTGCCGCCGGTGAGCTCTGCGGCCGGCGCGGGTTCGCGGGGTGGGCGCAGGGCGGGCGCGCCGACGCCGCAGGTGAAGTCGCACTCTTCCGGCTCGCCCTCCTCGTCGTGGAGGACGTCGGCGGAGATCGTCGTCCAGGCGATGACCGCGCCGATCAGCGACAGGACCGCGCAGACGACCATGCCGACGTGGAAGCCGTGGGTCATCTTGTCCGGGTCGTAGAACTTGTCCCCGGTCAGCCCGGCGATCACCGGGATCACCGCCACCGCCAGCAGTCCCGCCACACGCGCCACCGCGTTGTTGACGCCCGAGGCGATCCCCGAGTTGGCCGAGTCGGCCGCCGCCATCACCGTCGCGGTGACCGGCGCGACGACCAGCGTGAGGCCGAGGCCGAAGACGATCACCGCCGGCAGCACCGTGCTGATGTAGCTGTCGCCGGGGTTGATCCGCAGCATCAGGAGCATGCCCGCGGCGATGATCAGCGGGCCGAGGGAGAGCGGGATGCGCGGCCCGATCCGCTGCGCCAGCTCGCCCGCCCGCGCCGAGCCGACCAGCATCAGCGCGGTCACCGGCAGCGAGGCGGAGCCGGCGGCGATCGGCGAGTAGCCCATCGAGATCTGCAGGAAGCTGACGAGCAGGAAGAAGACGACGCCGAGGGCCGCGTAGACGACAAAGGTGACCGCGTTGGCGGCGCTGAACTGTTTCGAGCGGAAGATCGTGAGCGGCAGCATCGGGTTGGCGCTGCGGCGCTCCTGCCAGAAGAAGCCGATCAGGGCGGCCACGCCGATCACCGCGGTGACGACGACCGCCGGCAGGCTGCCTTCGGGTGCCTCGATCAGCGCGTAGGTGGTGCCGCCGAGCCCGACCGCGGCGAGCACCGCGCCGCTGAGGTCGAGCTTGCCGGTCGCGGTCGGGTCACGCGACTCGGGCACGTGGCGCGCCGCCGCCCAGAAGACGAAGGCGCCGAGCGGCAGGTTGATCAGGAAGATCGCCCGCCAGGAGATCGCGCCGATCAGCCAGCCGCCGACCAGCGGCCCGATCGCGCCGGCGACGCCGCCGAGCCCCGACCATGCGCCGATCGCCCGCGCCCGGTCGGCGGGACGGAAGCTCGCCTCGATGATCGCCAGGCTGCCCGGGGTCAGCAGGGCCCCGCCGACCCCTTGGACCAGCCGCGCGAAGATGAGTAACTCGACATTCGGCGCCACCGCGCAGAGCAGCGAGGCGAGGGTGAAGAGCGCGACCCCGACCTGGAAGACGAGCCGCCGCCCGAGCCGGTCGCCGAGACTGCCCCCCAGCAGGATCAGCGACGCCAGCGTCAGCAGATAGCCGTTGAGGATCCACTGCAAGGAGCTGGTCGAGGCGTTCAGGTCCTCGCCGATCTTCGGCAGCGCCACGTTCACCACGGTCGAGTCGAGGAACGCCATCCCCGACCCGGCGATCGTCACCGCGAGCAGCCATCGACCTGCTCCGCTGGAAAACGCGACGCCGGACGAGTTCGCCTCCACCCGACGAGCCTACCGTTCGCTTTTCCCCCTCATAAGGAGGGGTAACAGCGAAGGGCTTAGGCGTCCTCGGCGTGGTACCCCTCAAGCAGGGCCAGCTCGGAGTCGTGCTTGGGGAAGAGGAAGAAGACGACGCAGATGCCGGCGGCCACGGCGATCATCCCGGCGGCGTAGGTCCAGTCGCCGCCGTCGAGGAAGGAGGTGCGGGCGGCGCCGGCGATCGCGCCGGCGTATTCGGGGTACTGCTGCGCGGTGTTGGCGGCGCTGGAGAAGGACTTGGTGAGTTCGTTCTGGACCTTTTCGCTGACGCTGGCGGCGTTCGGGGAGGCGGCGATCTGTTCGCTGAAGGACTTCGCGTAGCCGGCGGTGAGGAGGGCGCCGAAGACCGACTGCAGGATGGCGCCGCCCAGATCCCGCTGGAGATCGGCCGTCCCCGAGGCCATCCCGGCCTTCTTCACCGGAACTGAACCGGTCAGCGACCGCGAGGCGGGGGTACCGGCGAAGCCCACCCCGATCCCCATGAAGAGGAAGCCGAGGCCGACCGGGAAGTAGGACGCCCCCTCGTCCCAGAGGAGCAGCATCACCAGGAAGGCGAGCAGGCAGAAGGTGTCGCCGACCAGCAGGGTGAAGCGCGAGCCGCGCGACTCCACCAGCTTCGCCGATTGCGGGGCGACGATGATCATCCCGATCGCGCCGGGGAGGATCGCCAGGCCGGCCTGGAAGGTCGAGTAGCCGAGCACGTTCTGTACGAACTGCTGGCCGATGAACATCGCCCCCATCAGCGAGCCGAAGACGATGATCCCGGCGAGGGCCGCCACCCAGAAGGTCGGCCGCGCGGCGACGTGGAGGTCGTACAGCGGGTTCCTGACGCGCCGCTGTCGCAGGATGAAGGCGCCGGCGCCGGCGACCGCGACGATGCCGAGGATCACCGCCGTCGTCCCCTTGCCAGGTTCCGGCGCCAGGTTGATCGCCAGCACCAGCGTGCCGACCATGGCGATCGAGAGAATGCCGCCGAGGTGGTCGACCGGCTCGGTCGTCTCGTTGACGTGGGCGGGGACGTAGCGCCAGGCGAAGAAGAGGGCGATCGCCGCGAGCGGGGCGCTGACGATGAAGACCGACCACCAGTCGAAGCCTTCGAGGAGCGCCCCTGCGAGCAGCGGCCCGAGCGCCGACATGCCGCCGCCGAGCGCCGACCAGAGCGCGATCGACTTGGTCCGCTCGGGCCCCGACCAGAGCGCCGTGATCAAGGCGAGCGTGGTCGGGTAGGCCATCCCGGCGGCGACCCCGCCGAAGACGCGGGCTAGGAAGAGCACCTGCGCGGTCGGGGCGATCGCGGCGAGGATTGAGGCCGGGATCGTCAGCCCCATCCCCAGCACCAGCAGGGTCTTGCGGCCGTAACGGTCGCCGATCGCGCCGAGGTAGAGCACCGATGCCGCCAGACCGAGCGAGTAGCCGACCGCGATCAGGTCGACCATCGTCTGGCCGGCGTCGAAGTGCTTGCCGATGTCCGGCAGGGCGACGTTCGCCACCGCCAAGTTCAGGTTGGCGACCCCGGCGACGCCGATCAGCGTCGCCAGCACCAGCCCCGCGCGGGCGGGTGCCGATCCCCCCTTAGCCGAGCCGCCGCCCGGACCCGCGGTCGAGGCCCCGGCGGCGCCCACCGCTAGACCTCGATCCAGGTCCCGCTCGGGCCGAGGTTGCGCAGCGGCGTCTCGCCGACGGCACTCTCGCAGCCCCAGGCCTCGTGGATGTGGCCGAAGACGACGAGCCGCGGCCGCTTCTCCTCGACCGCCGCCAGCAGCGCCTTGCTGCCGAAGTGGGTGTCCGGGTCGGCGCCGTCGCAGTGCCCATAGGGGGGCGAGTGGAGGACGAGCACGCAGCCCTCGGGCGCCGGGGCGATCATCTCCGATGCCTCCTCTTCGGAGAGATCGAAGCTCCAGTCCCAGGGGGTGGTGGGGACGCCCGCGCCGAGGCCGAAGAACTCGACCCCGTCGACCGTCATCCCCTCGCCGTGGAGCACCGTCGCCGCGTCCCAGCCGCCCGCCGCGGCGCGCAGCGCGTCGAGCGTCTCGTTGTTCCCCGGGATGAGGATCGTCGGCGTCTCGATCGGCGCCAGCGCCGTGATCGTCTCCTCCAGCCCCTCGTGCACGGAGCCGAAATCGCCCGCGCCGATCACCAGGTCGGCGTCCGCCGACATCTCGACCAGCGCGGCCGCCTGGGTCAGGTCACGGTGGAGGTCCGAGAAGGCAAGAATTTTCATCGGCGCGGGCACGGCGCCAAACCTATCCGCTCGGCGCCGGAGCCGCACCATCCACGCCCGGCGAGCCGACGACGCGACCGAACTGCCGCGGGCGCCACACCTTCCAGGAGCGCGCCGGCGTCACCCCTTCCTCTTCCTCGCGGACGCTCAGGTCGAAGAAGAGGAAGGTCCCGCCGAGCGCGGTGAAGGGGATCAGGAGAGCGAAGACGAGCGAGCCGATCACGTTGATCCAGAACAGCGGCAGGGCGGTGAAGATCAGGGCAAAGGTGAGGATCGGCCCGGTGGCGATGCCGATCACATAGAAGATCAGGATCACCCGGGCGGTGCGGAACCAGCGACCGCGGACCAGCTCGGAACTGGCGCGGAAGGACTCGCGGAAGCCCTTGTCGGTGAAGATCACTTCCTCCTGCACGAAGGCCCAGCCGACCAGCTTCCAGAGCGCCCAGGGGATCCCGATCACGGTCAGGGCCAGAAGCAGGACACCGATCGTCGCCAGCAGCTGGGCGCCGACGACTCGCCAGAAGCGCGCTTTCACCCCCAGCAGCGCCTGCCGGAAGCCGACCTGTTTGCTGCGCGTCGCTTCGCGGGCGACGACGATCGCGATCGCTGCGACCAGCGCCCCGGCGACCGGACGGATGAACTGTTCGAGCAGGTCGGCCCAGGCGAGGTTGACCCCGGTTTCGCCAGGCTGTGGCGACGATTCCGTGATCAGCCCGGCCAACAGATTGGTCGCGCCGATCAGCACCAGCGCCGCCAGCGCCACGGGTAAGAGCACCCTCCAGTGGCGGCCGTAGAACTGCCGCGCAGCGCGCAGGATCTGGCCGAAGGCGCGGCGCCGGCGTAGGGTGTCGATTTCGACCGGCCGCCACTTGGTGAAGCCGACGAAGAGGACCAGCAGGATCACCAGGACGATCACCGTCGCCGCCGCGGCGCCCGGCGATTCGGCGTCGAGGTTGATCAGTTCGGAGGCGGCCGCGACCGCCCCGCAGAACGCCTTCGTCACCTGCGGCCCGGCGATCGTGCCGCCGGGGAGGCGCGGGCTGGTGGTGCGCTGCTTCGCCATCCAGCCGAACGGTTCGCGCCACACGGTCTTCGTTGGTGGCCCGGTCGGGCCATTGTTGAAGCCCATTTCGCGTTCTCCCCAGCGGCCGTAATAGGAGGTCCAGGCGAACGGCCCGGTGCTGGTCACCCCATTTGGCATCAGGACCGGCGCCAGCTTCAGTTCGCGCAGCGGCCCGGTGGTGTTGTCGCAGCCGAGGCCGGAGCCGTGCTGGCCGTTCTCGACGTAGACGGCGGAGTCGTAGAAGGTCGCGTGCGAGCCCGCCGCCGGGTAGACGATCGGGCGCGTCCCCTCCTTCTGCACCTTGCCGTCTTCCCAGCTCGCGCGCTCGCCGCCGGCGTGCTGGAAGAGGATGATTTCGCTCGGTTCTTCGTGCAGCGCGGCCGCCGGGGTATTGGCTTCGAAAGTGATCTGCATCCCCTCCCAGTCACCCTCGTGGAGGTCGTTGAACTGGTTGAAGTACCAGAAGAACCAGTACTGCAGGGCGAACCCGGAGTGCCCCTTTTCACGCGCGATGTGGGCGTAGGTGACGGCGGGCGCCTTGCCTTCTTCGATCAGTCTTTTGAAGGCCTTGGCGTAGACGCAGGTGTTGCCGAGGACCCGCCCTTCGAGGTTCAGGTACCAAGAGCCGCGTAGGCCGGCGATGTCGGCGGCGGTCGGCGCCCGCCGCACGTCGGCGAGGTCGCCGTTCTCGGCGCCGTGCTGCAGCACCACGTCGGGGTTGCCGAGCACGGTTTCGACGCTGGTCGGCTGGTACTGCTCCTGGGAGGTGTCGCAGGGTGGGTCGGTCTCTTCCCGCAGCTCGGCGATCGGGACGTACTTTTCAACGAGTTCTTCGCCCGCGGACTCGGCGACCGGCGGCAGGCCGACGGTGATGTTCGTTTCGCCCGGGGGCTTCGCCGCGTGCGCGGCGACCGGCGTCAGCGCGAGCAGTAGCAGCGCCGTAAGGAGGACGAGCAGGCGACGCGGCCGCTTCACGCGGCCCAACGTACCAGCGGAACGGCCCGCCGGCGAGGGGTCAGACCGCGGCGTCGAGGACGGGTTCGTCCTCGGGGACTTCGCCTTCCTCGACTTTGCCCCCGGGCATGAATTTCAGCGCGATGAAGAAGGCGATCGCGAGCGCGACGGCCATCCCGTAGAAAACGTCTCGCGTCGCTTCGGCGAAGGCCATCGGCACGGCGTTGAAGACCTCGCCCGCTTTCGGGCCGAGCGCGTGGCCGACCGCCTGGCAGGCCGCTTCGCCCTGGGCCACGCATTCGGCGACGGCGTCGGCTTTGTCCTTGGACAGGCCTTTCGCGGTCGCCGCGCTCTCCAGGTTCGACTTGTTCCAGGTGATCAGCAGCGAGCCGAGGATCGCCAGCCCGAGGCTGGAGCCGAAGTTGCGCACCGTCTGCGTGATCCCGGTCGCCTCGCCGTAACGGCTGCGCGGCACGCGGTTGAGCGCGTCGGTGTTGGCGGGGGAGAGGACGAGCCCGACCCCGAGCCCGGCGAGGACGATGTAGTACCACTGTTCGCTGACGCTGAGGTGGGTCATCGATTTGCCCCAGAGGTAGAAGCCGATGGCGCCGATGAGGGTGCCCAGGACCACCGGGCGCCGGGCGCCGATGCGGTCGAGCATTTTGCCGCCCCACTGGGTCGCGGTCGCGAATCCGGCGAAGAAGATCAGCAGGTAGAGGCCCGTTTCCGAGGCCGATTCGCCGAGCGAGATCTGCGCGTACTCGCTGGCGAAGAAGAAGAGCGGCACGAAGGCGATCATCAGGAAGAAGAGGACGGCGCTGTCGACGGCGAAGGCGCGGTTCTCGAAGATCCGCAGTCGCAGCAGCGGGTTTTTCGAGCCCAGCTGGTCTTTCACGAACCAGACCAGGATGCCGATGCCGATGGCGATCGAGGCCCAGGTCTTGGCGTCGCCCCAGCCCCAGATCGCCGACTGCTGGAGTCCGAGGACCAGCAGCCCCATGCCGCCGCAGACGAGGACGGTGCCCTTGTAGTCGATCTTGCCCGGGTGGCGCTCGTCGGCGGGTTTCGCTTTCCAGGTGAGGAAGAGGGCGATGATCGCGACCGGGACGTTGATCCAGAAGATCGAGCGCCAGGTCCACTCGGTGAGGTAGCCGCCCGCGATCGGGCCGATCGAGGTGAGCCCGCCGGCGATGCCGAAGAAGATCGCCATCGCGCGGCCGCGCTCGTTGACGGGGAAGGACTCGAGGACGATCGCCAGCGCCGCCGGGAACATGATCGCCGCGCCCGCGCCCTGGAGGATGCGGAAGACGATCAGCCAGGCCTCGGCGCCCGAGCCGGTCGGCGTGGCGCCGCAGAGGGCGGAGCAGACGGCGAAGATGATCGTGCCGAGGACCACCATGCGACGGTGGCCGGCGATGTCGGCGAGGCGCCCGCCGAAGGCGAAGAGCGCCGAGAGCGAGAGCAGGTACCCGTTGATGATCCACTGCGAGCCGGTGGTCGACAGGTGAACGTCTTGCTGGATCGTCGGCAGCGAGATCGCGACGATCGTCTGGTCGATGAAGGTCATCGAGACGGCGAAGATCATCGCGGCGAGGATCAGTTTCGAGTTCTTGGCGGGCGTCGCGTTCATTGGAGGAACTTTCCGAGGCCTTTTGTGGATTCCTCCCCGCTTATCGGTTCGGTAGGGTGCCGACTTGATGCCTTCCATCTTCTGGATCGGGTGCGGTGTGGCCGCCCTCGTCGCCTTCATCAGTGCCCTGATCGGGGCCCGCTCGAACACCATGACGTTCGCGTCCGGTGCCGCGATGGGCCTGTTCATGGGCTTCATGCTCGCCTTCCCGCTGATCGCCATCGGCCTCGCCTCGAGCTGACGCGTTGACTGACGTCCCGAACGTCAGGCTCAGCGACGGCATCGAGATCCCGCAGCTCGGCTTCGGCGTCTTCCAGGTGCCGCCGGACGAGACCCAGCGCGCGGTCGAGGACGCCCTCGCGGCCGGGTATCGCCACCTCGACACCGCCGCCGCCTACCGCAACGAGCGCGGTGTCGCGGCCGGGGTCGCCGCCTCCGGGATCCCCCGCGAGGAGATCTTCATCACCACCAAGCTGTCGAACTCCGAGCAGGGCTTCGACTCGACCCTGGCTGCCTTCGAGCGCTCGCTGGAAGAGCTGGATACCGACCACGTCGACCTCTACCTGATCCACTGGCCTGCCCCGTCCCAGGATCTCTACCTGGACACCTGGCGCGCCTTCGAACGCATCAGGGGGGAGGGCGGTTCGCGATCGATCGGCGTCTCCAACTTCCGCGTCGAGGACCTCGAACGGCTCGAACGCGAGGCCGGGCGGATGCCGACGGTCAACCAGATCGAGCTCCACCCGCTGCTCCAGCAGGCCGAGCTGCGCGCCTGGCACGCCGACCACGGAATCGCCACCGAGGCCTGGAGCCCGCTCGCCCGAGGCGAGGTTCTGAAGGACGACACACTGGCCACGATCGCCGCGCATCACGACCGCACCGTCGCCCAGGTCGTCCTGCGCTGGCACCTCCAGCTCGGCAACGTGGTGATCCCCAAGTCGGTCACCCCGAAGCGCGTGCGCGAGAACTTCGACCTCTTCGACTTCGAGCTCTCCGAAGACGACCTGGCGGCGATCGCCCGACTCGATGCCGGCCATCGAATCGGCCCCGACCCGAGCTCCTTCGGCGCTTCGTAGAGCGAATCGGGTCGCCGCCGGGGCGTTCCTGGTCGGCGGCTCGCTCTTCGCGATCGGCGCCCTCCTCGCCCAGGCCGACATCGGCGGGCCGCGCCTGGCAGCGGTCGTCTACCTCGTCGGCGGTGTCTTCTTCTGCACCGGCGGTTACGCCTCGGTGCTGCTCGCTGTCAACGCTCCGCACCGTCGTCGCGACGGCACCTGGGCGAGCGCGCCGTGGCGCTGGTGGGCACGCGAACCCCGCAACATCGACTATCTCGCCGCCGCCGTCCTCTTCGCCGGGACCATCGTCTTCGGCATCAACCTCGTCGACTCCCTGCTCGGCAGCCTCACCCCGGCCCAGGAGGACCGCCTGGTCTGGAACCCGGACATCATCGGCTGCCTGCTCTTCCTCATCTCCGGTCTCCTGGCGATGGTCGACATCTCCGGCTCCTGGTGGCGCCTGCGCGGCGAGGGCCTCGGCTGGTGGATCGTCTTCGTCAACCAGGTCGGGTCGGTCCTCTTCATGGCCTCCGGCGTCGCCTCCTTCGTCCGCGCCGACGGCGACATGATCGCCGTCGCCCTCGCCAACTGGGGCACCTTCGGCGGCGCGGCCTGCTTCGCCGTCGCCGGTTTCATGCAGTTCTACGAGCCCCCGGACGGCAGCTGACGGCCGGACGGAGCATGTCCGAGTGCCGCGGATCCGAAATACGCGCGGAACCGTGGAGAAGGACACGGAAGGCGCACGGGGTGAACC
>JBOGYZ010000372.1:0-5453 GCA_050697015.1 Solirubrobacterales bacterium
GCCCGGGGGCGTGACTCGGACGGCCGCGACGGCCGGGACAACGCGGCTACCGCGCCGGGCGGCGTTTATGGGGAGCGCGGTGAGGCGGCTGGTGGACCGGTTCGGCGGGGGGTTCGGGCGCCGGGCCGGGGCCGAAGGTGAGACCGTCGGCGGTCAGTTCGACCTCTTCGTCGAAGTGACCCAAGGTCAGCGGGTCGCCTTCGAGCAGGGTGTACTTCGTCCCTCCGGCAGTGACCTCGACCATGACCCGGCGACCGCGGAAGGAGAGGCGGAAGGCGAGGCGGTCGAGGCGCATCGGCAGGCGCGGGGCGAAGCGCATGATGCCGTCGTGATCGCGGAGGCCGGCGAAGCCGCAGATCGCGGCGATCCAGGTGCCCGCCAGCGAAGCGATGTGGAGGCCGTCGCGGCTGTTGTGCTCGAGGTCGTCGAGGTCCATCAGCGCCGCTTCGCCCATGTAGTCGTAGGCGAGCTCCAGGTGGCCGGTCTCAGCGGCAATCACCGCCTGCACGCAGGCCGAGAGCGAGGAGTCGCGCACGGTCAGCGGCTCGTAGTAGGCGAAGTTGCGCGCCTTCTCCTCGGCGGTGAAGGCATCGCCCCGGACGAGCATCGCCATCACCAGGTCGGCCTGCTTCACCACCTGCTTGCGGTAGAGGTCGAAGTAGGGGTAGTGGAGGAGCAGCGGGTAGTCATCCTCGGTGGTGTCCTCGAAATCCCAGCGGTCGTGGTCGGTGAAACGCTCCGCCTGCGGGTGGACGCCGAGCTCGGAGTCGTAGGGGATCGTCATCGCCTCGGCCGCGTCGCGCCAGGAGGCGATCTCCTCGTGGTCGACCTCGAGCTCGTCGGCGGCCTCGATGTAGCGCTCGGAAAACTCGGCTGCGGCCCTGAGATTCTTCTGCGCCAAGAGGTTCGTATAGACGTTGTTGTCGGCGACCGCCGAGTACTCGTCCGGGCCGGTGACGCCGTCGATACGGAAGGCGCCGTGAGCGTCGTGGTGGCCGAGCGAGCGCCAGAGACGCGCCGTTTCCACCAGCAGCGGCAGCCCCACCTCGCGCTCGAAATCGGGGTCGTCGTTCAGGTCGCAGTAACGGGCGACGGCCTGGGCGATGTCGGCGTTGATGTGGAAGGCGGCGGTCCCGGCGGGCCAGTAGGCGCCGCACTCGGCGCCGCTGATCGTCCGCCAGGGGAACGCGGCGCCCTCGAGGCAGAGCTCCTGCGCCCGCTCGCGCGCCTTCGGCAGGGTGTCCAGCCGCCATCGCAGCGCCTCCGCCGCCGCCTCCGGCACCGCGTAGGAGAGCATCGGCAGGACGTAGGCCTCGGTGTCCCAGAAGGTGTGGCCGTCGTACCCGGGCCCGGTGAGCCCCTTCGCCGGGATCGCCCGGCCCTCGCCGCGGGCGCTCGCCTGGAGCGCGTGGAAGAGGCCGAAGCGGACCGCCTGCTGCAGCTCCGCGTCCCCGTCGAGTTCGACGTCGGCCCGCTCCCAGAAGTCGTCGAGGTACTCGCGCTGGGCCCTGCAGAGCTCGTCCCAACCCGCGTGCCGCGCCTCGGCGAGCGCCGCGCTCACCTGGTCGCGCATCGCCGGCACCGAGCGCCGCGCCGACCACCCGTAGGTGACGAACTTGGTGATCGTCAGCGGGTCGCCGGGCCCCGGGGTCGCGTTGATCGTCAGCCGCCCGAGGTCCTCCCAGGCCTCCGCTTCGTCGGGCTTCGTGTCCGCCGGCCCCTCGATCTCGTGCCCCATCGCCGCCGCCGCCCGCAGCCTCGACTGCTTGGTCGAGTGGACGAGCACGGCGCGGGCATCGTCGCCTGCCCATTCCTCGGCTTCGAGCGGCGCTTCCAGGGCCGCGGCGGCGCGCGGGTCCTTGGAGATCGCCGGGCCCGGCTCGTTCGCGATCAGCTCCGACTGGACGACGACACGGGTCGGCGCCGCGGTCGGCTCGACCGTGTAGCGGATCGCCATCACCGCGCGCTGGGAGAAGGAGACGAGGCGCTCCGAGGTGACCCGCACCGTCTTGCCGGTCGGCGAGCGCCAGAGGGCGACGCGACACAGGATGCCGGTGCGAAAGTCGAGCCGGCGCTCGTGTTCGAGCAGCTCGCCGTAACGGATGTCGAAGGGCGAGTCGTCGACCAGCAGGCGGATCACCTTGCCGTTGGTCATGTTGACGACGGTCTCCCCCGCCTCCGGGTAGCCGTAGCCCGCCTCGGCGTAGGGCAGCGGGCGCGCCTCCCAGAAGGCGTTCAGGTAGGTGCCGGGGAGCGCGTAGGGCTCGCCCTCGTCGAGCGTGCCGCGGATGCCGATGTGGCCGTTGGAGAGGGCGAAGACCGACTCCGACTGGGCGAGCTGGTCGAGGTCGAGGTGCGTTTCGCGGATCCCCCAGGGTTCGACCGTGTAGCGGGGGTCGTCGATCACGCGGCGTCCTCGTCGCCCAGGATCAGGTCGCCGAGATCGTCGACGACGACGTCGGCCCCGTGCTCGCGGAGCGCGTCGGCGTGGTGAACGCGATCGACGCCGACCACGTGGCCGAAGTGCCCGGCGGCGCCGGCCTCGACCCCGGACACGGCGTCCTCGAAGACGCAGGCAGCGGCCGGCTCGACCCCGAGCGCTTCCGCCCCGGCCAGGTAGGTGTCCGGCGCGGGCTTGCCTTTCAGGTGCCTTTCATCGGTGACGACGCCGTCGATACGCGCCTCGAAGAGGCCCGCGATCCCGGCCGCCTCGAGCACGTCCTTGCAGTTGGCGCTGGCGGAGACGACGGCCCGCCGCAGCCCCGCCGCTCGCGCCGCTTCGACGAAGCGGACCGAGCCCTCGTAAGGCTCCACCCCGTCCTTTTCGATCAGCTTGAGGACCAGCTCGTTCTTGCG
This sequence comes from Solirubrobacterales bacterium, assembly GCA_050697015.1. Classification (GTDB taxonomy): domain Bacteria; phylum Actinomycetota; class Thermoleophilia; order Solirubrobacterales; family 70-9; genus VAYN01. The sequence continues at coordinate 2,857 of JBOGYZ010000372.1, forward strand.
GTTGCCGAGGCCGCAGACGGTTTCCGCGTCCGGCGGATCGTCCGGATCGCCCTCGGGAAGTTCGATCCCACGCGATTCGAGGAACGAGCGCACGCCGTCGTAGCGCGGCTTGCCGTCGACGTATTCGTTGTAGTCGGAGTCGGCGTCGAAGGGGACGAAGTCTTCACCCTTCGCCTCCGCGCGCGCCTTCAGGAACTCGTCGAAGGTCTGCTTCCAGGCCTTGTCGTGGACGACCGCGGTCTTCGTCAGCACCCCGTCGAGATCGAAGAGGAGCGCCGTGATCGCGTCCGGCAGGTCGAGTTTGGGAGCGGCGTCTGACATTGAGCGGGACCCTAGCGCTCAGTCGGCCCGGACTCGCAAACGAGCAGTGACCGCGCCGCTCGCATGAGCGTTGTCGACGACTCGGGTTGTTAACAACTCGGTCGCATCTTCCCAACGGCCGTTTAACACCCGCCGGAAATCCCGCTCCTAGCCTGTCGGCCGTCTGGGGGTTCGACCCGTCTCGTCCAAGTTTCGTGTGCTTCCCTCGAACTATAGGAACTAGGAGAGAAATGAAACGGCTTCCCGTTTTGCTTATCGCGTTGGCAGCGCTTTCGGCGCTCGCCGCGTCGGTCGCGCTCGCCTCGCCTGGCGCCCCGGCCGACCAGCCGTCCGGCGACCAGCCGTCCGGCAACCAGCCGTCCGGCAGCCAGCAGACGCTCACTTTCGGTGGACCGAAGACGCCGATCACCCACGTCGTCGAGATCTTCCAGGAGAACGTCTCCTTCGACCACTACTTCGGCACGTATCCCAATGCCACGAACACCGACGGGCAGCCGTTCAACGCGCTCCCCGGGACGCCCGCAGTCGACGGCCTCCCGCCGGCCACCAGCCCGACTTTGCCGCCGAGCCTCCGCCACAGCGCCAACCTGCTGACCTCCAATCCCAACGCGGCCCTTCCGAAACGGCTCGACAGCAGCCCCACCGGGCTCCCCGGCAGCGCCGGCGGCCAGCTGACCTGCGACCAGGACCACAACTACTCGGACGAGCAGAAGGCCTTCGACAACGGGCAGATGGACAAGTTCATCGAGAGCCTCGGCACCGGCGGAGGCACGACCCCGTTCGGTGCCCCGTGCAACAAGGAAACCGTCATGGACTACTACGACGGGAACGCGGTGACCGCGCTCTGGAACTACGCCCAGAACTACGCCATGAGCGACAACTCCTACGGGACCACCTTCGGTCCCTCCTCCCCCGGGGCGATCAACCTGGTCTCCGGCGATACCGGCAACGTCGATATGACCCACACCGCCAACAACCCGTCGATCTCGACCCCGACCAGCCCGAACGCCGACCTCACGGCGAACGGGAAGGGCGGCTACGCGCTGACCAGCGACGCCCAGCCTTACTGGGACGATTGCTCGACCCGCGACGCGGTCGCCCTCTTGGGCAAGAACATCGGCGATCAGCTGAACGAAGCGGGCCTCTCCTGGGGCTGGTTCGAGGGCGGCTTCCGGCCGACCACGACCTACCAGGCGGCGCTGGAAGCTACCGGGAACACCGGGCAGTCGACCAGCACCTTCGTCCCTGACCAGTTCAAGGCGGCGGAATTCAACAAAGCGGTCCCCCACTCCTCCAACCAGGGACTCTGCAACGCCGTCACTCCGGTCGGCGAAGGCCTCGGTGGAACCGGCCAGTGGGGCTACAAGGACGACTACATCCCTCACCACGAGCCGTTCCAGTACTACGCCACGACGGCCAACCCGCACCACCTGACCATCGCCACCAACAGCAAGGGCCACGACACGCTGGCCGGCCTCGCGACGATCGGCACCGACACCCAGTCCTACGCCGGCGGGCAGCCCCAGTTCAACACGCCCAACCACAACTACGACATGAGTGATTTCGACCAGCTGATGACGGCGATCTCGAATCACGAACTGCCGGCTTCGACGATGCCGGCGGTCAGCTTCCTGAAGGCCCCGGGGTTCCAGGACGGGCACGCCGCCTACTCCGATCCCCAGGACGAGCAGGAATTCGTCGCCCACACGATCAACGAGATCATGAACACGCCCGACTGGAAGCACACGGCGATCGTGATCAACTACGACGACTCGGACGGCTGGTACGACCACGCCAACTCCGGCGTCCTCAACCCGTCCCTGTCGCCCGCCGACAACCTGACCAACACGACGCTCACCGGCGCAACGTCGGGTCAGTGCGGTCCGAACCCGCAGACGACCGCCCCGCTGGGTGGGGAACAGGGCCGCTGTGGCCTCGGTCCGCGTCTGCCGATGCTCGTGGTCTCGCCGTTCGCGAAGAGCAACTCGGTCGATCACAACCTCAGTAACCAGGCCTCGACGATCAACTTCATCGAGTACAACTGGGGGATCCCGGGCATCTCCGGGTCCTTCGACCAGGCACTGTCCAAGGTCGATAAGGCCGAGCACGTCCCGTTCGACCTGGCAGGCATGTTCGAGTTCGATGGCAACTCCAACAGCGCCCTGCCGCTGAATCCGGTGACGGGCCAGCCGATCGAACTCGAAGAAGAAGAAGAAGGCGACGAAATGCCTCACGGCGGTGGCGACGACCATCATCACCACGGTGGTCACCGACAC
>JBOGYZ010000373.1:0-13501 GCA_050697015.1 Solirubrobacterales bacterium
GCCGCGACCGCCCGAGCCCTCAGCCTCAGCCCTCCGTCGCCGGCCACTCGCAGCGGAGGAGGCCGCCGGAGCCGGCGGTTGCCTCCATCGAGCCGCGGGCGGGCTCGAAGTGGCCGAAGTCGACGACGTAGAGGGCGCCGTCGGGGCCGAACTTGGCGTCCAGGGGACGACGGAGGCCCGGGGTGGGGTGGAAGGTCGAGCTCCAGTCGCCGGGGTCGACGATCGCGATGTTGCGGCCGACTTTCGGGCCCGAGGGCGCCGTCATCGGCACCTCATCGCCGAACATCGCGACGACGACGCGGCCGTCGGGGGCCTGGTCGAGCTTCACCGCGGCGACGTGGGAGGTCCATTCGGCGAGCGGCTTCTCCGGGGTGGGCAGCTCGTCGTGGTTCGCCAGCACGAACTCGGGCGCGTCGCCCTCCTCCGGTTTGAAGCGCGGGTCGGAGATCGGCACGCCGCCGATGAAGTCAGGCCATCCGTACCAGGCGCCCTCCTTGATCTCGTAGAGGATCTCGGGGATGTCGCCGACCGGGCGCGAGCCGCGGTCGTCGGCGCCCTGGTCGGTGGCGATCAGCCGGCCGTCGCGGAGGAAGAGCAGGCCGAACCCGTTGCGTATTCCCCAGCAGACCAGCTCGAGGTTGCCGCCGTCGGGGTCGCAGCGCATCACCGCCGAGGTGGCGGGGACGGTGCCCGCGATCCGCGTGCCCTCGGGGAGCACCTCGCCGAAGGTGGAGAACGGGCCGGTCACCGCGTGGCCGGTACCGTCGGGGCGCTCGTCGTCGGTGACGAACTCCTGGTGGCGGACGACGACGTCGTAGCCGGGGACGTCGTGTTCATGGGGGAGGAGTTTCAGCCAGCCGAGGTCGTAGGCGTCGAGGCCGATCACGCCGGTGTTGGTCATCGCCCCGGTGGAGAAGTAGAGCTTGCCGTCGGGGGAGAAGGCGACCATGTTCGCCTGGTAGTTGCCGGGGCCGGGGAGGCCGGTGACGATGTCGGTCTGCTCGCCGCTCGCGAGGTCGTGGCGGAAGATCCGCGACGGGTAGCCGGACTCGGTCACGTAGAGGGCGCCCTCGTGGTAGGTGACGCCGTTGACGGGCGGGCGCAGGCCCTCGATCAGCAGCTCGCGCTCGCCGTCCTTGACGCGCCAGATGCGGCCGCCCGGAGGGGCGCCGCCGAAGGGGAGGCCGGACTCGGCGATGTACGCCTCCCCGTCCTCTCCGAAGCTCACGCTCGTGGGGAAATTCAGACCATCAACCGCTGACTCGAAGCTCAGCTCAGGTCCGGTGATCTCGGCGTCGACGCTCACAATCTCTTCCTCGCTTCCCAATTGGCGTAACGCGGCGGAATCTAGCGGATGCCCAACCTCGTGAGACTCGGTTTCTTCCGTCCAGAATGATGGTATGTTTCCAGTAACTGGATCGGTCTCAGCCCCCTAATCGGGATGACAACAGGGAGAGATACATGAGCGCTGAAGCACTTTCTGTCGACGCCGCCATCTCCGGCTACCGCGAGGCCAAGGTCTCCAAGGGCCAATTGGTCGCCGCGCTGACGCTCGCCGGCGCGACCGCCGTCGGCGCCGCCGCTTTCGTTTCGTCGATCGACAGCTCGCACGGGACCCCGACGACCTCGTCGTCGGCTCAGTCGGTTCGTTCGCAGAACCACAACACGCCGGCTGTCTCGCAGAGCCAGACGCAGATGCACGAAAACCACATCGGAATGCAGGCCGGCGGTCGTTGACCGACCCAGAATCTGAAGTTAGCGCGGCGCCGCACGAGGCAGAGGAGCGGCGCCGCGAGGCAGTGGCGCGGATCATGGACGACTACGCCGATGGCGCCGTAGTCAACGATCCGCTCTTCGCCAAACCGCTCGTCGGCAAGCCGGCGATCGGCACTCACAAACTCGCCGAGATGATCGCGATCAGCGACATCGACTTCGAGATCGGCGAGCGTTGGGAAGACGGCAAGAAGCTCTTTGCCAACTGGACGGTCACCGGGATCCACAGCGGTCCCTACTACGACCTCCAGCCGACCAACGACCAGATCGTCCTCAAGGGATCCACCGTCGTCACCCGTGACGACGAGGGAAAGATCGTCGAGGAGACCCTCTTCTACGACGCCGAGGACATGCGGCGGCAGCTCGAAGACCGCCCGTAACCGGACTACGTCAAGACAAAGGAGAGCAAAGGGGAATGAAGTTCAGAGGTAGGAAATTGACATCGGCGGGGGTATTACTCCTCTTTGCCCTACTCCTTACCGTCGTCGTGGCGGCCTGTGGTGGCGGTGGCAGCAGCTCCAGCAGCACCGCTGAAGAAACGACGACGACCGAAGAAGAAACGACGGCGGAAGTCGCCGAAGAAGGCGGCGAAACCGAAGCCTGGACGCTCCCGAACGTCAACGTCCAGAACACCCGCAGCATCAAATCGGAGATCAACGCCGAAAACGTCTCGACGCTGAAACCGGCCTGGGCGGTCACCGTCAAAGGCTCCGGCATCTTCGGCAGCTTCGCCGGCGGCCCGGTCTTCAGCCCGGATGGCAAAACCGTCTACCTCCAGGATCTCGCGAACGATGTCTTCGCCGTCAACGTGGAAAGCGGCGAAATCGAATGGGAATACGACGTGCCGGAATCCGCCACCAACGGCGAGGGACCGAACGGCGTCGCCTACTACGAAGGCAACCTCTACGGCGAGACCAACACCGCCGCCTTCGCGCTCAGCGCGGAAACCGGCGAGAAAGTCTGGGAAACCCCCAACCTCGCCGAAAAAGTGGGCCAGGGCTTCAACATCCAGCCGCAGCCGTTCGAAGGAAAGATCTTCCTCTCGACCTCGGGTCAGCTGAAAGGCGGCATCGCCTACGCGCTCGACGCGAAAACCGGCAAGGTCCTCTGGGAATTCGAAGAGACGAAAGAAAAGAAAGACAAGGAAGCCGGCGGCGAACTCGGTACCGGCGGCGCCTGGAACGCGCCCGCGATCGGGCCGAACGGCGAAGTCTTCTACGGCATCGCCAACCCCTATCGCTCGATCGAAACGGCGATCAAGGAACCCACCGAACTGCTCTACAACAACAACACGGTCTCGCTTGACCAGGAAACCGGCAAGCTGAACTGGAACTTCCAGAGCAAACAGGGCATCAACGACTTCCACGACTGGGACATGCAGGTCGCCCCGATCTACGTGGAAGAAACCGCAGAACCGATGGTGCTCGACGCGGGCAAGATGGGCTACGTCTACTCGATGAACCCGGAAACCGGGAAACTCAACTGGGAAACCCCGGTCGGCATCCACAACGGTCATGACCTCGACTCGCTGCATGCCTTCGAAGGCAAGTTCAAGAAACCGAAGCTGCCCTACGTCTACTACCCAGGGCTGCTCGGCGGTGTCGAGACGAACATGGCGGTCGCCGAAGGCATGGTGTTCGTGCCGATCAACGACCTGAAATCGAAATTCAAAACGTACAGCGAACCGATCGGCTCGCAGGAACCGCCCTCGTCGGGCAAAGGTGAGGTGGTCGCGCTCGACCTCGAAACCGGCAAGATGGCATGGGAAACGAAACTGCCTTCCTCTGCCTACGGTGACGCGACCTACTCCGAAGGGATCGTCTACACGACCATCTTCGGCGGTGAAGTTGTCGCCCTCGACGCCAAAACCGGCAAAGAACTCTGGAAGGCCAAGCTGCCGGCGGGTGCCAACTCGCCGGTCGCGATCTCCGGTGAATATCTCGTCACCGGCGCCGGCTATCCGGAAGGCAAGGGCGAGAAGCCGCAGGTCGTCGCGTTCAAACTCGGTGCCAGCGGCAAACCGGTCGAATCGGTCCTCGCGGCCGGTGGACCGAAAGCGCCCGAAATCCCCGGCGTCGAAGAAGAAGACAAATCCGGTGAGGGTGGCGGCAAAGAAGAAGGTGCCGCCGAAGGCGGTTCCACGCTTGCCGCCGGCGAAGAAACGTTCGACACGACCTGCTCCACCTGCCACACCCTGGCGGCGGCAGGTACGAACGGCACCGTCGGCCCGAACCTCGACGAACTCAAACCGAATCAGTCGCTGGTCGAAAAACAGGTGACCAACGGCGGCGGCGGGATGCCGGCGTTCGGCGAAACCCTGTCGAAAGAAGAAATCAAAAACGTGGCCGAATTCGTGTCGCACTGGGCGGGCAAGAAGCTCACCCCGGCGCAGGAAAAACTGGCCGAAGAAAACGGTTCCGCCGGCGGTCCGTGACCCACGGAACGCAGGCATAGTGATCGACGAAGCGCGCCCAGGTGGCGCGCTTCGTCGTTACGGAGGCCGGTGCCTCTCTCGCATCGCGATGAGGCCGACGAGGTCGGCGAGGGCGTCGCGCAGGGACTTCGCCGGGTCGGAGAACGGTTCGGCGAGGCCGTGGCCTTCGCCCGCGGGGGCGTTGTCCTGCTCGATGTTCACGTAGGGCGCTTCACTGCCGCCGCGCTTCTTCATCACCTTCTGGAAGAGCTCTTCGACCGGCATGTCGCCGGTGTTGAAGGTGGTCCAGACCCAGTTGCCTTCGAAGCCTTGCGGCGGCGTCCCCGAGCGGACCCCGTCCTTTGCGTGGAAGAACGTGACGCGCTCGCCGTACTTCAGCGCGGTGGCGATCGGGTCGAACTCGGCGGCGTGGCTGCTGCCGTCAGGGGCGGTGTAGCTCTTGTAGAGGTCGCGGGCGACGTAGGCCCAATAGACGTCGAGCTCCAGCGTCGCCCACTTCGGGTCGGTGTTGGCGAGCCAGTACTCCATCGAGCGGACCCCCGAGCTGCGCTCGTACTCGCCTTTCGCGTTCTTCACGCCCGAGTCGCGGAGGAAGTCCCAGGGGCGCCAGTGGGCGTGGGCGTAGAGGCGGATGCCGGCGGCCTGCGCCTTCGGCGTGCACCTGTTCCATCCGTCGATCGCCCGGTCCCAGTCGTCCTTCTGGTTGCTGCACGGCCAGGGGATCGGATCGACCGAGCCGATCATCGGCGTGTCGAGGGTTTCGGCGAGGCGCAGGGTGGCGTCGATCGTCGCCGGATTGATCCGCCCGTAGTGGCCGCCCGCCTTCAGTCCGTACTCCTCGAGCCACTTCTTGATCAGCTTTGCCGACGGTACGGCGCCGCCCTCGGAGTCGGGGTGCTGGCGGAACGGCGCCCCTTCGTCGTTGAAGCCCTCGATCGTCGCGTAGCCGCTTTCGGCGAGTGCCTCGAACACCTGGCGGAAGCCACTGGGGAGGGTGGGGTATTCGTCCGGCGCCCGGCCGATCGCGTCGCGCACCGTGTAGAGTTGGATCCCGCGCCGCTCGCGCGGGATCAGCGCCGTTCCGTCCGCGACGTCGGTTTCAACGCCGGTCTTCTCGGTCCCGGCCCCGCATCCCGTGTTCGGAAGGCCGAGCGCAAGCGCACCCGCCGCACCTGCTCCCGCTCCGAGCAACCCACGCCTGCTGAACCTCCCTCCGGCGTCATCCGCCATGCCTGGATGTTAGGCCTGTGCGTCGGCAGGGGCGGATCAGCGACGCTCGACGCGACCGGACCCGGAGATGTCTTCGCTGACCACCGGGTCGCCCGTATTCCCGGGCCTAGTCGTCGGGCTTTTCGCGGCGGGGTGGTTTGCCGCCGTTCTCGACTTCGGGGTCCTGGGAGAGTGGTGGTTCGCTGGTGCTCTCGGCGCCGGTCTGCGGATGAGGCTCGTCGAGCGGGTCCTCGCGGGTGTCGTAGGGGTCCGGGTACTCGGTCGGGTCCGGATCGTCGATGACCGGGTTGTTCAGCGCGTGGTGCGGGTCTTTCGGTTTGGCGGCTTTGGGTTTGGCCGGTTTGGGTTTCCGTTTCGCCGGTTTCGGTTTGGCGGCTTTCGGTTTGGCCGGTTTGGGTTTCGGTTTCGGGACCGGTTTCTCCTCGGCGCCGGGCGGGGCGGTCGGGGTCTCGGCGATCGGGTCGGCGTTCGCGCTCTCGTCGCCACCGTGGCCGAGGACCCGTTTCGCGAGGAAGCCGCCGGCCGCGAGCGCTCCGGTCCCGGCCGCCGCCACGACGGCTCGCGTGCGCTTCGCCATCCCTGTGATCAGGCTTTTGCCGGGAACGTCAGGAAGGCTTGGCATGAGCCTCTGGTGCCCGGCGAACCCCTGGCTCTAAACCCGCCGCGAGCGGGTAGCTTGGGACATGGGCATCGACTCGAAGCACAGGGTCGTGGTCGTCGGCGGCGGTTTCGCCGGGCTGAACGCGGTGCGCCGCCTGCGCGACGCGCCGGTCGAGGTGACGCTGGTCGACCGGCAGAACTACCACCTGTTCCAGCCACTCGTCTACCAGGTGGCGACCGGGGCGCTGGCGAGCGCCGAAGTGGCGGCGCCGCTGCGGGCGGTGCTGAAGCGACAGGCGAATGCGGGTGTGGTCCTGGCTACCGTCACCGGGTTCGACCTCGCGGCGCGCGAGGTGGTCCTCGGCGACCTCCCCGACGGCGAGGCGGAGCGGCGCCTTCCCTACGACACGCTGGTCGTCGCCGGCGGCTCCGAGTACTCCTACTTCGGCCACGACGAGTGGCGCGAGTTCGCGCCGGATCCGAAGTCGATCGGCGGAGCACTCGAGATCCGCGGGCGGCTGCTGTCGGCCTTCGAGGCCGCCGAGCTGGAGCCCGACCCGCAGAAGCGTCGTGCCTGGCTCACCTTCGCGGTGATCGGCGCCGGGCCGACCGGGGTGGAGATGGCCGGTCAGATCGCCGAGCTGGCCCGCGACACGCTCCCCGGCGACTTCCGCAACGTCGAGCCCGAGGACGCGCGGATCATCCTGCTCGACGGCGAGGATCGGGTGCTGCCCGCGTTCCCGTCGAGCCTCTCGCGCCACGCCGCGAAGGAGCTCGAGGAGCTCGGCGTCGAGCCGCTCCTGGGACGGTTGGTGGACGACATCGACGCCGGGTCGCTCGCCTGGAAGGAGAAGGGCGAGCCGGTGCGGATGGCGACGCGGACGGTGGTCTGGGCCGCGGGCGTGAAGGCCTCGCCGCTCGCGGCGATGCTCGGCGAGGCCGCCGGGGCCGACGTCGATAAACCGGGCCGGGTCGCCGTCGGTCCGGACCTGACGCTACCCGGCCACCCAGAGATCCTCGCGCTCGGCGACATGGTGAACGTCCAGGGTCCCGACGGCACGCCGCTCGGGCTGCCCGGGCTGGCGCCGGTCGCGATCCAGCAGGGCCGCTACGCGGCGAAGGCGATCGCCGCCCGCCTGCGCGGCGATCATCTCCGTCCCTTCCACTACCTCGATAAGGGCAACCTGGCGACGATCGGCCGCTCCAAGGCGGTCGCCGAGCTGCGCGGCCCGGTCAACCTCTGGGGACTGCCCGCCTGGCTCGCCTGGCTGAGCGTCCACATCTACTACCTGATCGGCTTCCAGAACCGGCTCCTGGTGTTGTTGCGTTGGACCTTCAGCTTCCTCACCAGGGGCCGCGGCGCGCGGCTCATCGGGCTCGGGGCGAAGCGCCCCGGCGGCTGACGCATACGATCCGCGGATGATCGATCGCGACAACGCCGACCTCCTGCTCTCGACCACCCGCTCGGTGCGCAAGCGCCTCGACTTCGACCGGCCGGTCGAGCGCGAGGTGCTGCTCGAATGCCTGCGGCTCGCCGTCCAGGCACCGACCGCCTCCAACCGCCAGGTCTGGCGTTGGGTGCTCGTCACCGAGCCGGACCTGAAGCTGAAGATCGCCGATTACTACCGCGAGGCCGCGCTTCCCTACCTGCGCGAGTCGCAGGCCGGCGCCGCGGATGGGGGAGAGGGCCAGGACAAGCGCGTGTTCGAGAGCGCGTTGTACCTCGCCGAGAACCTCGAGAAGGCGCCCGTCTTCGTCATCCCCTGCATCGAAGAAGACCTCGGTGGGATGGACGGCCGGGCCGCGATCGCGCCGCTCGGCTCGATCGTCCAGGCCGGCTGGAGCTTCCAGCTCGCCCTCCGCGCCCGCGGCCTCGGCTCCACCTGGACCACGCTCCACCTGCGCCGCGCCAAGGAGACCGCCGGGCTCCTCGGTATCCCGGCCGGCGTCACCCAGGTGAGCCTGATCCCCGTCGCCTACACCAAGGGCCTCGACTTCAAGCCCGCCAAGCGCCCGCCGGTCGAGGAGATCACCCACTGGAACCACTGGTAGTACCTGCTGATGAGTTCGCACTTCTTGGCGCTATGCGGACCTTTCGGCGAACTCACGCCGGCGGCCCTAGCGGTCGGTCCTCGGAGAGGACTCGCTCGAGGCGGGTGAGGGCCTCGGCGCGATGGGCCTCGAGCTCGGCCGTGAGGCGGTCGGCGTCGTGGTCGCGAGCGGCGTCCATGATCCGGTCGTGGGCCTCGATCGCCTCGCGGCGCGCCTCGGGCGCGTTGTAATACATCGCCCGGTACGTTTCGGTCGAGTCCCAGAGCAGGCGGATCACGCGCAGGGTGTGGTTCTGTCCCGGCGACTCGAGCAGGCCGAAATGGAAGCGGCGGTTGGCCTCGAGCTCGGCCGCGACGTCGCCGCCGTCGACCGCCTCCACGCAGTCGCGGGCGGCGATCGCGACCCGCTCCAGCGCGCCCTCGTCGAGCAGCGGCAGGGCCCGGCGGGCGGCACGCTCCTCGAGCAGCGCGCGCAGCTCGTAGATCTCGCGCAGGTCGTCCATGTCCAGCTCGGTGACGAAGTAGCCGCGCCGCGGCAGGTAGGTGACCTGGCCCTCCTGCTCGAGCACGGCCAGCGCCTCGCGCACCGGGGAGAGGCTGATGCCGAGAGCGTCGGCGATCTCCTCCTGGCGGATCTTGTCGCCAGGAGTGAGTTCGCCGGAGGTCAGCGCACGGCGCAGCCCTTCGACCGCGTGCTGGGCGATCGTGCCGGGCCGCCCGGCGCTGACCGTGGGGTTCATCGGAACGCCGAGATCCCGGTGAGGGCCTGGCCGATCGACAGCGCGTGCACGTCCGCGGTCCCCTCGTAGGTCACGACCGACTCGAGGTTGTTCATATGCCGGATCACCGGATACTCGAGCGTGATGCCGTTGGCGCCGAGCACCTGGCGGGCGTTGCGGCAGACTTCGAGCGCGCCGTTGACGTTGGCGAGCTTGCCCATCGAGACGTGCTCGGGGCGCAGCGCGCCTTCGTCCTTCAGCCGGCCGAGGTGAAGGGCCAGGAGGGTGCCGCGATTGACCTCGGTCGCCATCAGCGCGAGCTTCTGCTGCTGGATCTGGAAGCCGGCGATCGGTTTGTCGAACTGGATGCGCTCCTTGGAGTAGGAGAGCGCCGCTTCGAAGCTGGCCCGGGCGGCGCCGACGGCACCCCAGACGATCCCGTAGCGGGCCTCGTTCAGGCAGGAGAGCGGACCTTTCAGCGAGGCGACCTCGGGGAGGCGGGCCGAGTCGGGCAGGCGCACTTCGTCGAGCAGGAGCTCGGAGGTGATCGAGGCGCGCAGGCTCATCTTCTTGTGGATGTCCTGGGTGGTGAAGCCCTTGGTGCCTTTGGGAACGACGAAGCCCATCACGCCCTCGTCGGTCTGGGCCCAGACGACGGCGACCTCGGAGGCGGAGCCGTTCGTGATCCACATCTTCTGGCCGGAGATGATCCAGTCGGAGCCGTCGCGGCGGGCGCGGGTGCGCATCGAGCCGGGGTCGGAGCCGGCGTCGGGCTCGGTGAGGCCGAAGCAACCGAGCGCCTCGCCGGCGGCCATGCGGGGGAGCCACTCCTGCTTCTGCTCCTCCGAGCCCCATTTCCAGATCGCGAACATCGCCAGCGAGCCTTGGACGGAGACGAGCGAGCGGATCCCGGAGTCGCCCGCCTCGAGCTCCATGCACGCGAGGCCGTAGGCGGTGGCCGACGCGCCGGCGCAGCCATAGCCCTCGAGGTGCATGCCGAGCACGTTCAGCGAGCCGAGTTCCTTCGCCAGCTCCAGCGGGATCGTGCCTTCCTCGAACCAGTCGCCGACGAAGGGGGTGACCTTGTCGCGGACGAAGGAGCGGACGGTGTCGCGGATGTCGCGCTCTTCGTCGGAGAGCATCCGGTCGATGTTGAGGAAGTCCTCGGGCCGGAGAGCGGGGGGAGCGGCGGCAGTGCCAGAAGTCATCTAATCAGCCTCTATTATAGATTTTCGAAAATCGCAATTTCGCCACTTTACACGGAATCGAGTCTGGGAACTTTGAAAATTCTTGATCTCTCGCGCGTCCTCGCCGGGCCTTTCGCGACGATGATGCTTGCCGACTTCGGCGCCGAGGTGACCAAGGTGGAGCGACCCGGCGGCGGGGACGAGACCCGCGCTTGGGGCCCGCCTTATGACGAGCGCGGCGAGGCAACCTACTTCCAGTCGGTGAACCGGAACAAGGTGAGCGTCGTCCTCGACCTCTCGAGCGACGAGGGGGTCGCGGAGCTGCGTCGCCGCGCCCTCGACGCAGATGTCCTGGTCGAGAACTTCCGCCCCGGCCTGCTGGCCGACAAGGGCCTCGACTTCGAGACGCTGCGGGCCGAGAACCCACGGCTCGTCTACTGCTCGATCACCGGCTTCGGCAGCGGCGAGGGCGGCGCGGCCCTGCCCGGCTACGACCTGCTGATCCAGGCGCTCGGCGGCCTGATGGGCATCACCGGCGCCTCCGACGGCGAACCGATGAAGGTCGGCGTCGCCCTGGTCGACGTGCTGGCGGGCCTCTTCGCCACGGTCGGGATCCTGGTCGCGCTGCGCGCCCGCGAGGAGAGCGGCGAGGGCCAGCTGGTCGAGGTCGACCTCTACTCGGCGCTGCTCGCGGCAATGGTGAACCAGGGCTCCGCCTACACGATCGCCGGCGTGGTCCCCGAGCGTCTCGGCAACCGCCACCCGAGCATCTCGCCTTATGAGGTCTACGCCACGGCCAACGGCGACCTTGTCCTCGCGGTCGGCAACGACCGCCAGTTCGCGGGGCTCTGCGATGAGCTCGGCGCGCCGGAGCTCGCGAGCGACCCGCGCTTCGCCACCAACCCCGACCGGGTCGCGAACCGCGATGCTCTCGGCGCCGAGCTGGAGAGCTTGCTCGCCGCCCGTCCCGCCGCCGAGTGGGCGAGCGCCCTGCTCGCCCGCCGCGTCCCGGCCGGCCAGGTCAACGACCTCGGCGCCGCCTTCGAGTTCGCCGAGCGGATCGGCCTCGACCCCACTGTCGCCATCCCCCGTGAGGACGGCTCGACCGTCAACCTCACCCGCAACCCGATCCGCCTCAGCGCCACCCCCGCCACCTACCGCACCGCCCCGCCGTCCCTACCCGAGGGGTGAGTGGACGCTTTTGGCCCCCTGGGGACCAAAAGCGTCCAGTAACGGAGATCAGGCGGGTTTGAGGCCGAACTTGGCCGAGATGCGGGCGAGCTCTGCCGGGTCGGAGATGCCCTGCCAGTCGTGGCGCGGGGTGTAGGGACGCTCGAGGGCAGCGACCTCGTCGTCGGTCAGCTCGATCTTCAGCGAGGCGACGGCATCCTCGATGTGGGACCGCTTGCCGGCGCCGACCAGCGGGGCGACGACGACGGGGTTGCGCCGCAGCCAGGCGAGGGCGATCTGCGCGCGGCTGACCCCGCGGTCCTCGGCGATCTTGGCGACCGCCTCGAGGATCTGGCGGTCGGCCTCTTTCTCCGTGCGATCAGCGAACTCCTCGCGGCGGGGGAGGCGGCGGGGGACCTGAAGCCCGGCCTCGACCCCGGCGACGTCTTGCTGCTGATGAGCTTCCTCTGGCGCACGTACGACGACGACGCCGGCCGCGCCCAGGCGGATCGCACCCTGAAGCTGGTCCTCGCCGGCCTGCGCTCAGGCGGAGAGTGACTTCTCCTCGGTCGAGCTCTTCTTCTTCCGCGAGAACATCTTCCGCAGCACCGACCGCCGCCGCCAGCCGACCCGCGAGCGGGGGTCCTGCTGGATCCAGCCGGTGCTCTCCGGGTCGAAGGGGAAGGTGGGCTCCCACTGCTCCAGGTCGACGACGCCGACGTTGCTCCACTTCCTGCCGCCCGCGGCGTCGAAGGCGAGCTCGACGACTGCGACTTTGGCGCCCAGCAGCTCCCGCGTGAACGCCCCGTCGTAGGCCTCCCGCACGGCGACCGGCCACTTTTCGTCCTGCGAGCGCCACCAGCGCTTATGGAAGGCGGTCGTCTGCGCGTGGTGGTCGGCTCCGTCGGCGATCGTCACCACCGGATACATCTGCCCGCCGGAGCGGGCGAGGTCGATCGCCTCCTTCGAGTCGTCCCGACCCAGCTGAGCCGCTTCGTTCGCGGACGGATGCGCCACCCGACCAGCCTAGACGCCCGAACCAGGGTGCGAAAGACTGCGGCGATGAACCTCGGCCTCTGTCTTCCGCAACTGGGCCCGACCGCCGAGAGGGCGAAGGTCGCCGAGGTCGCGCGGCGGGCGGAGGAGGTCGGTTACGACTCGCTCTGGGTCGGCGACCGCCTGCTGACGCCGGAGTCGCCGCAAGACCTCTATCCGGTCGGGGCACGCCGGAGGAGCCCTACCCGCCCGAGTTCACCGCCGCCCTCGACCCGATCGTCACCCTGACTGCGGCGGCGGTGGCGACGGAGCGGGTGCGCCTGTCGTTCAGCACCCTGATCCCGACCTGGCACAATGCGCTGCTCCTCGCGCGCTCGCTGACCAGCCTCGACGCGGTCAGCGGCGGACGGCTCGAGCTCGGCCTCGGCACCAGCTGGATGCGCGACGAGTACGAGGCCGCCGGCGTCCCGTGGGGTGAGCGCGGCGCGCGGCTCGACGAGATGCTCGACGTCTTCGAGAAGCTCTGGAACGAGAACCCGGTCGAGCACCGCGGCCGCTTCTTCGAGATCCCGCCCTCGCGGGTCGACCTGCGACCCGTGCAGGCCGGCGGGCCTCCGGTCCTGCTCGGCGGCTTCACCTAGGCCGCGCTGGCGAGGGTGGGCAGCCGCGGCGCGGGCTGGGTCGCGATCGCCGGCGCCCCGGCCGAGTTCGAGGAGCAGCTCTGGGAGATGGCACTCGACGCCGCCGAGGCGGCCGGTCGCGACCCGGGGATGCTGCGGCGCGAGACGCGGGTCAACACCCACGCCGGCGAATCCATCGCCGAGACCGTGGAGCAGATCCGCGAGGCGGAGCGCCGCGGCGCGGACGGGGTCCACGTCGACTTCACCTACACCGCCGGCTCCGCCGCCGAGCTCCTCGCGAGCGCCGAAGAGCTGATCGGGCTGCTGCGCCAGACCTGAGCTAGGACTGTGCCCGGGCGGGGACCGCGGTCCCCGATGGCAGCAGCAGCGCCGAGAGGCAGACCATCGCGAAGGCCGTCGCCTGCACGGCGATTCCGAGCGGGCTCGGAGAGAGCGGATCGCCGAAGACGAGGATGCCGCCGATGATCTGAACGGCGTTCGCGACCAGGCCCATCAGGCCGATCGTCTCGACGGCGCCGCCTGCCTGCAGGGCGCCGACCGCCGAGTACTGGGCGCAGGCGCCGCACGCCAGCACGACCAGGATCAGCGGGACGGCCATGACGAGGCCGCCGCTGCCGCCGAGGAGCGCCTTGATCGCGATCCCGGCGAGCGCGAAGAGGAGGCCGGCGAGCACCGCCCGCATGACTCCACGGTGTGCCGC
>JBOGYZ010000374.1:0-6733 GCA_050697015.1 Solirubrobacterales bacterium
CCGCTGGAGCTCGCCGCGTCAGGCGGCGAGGACTACGAGCTGCTCGCGGCGCTCCCGCCCGAGGCCGTCGCCCCCGCGCGGGAGGCGCTCGCCACCCTGGGCGTGCCGCTCACGGCGGTCGGGAGTGTCGAAGCCGCTGCCGACGGCCGTCCGCGCGCCGAACTTAAGCGGCGCGGTGGTGAAGCTGTGCCGAACCGCGGGTTCGATCAGCTGCGCCCGCGTAGGCCCCGGTAAGGAGCTCGCGCACGCCCCGGCGCCGCAGCATCGCGTTCGCGACGCGGGACGGATCCGGCTTGTAGCTGCCTGCTTCGACGAGGTTCTTCAGTTCCGTTGCCTTCATCGAGTTTGTTATCGGCTCGTCCATCGAGATCCTTAGTTTCGGGTAGTCCTACATGCGTCCATTAGGTAGTCCGGACACTCGTCCGGTCCGTTCAAGTCCTCCCGGTACGTTCGCGGTAGTGCCTTCATTACCCTTCTAAGCGTGGCAAATGGGTCAGCCCGCATTCTTCTCGTCGACGACGAGCAGTCGATACAGACTCTGCTCAGCTACCCCCTGCGCAAGGAGGGCTACCACGTCACGTCCGCGCTGGACGGCTCCGAAGCGCTCCAGCGCTTCGACGAAGGGCGCTTCGACCTGGTCGTCCTGGATCTGATGCTGCCGCGCCGCGACGGCGTCGAAGTGTGCCGCGAGCTGCGCGCCCGCAGCCAGGTCCCGATCATCATGCTGACCGCGAAAGGCTCGGAGTCCGACAAGGTCGCCGGGCTCGAGGTCGGCGCCGACGACTACATCACCAAGCCCTTCTCGATGCGCGAGTTCCGCAGCCGGGTCAAAGCGGCGCTGCGCCGCTCGCGCATGGCCGGCGCCACCACCGAGCGCGGCGCCGACGGCCCGATCGTCCACGCCGACCTGACGATCGACTTCGATCGCCGCCTCGTCACCCTCGCCGACGAGGAGATCAAGGTCACCTACGTCGAGTTCGAGATCCTCGGCGCGCTCGCCCGCTCACCCGGCCGCGTGCTCACCCGCGAGACGCTGCTCGAGCACGTCTGGGGCGACTCCGAGTACCGCGACCCCCGCACCGTCGACGTCCACATCCGGCACCTGCGCGAGAAGATCGAGCGCGACCCGAAGGAGCCGGAGTTCCTCTTCACGGTGCGCGGCGTCGGCTACCGCTTCGTCGAGTAGATGCGACGGCGCCTGCGACCGACGCGCTTCGGCGGGCGCATCGCCCTGATCACGGTCGGCATCGCGCTCGCCACCGCCGTCGTCATCTACGTCTACGTGATCGCGATCGGCGGCGCGGGCTCCGGCAACAGCGGCGTCAAAGAGGAGATCGTCGCCGGCGGCCTGATCGCCGCGGCGGTCGCCCTCGCCGCGGGCATCTACTACGCGAACGTCGCCGCGACCAACGTCCGCCGCCTCCAGGACGCCGCCCGCAAGGTCGCCGACGGGAACTTCGAGACGACGATCCCGGTCGCCTCGGTCGGCCAGCTCGCCCCGCTCGCCCGCACCTTCAACGAGATGCAGCGGCGCCTGGCCGAGCTCGACATCGCCCGCAAAGTCTTCATCGCCAACGCCAGCCACGAGCTGCGCACGCCGATCTTCAGCCTCGGCGGCTTCGTCGAGCTGCTCGAAGAGGAGGACCCGAGCCCGGCCGAGCGCGAAGAGTTCGTGCGCACGATGCGCCAGCAGATCGAGCGCCTGACCAAGCTGACGACCGACCTGCTCGACCTCTCCCAGCTCGACGCCGGGGCGATGGTGATGGCGGCGGGGAGCGTCGACCTCGGCGAGCTGGCGCGCGAGGCGGCCCGCGAGTTCGGCCCCCGCGCCGAGGCCCACGGCTCGCGCCTGCAGCTACGCACGGCCGAACGCCCGGTGATCGCCTTGGCCGACCGCGATCGGGTGAGGCAGATCATTCGTATCCTGCTTGACAACGCCCTCATCCACACCCCCGAGGGCACCGAGGTATCCGTGACCGCCAACTCATCCAGCCGCCGCCGCGCCGAGCTGATCGTCTCCGATCAGGGTCCCGGCATCCCCCAGCGGGTACAGGGACGGATCTTCGAGCGCTTCTACACCGGCGATTCCTCCGGCGGCTCCGGGCTCGGCCTGGCGATCGCCTCCGAGCTGGCGCAGCGGATGGACGGGCGGATCACGATCAGCTCGAGCCGCCGCTTCACCGCCTTCACCCTGGAGCTGCCGCAGACCCGCGTCGGCGACGCGCCGGCCCCCGGGCGCCCGTTGGTCAAGGCCGGCACGTGAGGACCCGCCAGGTCGCGACCGCGGCTCTCCTCACCCTGGCGGCGGCGCTCGCCCTCGCCCTGCTCGCCGGTTGCGGCAGCGGCACCTCGACCGTGATCTTCAAGGACAAGGCCGAGGACTCGGCGACGACCGCGGCGGAACCGGAAGGCGCGAGCACTGCCGAAGTCGAAGCCGCCGAAACCGAACCGCCCCAGGTCCCCTCCGAACTGGCGATCGAGACCGGCTCGCCCGGCTTCAACGCGGCCGAGATCTACCGCGACGTCTCCCCCGGCGTGGTCACGATCCGCTCCGTCTTCGGCGGCGCGGCCGGGGGCGCCGAGGGCTCCGGCTTCGTCCTCGACCCGAACGGCGAAATCGTCACCAACGCGCACGTGGTCACCGAAGAAGAATCGAGCGGCGGCCGCAAGCCGGCGAAGGAAGTCTTCATCGAATTCTCCAACCGCAACGTGCTGGAAGCGCAGATCGTCGGCTTCGACCCGTTCGCCGACGTCGCCCTGTTAAAGGTCGAACCGGAAGGCTTCCCCCTGCACGCGCTCGAACTCGGCGACGACGCCGAACTCGAAGTCGGCGAGCCCGTCGCGGCGATCGGCAGCCCTTTCGGCGAGCAGCGCTCGCTCTCGGTCGGCGTCGTCTCGGCGACCGACCGCTCGGTGAAATCGCTGACCCAGTTCCAGATCGAGGGCGCGATCCAGACCGACGCCTCGATCAATCCCGGCAACTCGGGAGGCCCGTTGCTCGAAAGCGAGGGCAAGGTGGTCGGGATCAACCAGCAGATCGAGACCAACTCGGGCGCCAACGACGGCGTCGGCTTCGCCGTGCCGACCACGGCGATCGAACACTCGGTGGAACAGCTGCGCGAAAACGGCGTCGCCGAATACGCCTACATCGGCGTCTCCAGCCAGCCGCTCTACCCGCAACTGGCGCACGAGCTCGGCATCGACTCGGACTTCGGCGCGATGGTCGCCCGCGTCGTCCCCGGCGGCCCGGCCGACAAAGCGGGCCTGAAGGGCGCCGACGGCACGATCCAGTTCCAGGCGGCCGAATACGAAACCGGCGGCGACGTGATCGTCGAAGTCGAAGGCCACAAGGT
Source organism: Solirubrobacterales bacterium (assembly GCA_050697015.1). GTDB lineage: Bacteria > Actinomycetota > Thermoleophilia > Solirubrobacterales > 70-9 > VAYN01. The sequence goes on from JBOGYZ010000374.1 coordinate 3,354, forward strand.
CGTCCAGCCCGACGCGCTGATCCGGGCGGTGGGCGAAAAGGAGCCGGGCGAAAAGCTCGAGCTGACGATCCTGCGCGACAACAAGCGCGAGACCGTCGACGTGACGCTGGGCAAGCGGCCCGACCAGGTCGAATAGTCATCGGCGGTCCGTCCACCGCTCGACGCTTTTTGCGTCGATTCGTCACATAGCGGCCCCAGGCATACATCTCGGCCGCTCCGGTTAGTAGAACTCCCGGCCTTGCTTCAGGAAGTCGCCATAGGACAGAAGTCGCTCGCCGACTACGCGAGCATCGTCGGCCGCGAGACGACCGAGCGGATCCTCGAGCTCGCCGAGCCGCTGAAGGGCAAACGCGTGCTCCACGTCTCGGCGACCGCGTTCGGCGGCGGCGTGTCAGAGATCCTCTACACGATCGTGCCGCTGATGCGCGATGTCGGCGTCGACGCGCACTGGCACGTGATCTTCGGTAAAGAGGAGTTCTTCGAAGCGACCAAGCTCCTCCACAACTCGCTGCAGGGCGCGCCCGAGTCGCTCTCCGACGAGCAGTGGGCGGTCTTCGACGAGATCAACCAGATCAACGCCGAGGGGCTCGAAGGCGAGTGGGACGCGGTGATCGTCCACGACCCGCAGCCGATCGGCCTGCGCCGCGGTGCCGAGCACAAGGGCGGCAAGTGGATCTGGCGCTGCCACATCGACCTCTCGACGCCGAACCCGGCGCCGATCGAGCGCCTGCTGCCGCTGATCGAAGAGTACGACGCGTCGGTCTGGCACATGGAGCAGTACGTGCCCAAGGAGATGGGCGCCCACCGCGACGCGGTCAACATCATCCCGCCGGCGATCGACCCGCTCTCGCCGAAGAACATGGCCTTCAGCCGCGAGGACGCCGCCTTCATCTGCCAGCAGTTCGGGATCGACCCGGCGCGTCCGCTGATCACCCAGGTCAGCCGCTTCGACCCGTGGAAGGACCCGATCGGCGTCATCGACGCCTACCGTCAGGTCACCGAGCAGGTGCCGGACGTGCAGCTGGCGATGGTCGGCTCGATGGCCTCCGACGACCCGGAGGGCCGCGAGTACTTCCAGAAAACCTACGAATACGCCGACAACGACCCGGACATCAAGATCCTGTCGAACCTGAACAACGTCGGCGCGATCGAGGTCAACGCCTTCCAGTCCCAGTCCGACATCTGCCTGCAGAAGTCGATCCGCGAGGGGTTCGGGCTGACCGTCACCGAGGCGCTCTGGAAGGGGCGGCCGACGATCGCCGGCAACGTCGGCGGGATCCCGCTGCAGATCGAGGACGGCGTCTCCGGCTTCCTCGTCAACTCCGCCGAGGAGTGCGCCGTGCGCAGCCTCGAGATCCTCAAGGACCCGGGCCTCGGCAAGACCCTCGGCCGCGAAGGCAAGGAGCACGCCCGCCGCGAGTTCCTCTCGCCGCGCCTGCTGCGCGACTGGCTCGACCTGCTGAACCGCCTGGGTACCTGAGCTTCACGTTTTCGAAGCGTCCACCCTTCCCTCCTCCCTTAGGCTAGGCGTCGAATGAGCGACGCGCCGCTGATCATCGTCTCGAACCGGGGGCCTGCCCAGTTCGAGCGTGACGAGAACGGCAACCGCACCGTGCGGCGCGGGGGCGGTGGCCTGGTCACGGCGCTCTCCGGCCTGGTCACCCACCGCGACGCCCTCTGGATCGCCTCGGCGATGACCGAAGAGGACATCATCGTCTCCGAAGAGGAAGGCGGCCCGGTCTCCCTCGACATCGACGGGATCGACTACCGGGTGGCGATGGTCGAGTCCGACGCGCGCGCCTACGACCGCTTTTACAACGTCATCGCGAACCCGATCCTCTGGTTCATCCAGCACTACCTCTGGGACCTCTCCAACGCGCCTGACATCCGCCAGGAGGAGCTCGACGCCTGGGACGAGGGCTACCAGCAGGTCAACTCCGACATCGCCGCGGCGGTGGTGAAGCAGATCGAGGGGCAGGAGGAGCCGCTGGTGATGCTCCACGACTACCACCTCTACACCGCCCCGGGATTCATCCGCGAGAAGCGTCCCGACGCCTTCCTGCACTTCTTCGTCCATATCCCCTGGTCCCAACCTGACAGCTGGCGGGTGCTGCCGAAACGGATCCGCGAAGCGATCTACGAGGGGATGCTGGCCAACGACATCATCGGCTTCCACACCCACCAGTACTGCATGAACTTCCTGCGCTGCTGCGACGAACTGCTGGAGGGCACGGACGTCGACTACGTCGCCGCCCGGGTCGTCTACAAAGGCCATACGACGCTCGCCCGCGCCTATCCGCTGGGGATCGACGCCGAGCGCCTGCGGCGGGCGGCGGCCTCCAAGGAGGTGGCCGAGGCGGAGCGCGAGGTGCTGGAGCGCCGGCGCCGCTACCTGATCATCCGCGTCGACCGGGCGGACCTCTCGAAGAACGTCCTCCGCGGCTTCACCGCCTTCGACACCTTCCTCACCCAGCACCCGGAGTTCCGCGAACAGGTCACCTTCATCGCCCACCTCCAGCCCTCCCGGCAGGACGTGCCGGAGTACGCCGAGTACCGCGAGCGGATCGAAGCCCTGGTCGCCGTCGTCAACCACCGCCACGGCACCACCGACTGGATGCCGATCGACCTCCGCATCTACGAGAACTTCGCCGACGCCGTCGCCCGCTACAAGCACTACGACCTGCTGATGGTCAACGCGATCTTCGACGGCATGAACCTGGTCGCCAAGGAGGCGCCCGCGGTCAACACCCGCGACGGCGTGCTGATGCTCTCCGAGAACACCGGCTCCCACCAGGAGCTCGAGGACTGGGTGATCACGGTCAACCCCTTCGATATCCAGGAGCAGTCCGACGCGATCTACCGCGCCCTCACGATGGAGCCGGAGAAGAAGGCCGAGCTGGCCCAGGGCCTGCGCGAGATCATCTTCAGCCGCAGCCCCGGCGACTGGGTCGACGACCAGCTCGCCGACATCGAAAAAGCCCGCGCCGCGCGGACTTCCTCCTAGTCCCGGGGGGAGAGATTCCGTCCGCCGGGCCCTTGGCGGGCGGTGGCGGGCGTGCGGATCAGATGGCGCGGGGTCGCGCGGGTGGCGGCGGTCGTCGTCGTGGGACTGGTCGCCCTGAGGCTCGTGCCGACCCTGCTGCACGCCCCCGAACCGCCACCGCTGGGCAGGGACGTCGGCCTGCCGAAGGCGGAGCCGGCGCCCCGAGTGCCGAAACCAAAGGCGAAGCCGACGGTCCACCCGAAGCCGCCGAAGCCTCCGCGACGATCGGTTCCCGACGCCCCCGCCGCGACCGCCAAGATCGCCACCCGAACTCGGCATCACCGCCCCCACAAACACTCCTCTCCCCCTGCGGAACCGGTCGAACCCACCCCTCCTC
>JBOGYZ010000375.1:0-6295 GCA_050697015.1 Solirubrobacterales bacterium
GTCTCATGGCGGTCACAGCCTGCCAGGACCTCCATGAGACGCCCAGGACCGACCTCGGACGGGCGGGACGGCCGGGACAACGCCCGTCCCCCGCCCCTCCTCAGGCGGTACGGGCGAGGCGGTAGAAGAGCGCTTCGAGGGCTAGCTCCTCGGAGACGTTCAGGTCGAGGCCGCGGCGCGTGTCCTGCACGGCGGCGGCGGCGGCGCGGGCCCAGGCCGGGTCGACCTTCGCCGCCTGCGCGCGCAGCAGGTCGAGGCGATCGCGGCCGAAGACGACCTCCTCGGCGCCCGCGGCGAACGCCGCCAGGTCGCGCAGCCAGAGCGCGGTGAGCTCGAGGCCGAGGTCGAGGATCTCGGTGCGACGCCGCCGCCCCGCCCGTTTGGCGCCATCGGCGATGTCTTTGGCGGTGCGTTTCATCCCTGCCTGGGACTCTTCCTCGAGCGCCTCCCGCGCCGCCCCTTCGGCGTCCTCGCCAGCTACCGTGGCGCGGGCCAGGAGGCTCCGCCAGGGAGCGCCCGAGAGCTCGTCGGCGAGCGTCGCGGCGAGGCAGGCCTCGACCTCGGCCCGCAGCTCCCGGCCGACCGGAGAGAGCAGCAGGCGGGCGCGCTCGAGGTCGCCGGAAGCGAGGCGTGCGGCGGCGGCGATCTCCTCCGACGCGGCTCCCGCGGCCTCGGTGGTCGCGGCAAGCTGCCCTTCCAGAACCTCGGCCGGGAGCGGCGCGAAGTCGACCGGCTGGCAGCGCGAGGCGATCGTCTCCAGCAGGCCCTCGGGCTCAGAGCTGAGCAGGATCAGGTGGACGAAGTGCGGCGGCTCCTCCAGGGTCTTCAGCAGCGCGTTCTGGCTCTCGTCGCGCATCGCCTCGGCGGCGTCGATGACGAAGACCCGGTGCTCGCCTTCGAAGGGCCGGTAGACGGAGGCGCGGATCACCCGCTCGCGCACCTCGTCGACCATGTGCTGGGCGCCGCGCGGGGCGAGCCAGACGAGGTCAGGATGCGGCGAGGGGTCGAGCAGGGCACGGCGGCGGGCATCGTCGGGATCGGGCGCCCCGTCGGCGACGATTTCCGCGGCGAAGGCGCGCGCCGCGGTCCGCTTCCCGGCCCCGCGCGGGCCGCGGAAGAGGTAGGCGTGGGACGGCCCGGACTCGAGCGCGGCGGTGAGTGCGATCCGAGCCCTTCCCTGGTGCTCCGTCGCCTTCTCGAGCACCGCGCTAGCCACGTCGCACCTCCTTGCGTTCGCAGTTATCCGCGCATACCGCGGAGAAGTGCGAACTCGTCATCGGCGGGCCTCGACGGCGGCGAGGATGCGGGCGTGGACCTCCTCGACGCTGCCCGTCGCGTCGATGACGACGACGCGATCCGAGGCGATCATCGCGATCTCCTCGTAGGCCTGCGCGACCGCCTGCTGCAGCTCCAGCCCCTCGGCCTCGAAGCGGTCTTCGCTCTCCGCCCGTCCCAGACCAACCTCCGGGTCGACCCGCAGCAGCAGCGTCAGATCGGGCCAGAGGCCGTCGGTGGAGGTGTCGCAGAGGCCGATGACCTCCCCCACGCCGAGCCCGCGGGCGGCCCCCTGGTAGGCGACGCTGGAATCGGAGAAGCGGTCGGAGACGACGTCCTGGCCCGCCTCCAGCGCCGGGCGGATCACCCGCTCGGTGAGGTCGGCGCGCGCCGCCAGGAAGAGCAGCAGCTCGGCCAGCGGCTCGAGCTCGGTCGCCGGGTCGGCGAGCAGCGCGCGGATCCGCTCGGCGGCGTCGGTGCCGCCCGGCTCGCGGATCGCGACGGTCCCCTCACCCAGCGCCTCGACCAGAAGGCGCGCCTGGGTGCTCTTGCCGGAGCCGTCCACTCCCTCCAGGGAGATGAACAACGCGGTCCTCAGCCTTTGCTGCCGGCTTTGGCGCGTTTGACGCCGCGGGTGGCGGTGTCGGCTTTCGAGACTTTGGCTTTCGCTTTTTTGCGTTTAGGCGCGGGGGCGTCCTCGTCGCCTTTCGGCTGCGGCTTGCCGTCCATCTCTTCTTTGGCTTTTTTCGCCGCTTCGCGCTCGGCCCGCCGTTTCTTCATCTCCTGCATCGACTCGCAGTCGTCATTCAGGCAGAGGTTCCAGGGGCGCCCGCGGAACGGTTGGACTTTCAGCCGCGGCGTCTTGTCGCAGATCGAGCAGCGCTCCTCCAGGCGGAAGACGTCGCCGCGCTGCGGCAGCGGGAAGGTCTGGTCGCACGATTTCGGATCGTCGGGCTCTGAGTCGGCTTTCCAACCCGAGCAGCCGACGAACCGTTTGCCGGATTTTTTCGCCCGGATGATCCGCAGCATGTTCGGCGAGCCGTCCTCCTTGGTCCGCCCCGCTTCCTCGCAGACTTTGCAGGGACCGAGGATGCGGTCCTCGTCCATGCCTTTCCAGACGACTTTGGCGAGGTCTTCTTTCTTGCCGTCGATCTCGGTCCACGTTTTGTGCAGCAGTTCGCGCGAATCGCTGACGACTTTGCCCTTCGTCATCTCGCCCTGCGCAATCTGGTCCATCTCGGCCTCGATGTCGGCGGTCATCTCCGGCGAGGCCATCCGCGGCACGTATTTCTTGAATGCCTCGAAGAGGGCGATCCCGGTCTCGGTCGGGATCGGCGGGTTGCCGTAGACGTAGCCGCGGTCGAAGAGCTTCTGGATGATGTCGGCGCGGGTGGCTTTGGTGCCGAGGCCGCGCTCCTCCATCAGCTCGATCAGTTTGCCCTGCGAGATCCGCGACGGCGGCTGGGTCTCTTTGCCGACGATCCACGGGTTCGCGTCGGGATCCTCTTCGGGACGGAACTCCGGCACCGCGGCGAGCTCCAGCGACTGGCCCTCCTGCAGGGCCGGGATCTCCTCGTCGGCGGAGCGGGCGTAGGTGTAGATGCCGGCGAAGCCGGGGTCGACGACGACCGAGCCGCGGACGAAGTAGGTCTCCGATCCGGCCTCGATGTCGGCGCGGGTCGACTCGGTGATCATCGGCGGGCTGAAGGTGGCGAGGAAGCGCCGCACGACCAGTTCGTAGACCCGTTTCTTCGGCCCCTCGAGGGCGCCCGGCTGGATCGCCTGGGTCGGGTAGATCGGCGGGTGGTCGGTCGTCTCTTTTTTGCCGCGGGTCGGGGTCAGCGTCGACTGGCCGACCAGGCCGGACGCGGCGGAGAACTCCTTGATTTTCGTCAGCGATCCGATCAGCTCGCGCACCGGCAGGGAGCCCGGGTAGACCGTGTTGTCGGTACGCGGATAGGAGATGAACCCGTCCATGTAGAGGTCCTCGGCGATCCGCATCGCGCTCGCCGGGGTGATCCCGAGCCGCGAGGAGGCGTCCGTGGTGAAGGCGGTGGTGTTGAGGGGAGTCGGCGGGCGGCGAGTGTTTTTCCGCGCCGTGACCGCTTTGACGACGCCTGGGCCCGTGGTGCCGGCGAGCGCCTTGTCGGCTTCGGCTTTCTCCCAGAATTTGTCGACGGTGTGGTGGGTCTGGAACGTCCCGTCGGGGTGCTCGAATTTGGCGAACAGTTCCCAGAACGGTTTTGCGACGTGGGCGCGGCGCTCCATCTCGCGCTCGACGATCAGGCCCAGGGTCGGGCTCTGCACGCGGCCGACGGAGAGGAAGTTGGAGCCGAAGCGGCGGGTCGAGAGCGAGACCGCGCGGGTCAGCGTCGCCCCCCACAGCAGGTCGATGTCCTGGCGCGCGGCGCCGGCGTTGGCCAGCGGGTAGCTCAGGTAGTCGAGGTTGTCGAAGGCCCGCAGGAGTTCCTCTTTGGTCGTCGCCGAGTAGCGCGCCCGGAGGATTTTCAGCGTGCCTTTGGCGGTATCCTCGCGGGTACCGAGCGCCGGGTTGGCGTCGAGCATCTCCTCGAGCGCCTCGAGCCCGATCAGCTCGCCCTCGCGGTCGAAGTCGGTCGCGATCACCAGCTCGTCGGCCCCTTTGGCCATTTTCCGGATCGCTTTGACGACGTTTTTGTCGGTCGGCTCCTTGATCAGGTCCGCGTCGATCAGGTCGTGGAGGTCCGTCTTCTGCCAGTTCGAGTAACCCTCGGGGAAGGCGGGGCCGAGCACGTGGCCCTTCAGGCCGATCGCCATTTCCTCGTTACCTTGGGCATCGACCCAGGTGTAGAAGGGCACTTTGTAGGTTTTGTCCGCTTTCGGGCCGCCCGAAGGGGCGCCGAGGACCTCGGCGATTTTTTTCGCGCTGCTGTTCTTCTCGGTGACTATTAGCCTCATCGGGCGGCGAGGGTAGCAGGGCCGCTCGGCCACCCTCTCGGGCTCCTCCCGGAAATCTCCATGCCTGCGGCCGGCCGTTCCGCTTAGGATCGGCGGCCTGATGAGGACTCTCGTAACCGGCGGCGCCGGGTTCATCGGCTCGAATCTCGTCGACGCTCTGCTCGCTCGTGGCGATGAGGTGACCGTGCTCGACAACCTGTCGACCGGGCGCCGGGTGAACCTCGACGGCGCGCTCGCGAACGGCGCCCGGCTGGCCGAGGTCGACGTCCGCGACGATGCCGGGGTCGGCGCTCTCCTCGCCGACGCCCGTCCCGAGCTGGTCTTCCACCTCGCCGCCCAGATCGACGTGCGCAAATCGGTCGAGGACCCCTACTTCGACGCCGCGGTCAACGTCGGCGGCACCGCCAACGTGCTCGAGGCGGCCCGCGCGACCGACGTCCGCCGCGTCGTCTTCATCTCCACCGGCGGCGCGCTCTACGGCGAGGGCGCCGACAAGGAGCTGCCGCTGCCCGAGTCGACGCCGATCGCGCCGCTCTCCGGCTACGGCCAGTCGAAGTACGCGGCCGAGGGCTACCTCGGCCTCTTCGAACGGCTGCACGGCCTGTCCGGGATGTCACTGCGGCTCGGCAACGTCTACGGCCCGCGCCAAGACCCGCTCGGCGAGGCGGGCGTGGTGGCGATCTTCTGCGGCCTGCTGAAGAACGGCGGCCGGCCGACGGTCTACGGTGACGGCACCCAGACCCGCGACTACATATATGTGGGGGACGTCGTCTCCGCGGCTCTGGCGGCGGGCGCAACGCGGCTCGGCGGCGCGGTCAACATCGGTACCGGACGCGAGGCGAGCGTCCTCGACCTGGTCGACATCCTCGCCGGCATCGAGGGCCGCGAGGACTTCACGCCCGAGTTCGCGCCGGAGCGCGCGGGCGAGGTGCAGCGCATCTCCCTCGACGCCGCGATGGCCGGCCGGGAGCTCGGCTGGAAGCCGCGGACGACGCTCGAGCAAGGCCTGGCCCAGACGCTCGCCGCTGTCTAGCTGCCGCCAAAGTCACATCACTAATCTGTCGATTGATGCCCGCACAGGCCTACGCCGGTAAGGAGTGCGTCTGCCAGCTCCGCAAAGGGATCTGCGACCAGTCCTGCGTCCGCGACATGCTGGAGACGCCGTTCTACATCGCCTGCCTGAAACTGACCGGGCGCAAGTGCCTGGTCGTCGGCGGCGGTGACATCGGCCTGGAGAAGGTCGAGGGCCTGCTCGCCTGCGGCGGCTCCGTCTCGCTGCTCGCGCCCGAGGCGCACCCGGAGCTGCAGGCGCTCGCCGAAGAGGGCTCGATCGAGTGGGACCGCCGCGAGTACGCCGGGCCCGAGGACCTCGAGGGCTCCTTCATGGTGATCGCCGCGACGAACGACTCCGAGATCAACATCGGGGTCTACTACGACGCCGAGAAACGGGCGATGCTCGCCAACGTCGTCGACGTCCCGCCGCTCTGCAACTTCATCCTCCCGGCGATCGTCCGCACCGGGCCGCTGGCGATCGCGATCTCGACCGCGGGCGCCTCCCCCGCCCTGGCGAAGCGGATGAAGCGCGAGATCTCCGACCTCTTCGGCGAGGACTACGCCCGCCTCGCGGTGATGCTGAACGATGTGCGCGGCTGGGCGAAGGGCACCTTGCCGACCTATGACGACCGCAAAGACTTCTTCGAGGGCATCGTCAACGGCGATCCCGACCCGATCGAGCTGCTGCGCGAAGGCCGCGAGGCCGACGTGCTGTCGATCATCGACGCCGCCAAAGAGCGCGCCGCGTCGACGCTGACCGCCTAGCCCGGCGGCCCCGGCCAACGCCGACTCCCTCGCGGGCGGAATGAGTTCGCAGTTATCCGCGCATACCGCGGCAAAGTGCGAACGCATCGGGAGGGACCGCCTGCTCGGCCTCCTCGAGGCGCGTTAGCTGTTCCTTTTGCCGGACTGGTCGGCATAAAGAACAGCTGGCGCCTTCGCGCAAGGGTCCTGGTCTCGCAAGCTGGCGCCCGGCAAGGGAAGGGCCGTCTCGTCCACGGCCCTGGCAGGCTGTGGCCGTGGCCGAGAC
>JBOGYZ010000376.1:0-12668 GCA_050697015.1 Solirubrobacterales bacterium
GGCTGTGACCCTCCATGAGACGCCCAGGACGTGAGGGTTTCGCCGGGAAGTCCAAGGGTTCGTCACGCTTCCGCCCGGAACTCCACACCCTCGTCACGCTTCCACAGCACCCCCAGGTTGACGGGCCGAAAACCTGCCATATAGGAGGGGTTTTCGGCCCGTCAACATCCGGCCCGTCACGGGATGCGCACGAAGCATGGGGAACCCGGGAGGAGGTGTGGAGTTCGTGGCGTCTCCCTCACGGACGTCACAGTTCTTCCGCCGCTTTCATACCCGGCCGTCTCGGCCCCGGCCACAGCCTGCCAGGGCCGTGGACGAGACGGCCGTCGTCCCTTCCCGGGCGCCAGCCGGCAGCGGCCGCGAAGATCGGCTACGCCAAGCGGAAGCCGCTGAGCAGGCGCTTCTCGGTTTCGCCCTCGATCTCGGCGATGACTTCGACCTTCCCCTCCAGGGGGGTGCCGCGGATCTTCGTCGCCAGCAGGTCGTCGACCTGGAAGATGCCCGCCGAGTTGTTCAGCTGGATCTCGATCCGCACCGGGTGGTCCTCTCCGGCACTGATGCGGACCTCGTCGATCGCGGCGGCGGAGATCGAGTGGATGCCCTCGTGGCCGGTCTCGATCGGGATCCGGGTGCGTCCCTGGGCCATGTCGAGCGCGTCGGCGACGCGGACGACCCCCCCCTCGACCGTGTAGGGCTCGCCGCGGCGGCGGTGGCCGATGATCGAATGGAGGATCTCGGCGGCGACCACGGTGCGCTCCGGCTGTTTGTAGGCGTCCGCGAGCAGGCGGTCGAGGGCGCTCTGGGCGAGGAAGAGCGAGTACTCCTCATGGTCGGCGCGGTGGATCGACATGCCGACGTCGTGCAGCAGCGCGCCGCCCGCGACCACCACCTCGGCATCGCGGTCGCGCATCCCGTGGTCGGCGACCATCGCCGGCTCCACCCCCGCTTTCACCAGCAAGCGCAGCAGTCGCAGGGAGATGTTGAGGACGATCTGCATGTGGACCCAGCTATGGTCCGACATGCCGAGTCGCTCGGCGTTGACCTGCGCCATGTACCACCAGCCGCGCACCTGGTCGTCGGTGTTGACCGCGTCGATGAAGCTCTCCAGCCGACGGTTCCCCCGCGTCGGCGCCCGCACGTGCGCCTCGGCGATCGCCTCCCCGGGCGGCTTGCGCGTCGGCCCGCTCGGGTCCGGGGCGGGAACCCCCTCCTCGTTCTCTCTCACCTCATCCGTGGCCATTCCCCGGGATCGTAGTCCGGGGCCAGGGACATCGGTGTTTATTGACCGCAGATCGGCCAGGGGCTGGAGCCGGCCTCGGAGTAGAGGAGCGCGGCTCGGTAGTCCTGCTCGGCGGCGGGCGCCGCGGCGGGGTCGCCGGTGCCACCGACGGATTCCCAGGTCCCTTGGTCAAATTGGAACAGCCCGCGATAGGTGCCGTCGGAGGAGATCGCTTCCGGGTTCCCCCCGGACTCGCAGGCGGCGATCGATTCGAGCGTCTCGATCGAGACGCCGCCCGGGAGCTGCGCGAACTGTTCTTCTTCTTCGCGCGCTTCCTTGGCTTCCCGCTGCTTGCGTTGGTGGACCTTCTGGCGATGTTCGGTGCGCGTCGTCGTCGCGGCGATCAACCGGCTGAAGCGGTTGACCGGATCGAGCAGCGGCCCGTCGACGGCGACCGCGTCGCCGATCGCGTTGGTCACGGCCGGGACCTCGGCGCGGAGGCGCACCCGCGGCGGAAGCTGGTCGTCCCTGGGCTGGGCGGCCGCGGCGGCGGCGGGCGACGCCAGCGCGACCACGGCGCCGAGCAAGGCAATATGTTTGCGTTCTGTGAGCAAGCGGTGAACCGTCGCGGGGATTTCCGCTGCTGTGTGTGACGCTCATCACGCTTATCCCTTCTCTGTAGAAGCTCGTTGTGTTGACCGCCGACCCCTCAGATTCCGGCCTCTGGTCAGACGAAGCGCTCGAAGCGCCCGACGATGAACTCGATGCAATCTGCGAGGGCGTCGAGTTTTCGCAGGTGCAGTCGCTGGCCGCTGCCGTCGAAAAATATGCGGCTTTCGGGCTGCTTCTTTACGTTGAATTCAGTGTGAACCGCGACCTCTGGCGGTTCGGTGATCATGCGCTCGACCGCGACCCTGAACGGGAAGGGTGGCAGGATGGGGCGGCCTTCCTCAAAGTCGATCGGTTCGGTCCGAAGGGATTTGGCCAGAGGATTGACCCATCGGATATCGGCCGTTTGAAGGTTCATCGCGTGGGTGCTGACGATGATCAGTCGATGCTTATCCTCGTTAGACATCTCCCGCAGGTTTGTGAGCAAGGCTGGGTCGTGCGGGCCGCCGAGCCGTTCCGCGTAGGGCTGATGGAGCGCAAGCTCTTGGGCGGCCTCCTTGCTGACGTGCGGGAACACCGACGCGCCGGAAAACCACTCGGGCTTATCGCTGATCGGGAACGAGATCTGCTGAGCTTCCTTTCGGCTCGGCTCCCGACCCTTGTTCTTCAGAGCGAGTTGCCAGGTAACGAATTCAAGAGCGCCCCGAAGGTTGTGGATGCACTCGCCCAGCGTGAGGGCGAAGTCGGGCGGGGGGAGTTGTCGCAGGATCAGACTCGCGACGTGGCATCGTTGCTCAGGGTCGTAGTCAATAGCCACGCGCTCCTCTTCGGGGTCGTTGAGGAGGCTCTCGGCGTGCTGAAGCTCAGACAGGCGTTCGCGGCCCCGCTGGATCTTGTGTCGGGCGCCCTTTAATGGGTGGTCGTCGATGCCCGACAGCCTATTGCCCGTAAAGGGCGCAGAGGTCGAGGTCGAACCCTCGCGGCGCGGCCTTCCAGGCGCGTTGGTGAAGGCCTGCTTTGCGACGCGCCTAGGGCACGGGCATCATCGCTTTCGGGGCTGACGGTGTCCGCCACGCCTCCTAACGTGATTACGCGAAGGTTCCGAAGGAGGTACGAGGGTTTGACATCTCATCCGGCAGCGGTCAGGATGCCCGTCGGCTACGGGGAGAAAGCCTCCAGGCAGGGGACTGATCGACGGTAGCCATGACGGTCATGGCTGACACGCGATTTGGAGTCAAGTACGACGGACCGGCGGTCGACGACGGCCGCATGCCCGTGCGCGACCTCGCGCCCGCGCTTCTAGCTCTCGGGGAAGTGTTCACCGAGGCAAGTCGTTCTCTTTACCCGCAGCAGGAACCGGTCGCACTCGAAATCGAAGCGACGAAAGAGGGCTCCTTCATCGTTGACCTGATCCTTCATGGCCCTGGTATGGCCTGGGATCAGATCAACGCGCTCGCGACCAGTGACGCTGCCACGAACATCGTCCTCCTCAAAGAACTGATCATCGGGGACTCGATGAACATAAGCCTCTTCGGCCTGCTCAAATGGCTGAAAGGCCGTCCGGTCGTCGAGCGCGCGCCCGCCGAGCCGGGGATGATCCGCCTCAAGACTCCCGATGGCGCAAGTATCGAAGTCCCCTCCGACGTGGCGACGTTGGAGAAAAGCGTTCGCATCCGGCGTCGTGTCCACAAAGTGGTCGAGCCACTCAATCGCCCTGATGTCGACCGCCTTGAGTTTCAGTCGGACGAAGAGGTGACCGTCTCCATCGGAGAGGGTGAAGTCTCGTCCTTTGCCGTTCCAGAAGGTTTTGACAAAACCTTGCTCGACGAGGAAATCGAGCTCATCTTGGAGGTCGTCTCCCCGACCTTCAAAGACGACAACAAATGGCGTCTCAGCGACGGAGAGAGAACCTTCTGGGCGCAGATCCAAGATGAAGAGTTCTGGCACGGGATCGACCGGGGAGAAGAATTCGGCAAAGGCCATCGCCTCCGCTGTCGCGTCCAAATCGTCCAGTCCGAGCAGAAAGACGGGCGACTGCACACGGATCGGACCGTCATCAAAGTCCTCAGCCACACCAAACCTTTCCCGCAATTGGAGATCGACGAGGGCGGCCCGCCCGACGAGTAACTGTCAACTCATCACCTTGCAATCGCGCGTGTTGGGTAGTTTTGGCTTCAGAGCGCGGTTTCGGCGCCGAATAGGCGATGATCCCCTGATCGTTCCGGACGCCGACACCACGCGCCTGCTGCTCGCCTGCCCGGATCGACCGGGGCTGATCGCGACCGTCTCGGGCTTCCTCGCCGAGGCCGGGCTGAACATCGTCGACGTCGACCAGCACTCGACCGCGGCCGGCCGCTTCTTCATGCGCATGGTCTTCGACTCGCCCACCGCCGCCGAGCGCGCCGGGCTGGAGGAGCGCTTCGTCAGCGAGATCGCCGCGCCCTTCGAGATGGACTACTCGTTTGCCGAGACGGCGCGGCGCAAGCGGGTCGCGGTGATGGTGTCGCGCGAGGACCACTGCCTCTCCGACCTCCTCTGGCGCCGGCGCAACGGGCACCTCGGCGGCGAGATCGCGATGGTGATCTCCAACCACGAGGACCTGCGCGGCGAGGTCGAGGTGGTCGGGATCCCGTTCCACCACGTGCCGGTCAGCCGCGAGACCAAGGACGAGGCGGAGCGGCGGGCGCTGGAGCTGATCGGCGACGCGGACCTGCTCGTCCTCGCCCGCTACATGCAGATCCTCTCCCCCGCCTTCCTCGAAGCGCTGGGCACGCCGCCGATCAACATCCATCACAGCTTCCTGCCCGCCTTCGTCGGCGCCGATCCCTATGCCCGCGCCCACGAGCGTGGCGTGAAGCTGATCGGCGCGACCGCCCACTACGTGACCGCGGAACTCGACGCCGGGCCGATCATCGACCAGGACGTGGTCCGGGTCGGCCACGAGGACGAGGTCCCGGACCTGGTTCGGATCGGCCGCGACGTCGAGCGGCTGGTGCTGGCCCGCGCGGTCACCGCGCACCTCGAGGACCGCGTCCTGCTCGACGGTGAGCGCACCGTCGTCTTCTAGGTCTCGGCCGGAAGGGATGCGGCCCGGGGAAGCTGGCGCCTGGGGAAAGCTTCGCGGCCTCGGGAAGCTGGCGCCCGGGGATGTGGGGAGTGTGGAGGGACCCTCGCTTGCGGGTCACGCGAGGGCCACGGGAGGGACACGGACCCGTCACGGATGTCCCACGCCGTCACGGAGAAGCCGGGAAGTCCACGCTTCCTCCCGTGTTGTCCAACGGTCACGGACGCGCTGCGTGTATTTCCCTCCCTATAGGGGGCGTAATGCACGCAGCGCGTTCTCGGGCCCCGATCTCGGGCCCGAAAAGCGACCCAGAGAGCCGGGAAGTGTGACGTTCCCGGCATCTTCGTCACCGATCGGGGCGAGATGTGCCTTCTCTCGCGCATGACGGTCCCGGAAGTCCGACCTCCGCCCGTCCCGTGACCCATCCCTGAGACTCCCTCACGGACGGCCGCCGCCCCTACGTCGCCGCTGTCTCGGCGGCGCCCTGCGCCGCCTCCCACTGCGCCACCAGCTCCTCTACCGCGGTTTTCGCCGCCTCGTGCCTGGCGGTCGCCTGCTCGGTGCGACTCGGGTTCGCCCAAGCGGCGGGGTCGGCGAGCTCCTCCTCGACCGCCTTCAGGTCGGCTTCGGCCTTCTCGATCCGCTGCTCCAGTCGGGCCGCCTTGCGGACGGCCTTTTCGGCCGCCTTGTCGTCGCGTCGTTTGGTCGCGGCGCCGTTGGAGGCCTTCGCCTTCTTCGCCACGCCCTTCGCCGCCGCATCGCTCTCGGACTCGCGTTCGTCCTGGCGCCGCTGGTACTCCGCCCAGCCGCTCGGGTGGCTCGTCAGCTTGCCGTCCGCGAGCACGATCGTCCGGCTGCCGACCGCCTCCAGCAGTGCCCGGTCGTGGGAGATCAGGACGACCGAGCCCTCGAACTCGGTCAGCGCGTCCTCGAGCGCCTCGCGGCTCTCGATGTCGAGGTGATTGGTGGGCTCGTCGAGGACCAGGACGTTGGCGCCGGAGGAGACGAGGATCGCCAGCGATAGCCGCCGCTGCTCGCCGCCGGAGATGTCGGAGAGCTGCTTTTCGACGTCGCCGCCGGAGAAGAGGAAGCCGCCGAGGAGGGCGCGCGCCTTCGGGCCGGTGAGGCCGGTCTCGCGCTGCGCCGCGTCCAGCACCGTCCCCGCCCCGGAGGCGGTGTCGGCGTGCTGGGAGAGATAACCGAGGTTGACGTTGTGGCCGGTGCGGACGATCCCGTCGGCAGCCGGCTTCTGCCCGGCGAGCGTCTCGATCATCGTCGTCTTGCCGCTGCCGTTGGCGCCGACGAGGACGACGTGCTCGCCGCGTTCGACCTCCAGCTCCGCGTTCTCCAACAGCACCCGTCCCGGCACCTCGATCTTCGCGTCGACCATCTTCAGGACGACGCGGCCGGGGCGCTCCGGCGATTTGAAGGAGAAGCGCAGGTGGCGGGTGTCGCGCTTTTCGGCCCGCGGCCCCTCTTTCTTCTTTTTGTCGATCTGTTTGACCCGCGACTGGGCCTGTTTGGCCTTCGACGCCTTGTAGCGGAAGCGCTCGACGAATTTCTCCATCCGCGCGAGCTCGGCTTCCTGGCGGTCGATCGCTTTGCCGAGGGCGATCTGGCGGGCGGCCTGCTCCTGACGCCAGGCGTGCCAGGGGCCGGCGAAGAAGCGGGCGCGCTGCGCCTCCAGCTCCAGCACCGAGGTGCCGACCGCCTCGAGGAACCAGCGGTCGTGGGCGACGAGGACGACGGCCGCGTCGATCCCGACGAGATAGCGCTCGAGCCACTCGAGCGAGGGGATGTCGAGATGGTTCGTAGGCTCGTCGAGGAGCAGCAGATCTGGCTTCGCGGCGAGGGCGCGGGCCAGCGAGGCGCGGGTCAGCTCACCGCCGGAGAAGGTCTTCAGCTCGCGGTCGGCGTGCTCGGGGCCGAAGCCGAGCCCGCGCAGCACTTCCAGCACTTCGTCGCGCCACCGGTAACCGCCGCCGGCTTCGAGCCGCCCCTGGGCGGCCGAGTAGGCGTTCATCGTCTCTTCCGAGGCGCCGCCCGACATTTCCCCCTCCAGCCGCGCCAGCTCGGCCTCGGTCTCCAGCATGTCGCTGCGGCCGGAGAAGACGTAGTCGCCGAGCTTCACCGAGGAGTCGCGCGGCGGGCGCTGATCGTGGAGGGCGACGCGGGCGCCGCGCTGGATCGAGATCGAGCCCTCCTCCGGGGTCAGCTCGCGGGAGAGCACGCGGAGCAGCGTCGACTTGCCCGCGCCGTTGCGCCCGGACAGCGTCATCCGGTCACCCGGCTCGAGCTTGAAGGAGACGTCGCCGAACAGCAGCTTGCCGCCGACGTAGACGTCCAGTGAGGTTGCGGTCGCGATCGCCATGAACATTCCAAGGTAGATGACGCCGTCCTTCGGCGGCGCCCCGGTCGGCGCGGCTCAGCCGCAGTACTTGGCGGCGATCTGCTCGATCGTCCCGGCGGTGCGCGTCGTGCCCTTGCCCAGGGCTTTGTCCAGCGCCTTGGTGTCGACCTCGGTTTCGGATAGACCGACGGTCGGCAGCCAGTGCAGCTCACGATCCTCGATCACCATCAGGTCGCCGTCGGGGCAGAGCGCCGCGACCGCCTTCTTGGCTTTCGCGCTCGGTTTGCGCCCGAGCAGCACCACCTGCGGTTTGCCCTTGGAAGCCGCGATCGCCTTGGCCGGGAACGGCTCCCGCGCGGCGATCGCGGCGACCTCCTTCGCCGAGCGCAGGAACACCGCCACGTCGTACCCGAGCCGCTCGTCAAGCTCCTTTTCGAGCCGCTTCTGCAGCTTCGACTCCGATTCCCCCGCCGGGTCGACGAAGACGACGTTGCCGCTCGCCCGGAAGGTCGCCACGTCCTCCAGCCCCATCGCCTCGAAGTGGGCGACCAGTTCCGGGTTCTTGATCCGGCGCTTGCCGAGGTTCATCCCTCGCAGGAAGGCGACGTAGCGTTCCACGGTGGCACCGTAACCTGAACGGCGGTGGCGGGGCCGCTGCGACATCTCGGGGAGTTGGCGCGGACGCAGATGGGGCGTCGTGCCTCGGCGCGCGCCGACGGCGAAGCCTTGGGCGAGCTGGAGGCACGGCCGCTGCCGCTCCCGGCCGGGCTGGAGGTCGAATGGCTCGGCGTCTCCGGCTACCGCCTGACCTACGAGGGCCACACCCTCTTCGTCGACCCCTACATCTCCCGCGTCCCCCTCCGCGATCTGCTGCTGCGCCGGCGGGCGCTGCCGGACCGGGCGGCGCTCGACCGCTTCGTCCACGCGCCCGGCAAGACCGTCGGCGTCCTCGTCGGCCATACCCACTTCGATCACGCGGTCGACACTCCCGCGCTGGCCCGGCGCCTCGACTGCCGGGCGTACGGCTCGGCCTCGCTGGTCAACCTGATGGCGCTGCACGGGATGGCGGAGCGCGCGGTCGAGGTCGACCCCTACCGCGTCTACGAGCTGGGCCCGTTCGAGGTCAGTTTCACGCCGAGCGCCCACTCGAAGCTGCTGCTCGGCCTCGCCGTCCCCTACGACGGCGAACTGACCTGCGAGCACCTCGACTCGCTCTCCCCCGCCGCCTACCGCTGCGGCCAAGTGTGGGGGATCTCGATCGCCGTCGCCGGGATCCGCTTCTACCACCAGGGGAGCGCCAACCTCATCGACGACGCGGTGCGCGAGCGCGGTGTCGACGTCTTCCTCGCCGGCGTCGCCGGGCGCAGTTTCACCGAGCGCTACTGGCAGCGCATCCTGCCCCTGCTCGAACCGCGCGCCGTCGTCCCCACCCACTACGACAACTTCTTCCGTCCCCTCGGGCAAGATCTGGAGTTCGTCACCGCCGCCGAGCTGGCGCGCCTGCCCGAGGAGATCGGCGCGGTGAGTGCCGAGATCGAGCTGGCCGCGCTCCCCCGCGCCGACCTCTCGTCCCCGGTGTGAGCACGACCGCGCCGATCCTCCCTGACGTGCTCGGACCAGGACCACTGCGCCTCGTCGTCTGCGGCACCGCCCCAGGGACCGCCTCGGCTCGAGCGGGCGCCTACTACGCTGGATGCGGCAACCGCTTCTGGACGACGCTGCACGAGGTCGGCATGACGCCGGTCCTCCTGCGTCCAGCCGAATTCACCCGCCTGCCCGAGTTCGGCATCGGCCTGACCGACATCTCCAGGTCGGCATCGGGGTCGGACCAAGAGGTCGGCCGCCGAGGATTCGACCCCGCCCGCCTCGCCACCGTCGTCGCCGCGGCGTCCCCCACCCACCTCGCGTTCAACGGCAAGAACGCGGCGCGCGGCGCCCTCGGCCACCCCGTCGACTACGGCCCCCAGCCCGAGCGCATCGGCAACGCGCCAGTCTGGGTCCTCCCCTCGACCTCCGGTGCCGCCCGCGGCTACTGGGACATCGAGCCCTGGCGCGAGCTGGCCGACGCGGCGGCCTAGAAGAGAGAAGGGCCGGGAGCGTCACGGGAACCTCGTAAGAGCGTCACGGAAGTGCGCCGCGGGGAGGTGGTACGCCCGCTCCCGAACGATCAGGAATCTGCCATGTTCCTTACTTGGCTATACGCCAGGTTTCAACACCGCAAGGATTGCGTGGTTCGAAAAGGTCGTATGGCGCCCATTTCGGACCACGCGGGAATCTCCGTGGTTGGAAACTCCACGTACAGCGAGACGAACCCTCACCTCCCGCATCTCGGACCGCCACGACGCCGCGAACCCCCGCTCCAGCCAGCCAGGACTCGTCCGACCACCGGGGGGCCGGACGAGCTGATGATGGAGGCGCCGAGATTCGAACTCGGATCCGCGGACGCTGGGCGAGGGTCTCTACAGGTTTAGCCGGCGCTTGATTCTCGTCTCCTGGGGTCCGCGCCGACGGGCACTACAGGAGATAAAGCCCCTTGAATTTCCCCGGTTGGACAGGGCAAGCCGCCCAGGTGAGCCCGTTAATGAAGCCGGTGCCCCTCCCCACGGGCGAGGGAGGACCGACTCTCACAGCGCTTAGTTTCTAGCTAAGCGGCGAGGGCGAACTCATGGTCCGCACGTATTGGTTTGTGCCGGGGTTTAACGAGGCCTCCGGCAACCTCGACCTGCAACCGTTCGCAC
Source organism: Solirubrobacterales bacterium (assembly GCA_050697015.1). GTDB lineage: Bacteria > Actinomycetota > Thermoleophilia > Solirubrobacterales > 70-9 > VAYN01. The sequence goes on from JBOGYZ010000376.1 coordinate 9,981, forward strand.
GAATCGACCACGTCGAAGCCTGTCGCCCCCGTGCTGGATGCATCTGGAAGTCTACGCCGAATGAACGGCAACTTCTACGACGCGATCGTCCTCGGCGCGGGGCCCGCGGGCGAGGTCGTCGCCGGCAAGCTCGCCGACGCGGGCTGGAAGGTGGCGATCGTCGAGAAAGACCTGGTCGGCGGCGAATGCTCCTACTGGGCCTGCATGCCCTCGAAGGCGCTGCTCCGCCCCGCCGACGTCCTGGGCGAGGCGCAACGGATCCCCGGCGTGCCGGTCGGCGACGACGCCGAGCTCGATCCGGCCGCGGTCCTTGCCCGCCGCGACCAGGTGATCCACGACGGGGACGACTCGGGCCAGCTCCCCTGGCTCGAAGAACGGGGGATCGACCTCCACCGCGGCGCCGGGCGCTTCGTCGGCGAGGGGCGGATCGAAGTCGGGGGCGCGACCCTGACCGCCTCGCGGGCGATGGTGGTCGCCACCGGCTCCGGCGCGGCGATGCCGCCGATCGACGGCCTCGACTCGGTCCGCACCTGGAACAACCGCGACGCGACGACCGCCAAGAAGGTGCCCGCGAGCATGGTCGTGCTGGGCGGCGGCCCGGTCGGCTCGGAGCTGTCCCAGGCCTGGGCCTCGCTGGGGACGAAGGTGACGCTGGTCGACGGCGCCCCGCACCTGCTCGGGCGCGAGGAGCCCTACGCGGACGAAGAAGTCGCGGCGGCGCTGCGCGGTCGCTTCGGAGTCGACGTGCGACTCGGCGCCGAGGTCGACTCGGTGCGCGCGGGCGGCGCCGGCACGGTCGTCGAGCTGAAGGAAGGAGGCGCGGTCGAGGGCGAGGAGCTCCTGGTCGCGGTCGGCCGCAAGCCGCACACCGACGACATCGGCCTCACCGCGATCGGGGTCGAGCCCGACGACGACGGCTTCCTCGAGGTCGACGACCGGATGCGGGTCGGCGGCCGCGAGAACCTCTTCGCGATCGGCGACGTCAACGGCCGCGCCCTCTTCACCCACGTCGGCAAGTACCAGGCCTGGATCGTCGCCGAGAACCTGCTCGGCCGCGAGGTCGCCGCGATCGCCGAAGGGCTGGGCTCGCCGCGCGTCACCTTCACCGACCCGCAGGTGGCGGCGGTCGGCAAGACGCTCGCCAAGGCCGAAGAAGCGGGGATCGACGCCCGCGCGGTCGAGGTCCCCACCGACGGCTCGCCCGGTGCCAGCTTCCAGGGCAAGAGCACGGGCGGCAGGTCACGCCTCGTCATCGACCAGGCGACCGACACGATCGTCGGCGCCACCTTCACCGGCTTCGAGACCGCCGATTTCCTCCAGGCGGCGACGCTGGCGATCGTCGCCGAGGTCCCGCTGGCCCGCCTGCGCCACGCCCTCGCCCCCTACCCCACCCGCAGTGAGGTCTGGCTGAAGCTGCTGGAGAAGTGGGAAGCGGGCGACGACTAGATCGTCGCGCGGGACTTCAGGTCCGCGAGCACATCGGGCGGGAAGCCCGCGACCTGATCCAGGTCGTCGACCGAGCCGAACCCGCCGAGCCGCTCGCGGTGCGCGAGCAGGCGGGTCGCCTGGGTGACGGAGAGGTTCTCGCCGCGCAGCTGCTCGAAGGTCACCGAGTTGAGGTTGATCTGACCGGCTGACCCGGGCGCAGCGGGCGGCTCCGGGACCGGCGGTGCGGGCGGCGCCTGGAATGACCCGGTGTCGCCGGAAGCGAACGGCGCCGGAGGCGGGCTCGGTGGCTCTGGTGCGGGCGGCGGGTTGAAGGAACTCGCGGCCGGCGGCGCGGGTGGCGCCTCGAAGGCGGGCGGAGCGGGCTCGGCCTGCGGCGGCACGGGCGGCGGCGATCCGAAGGATGCCGGCGCCGCGGGCGGGGACGGTGGGAGCGGCTCGAACGGAGCGGCCGGCTCGGGCGGAGCCGTCGGAGGCGGTGCGGGCGACGCGAACGACGCCGGGGGTGGGGTCGACTCGGTCGGCGTAAAGACCGTGGCCGGCGCGGCCGGGATCGGCGGCGGGGTCGGATCGGGTGAAGGCGTGGACGGAGTGCCCGGGGCGCCGAGGGAGCGGATGATCTCTTCCTCGGCTTCGCGGGCGCGGCGCTCGGCCTCTTCGGCGCGGCGCTCGGCCTCGGCGACGCTGCGCTGCATCTCCTCGAGGCGGCGCTGCTGGGCCTCTTCTTCGGCCCGGTAGGCCTCCAACCGTTTCGCGGCCGCGGCGCGCTCTTCGGCGGCTTTGGTGCGCTCATCGATCTCGCGCAGGCGCTGCTCGGCCTCGGCCATCGAGCGCTCGCGGGCCGCGCGGCCCTCCTGCAGGCGCTGCTCGGCGAAGCTGAGGTCGGCGGCGGGAACGCCGGGCGTCGGCGGCCCGGCTGGGGCGATATCGACGGGCGGCGCCCCCAGAGGATCGAAGGCGGTCGGCTGCGATGGCGCCGGAGAATCGGCCGGACCACCTCCGAAGGCGGGGGCTGACGGCACCCCAGGCTCAGGAGCGGGCGGCGAGCCGAAGGCGTTCATCGGCGCCTCGGCCTCGTTCTGGAGGCGCTCGGCCTCCTGCATCCTGCGGTCGGCCTCGGCCCTGATCCGCTGCTCCTCCTGGCGCACTTCGGCAACTTTGTCACGGACGCGCTGGGCGGCGGCGGCCGCGTCGGCGTCGGTCGGCGCGGGCGCCGGAGGCGGCCCCGGCGGTGCCGGAGGC
>JBOGYZ010000377.1:0-17443 GCA_050697015.1 Solirubrobacterales bacterium
CTCCTTCCCTCACGAACTGCGGGAGGTTCGTCCAGGAGGCCTCCCGCCCCGGCACACGCGCCGCCCCGATGCTTCAGCTCTCAGGGGAGCAGGAGGGGTTCTAGGCCTTTGCGGACCTCGTCGGGGATCGGGGCTTTCTCCCAGTTCTCCAGATCGACGAAGACATAACGGATGTCGGCTTCGACCAGAAGCGTGGTGTCGCGGCGGAACCAGAGCTTCAGCGTCGTGCTCGTCGTCCCCAGGCTGTCGAAGCCGCCATCGATGCGGAGGACGTCGTCGAAGCGGCCGGGGGCAAGGAAGCGCATGTTCGCCTCGCCGACCACGGTGTCGACGCCGGTCTCCAGCAGGAGGTCGTAGGAGCCCATCGACTCGCGCCAGATCTCGGTCAGGACGACGTCGACGTAGGCGAGGAAGTTGGCGTTGAAGACGATGCCCTGGGCGTCGCACTCCCCGTACCGAACCCGGAGCTCGTGACTGAAAGGCATGTGTTCGCTCGTAGACTTGCCGGCCATGACGCTGGTAGTAAAGCTGGGCAGCTCGGTCGTCGCCAACGACGACGGGTCGCTGCGCGCCGACGTGCTCGACTCGGTGTGCGCCCAGGTGGGCGCGCTGGAGCGGGGCGGGGAGCGGGTCGTGCTCGTCACCTCCGGGGCGATCGCGCGGGGGATGAGGCTGCTCGACCTCGGCGAGCGCCCGCGGGGGATGGACGCGCTGCAGGCCTGCTCGGCGATCGGCCAGGGCGACCTCTTCCGCGCGTATGAGTCACGGCTGGCGACGGGAGGGACGCGCGCGGCGCAGGTGCTGCTGACGCTCTCCGACGTGTCGGAACGCAGTCATTATCTCAACGTTCGCAACACCCTCGACCGCCTCCTCGACTGGGGGGTCGTCCCGGTCATCAACGAGAACGACACGACGGCGACCGACGAGATCACCTTCGGCGACAACGACTTCCTCGCCGCGCTGGTCGCGGCGCTCCTGAAAGCGCGGCTGCTGGTGCTGCTGACGAACACCGACGGGGTCTTCACCGAGGACCCGCGCACGTCCCCGGACGCCGAGCTTGTGTCGAGCATCGAGGACACGCAGGTGCTGGAGACGATCGAGATCGGCGAGTCCTCGGCGCTCGGGCGGGGCGGTATGCGGTCGAAGATCACCTCGGCGCGGATCGCCAGCGAGTCGGGCGTGCCGGTGGTGATCTGCAACGGGACGCGCGCGGACGAGCTGACTGCGGCCGCGACGGACGGTGAGGTCGGCACGCGCTTCTCGGCCGCCCAGGTGGAGCGCCGGCTCAGCCCCTACAAGCTGTGGCTCAAATACGCCAAGCAGCCGAGCGGCGAGGTCGTGATCGACCCGGGCGCGGCGACGCGCCTGCGGGAGAGCGGGTCGAGCCTGCTGGCGGTCGGCGTGACCGGCGCCGATGGCGCCTTCGCGGCAGGCGACGCGGTCTGGGTGGTCGAGGCCGGGATCGACAGGCCGCTGGGCAAGGGGATCTCGGAGTATTCCTCCGGCGATGTCGAGCGCACGGCAGGCCACCGAAGCTCCTATCTGCGCGAGCACTTCCCGGATGTCCCGGCCGAGGTCATCCACCGGGACCGCTTCGTGCTGCTTTAGGGCCAACTTCGCAAAATCTCCGTGTCGAATGGGGTGCGCCGGGCGCGGCCGGTTACCCTTTCCGAATGGCCGTAGCGACCAAAACCATTCCCGAGAGCTGCATCGCCGCGAAGCGCGCGGCGCGGACGTTGGGGAGCGCGCCGACCGACGCCAAGGACGCGGCGCTGGAGGCAACCGCGCGGCTGCTCGACGAGCGGACTGACGCGATCCTCGAGGCGAACGCCGCCGACCTCGCCGACGAGCGCGCCGCCGGCCTCAGCGAGGCGCTGCGCGATCGGCTGACGCTGACCTCCGAGCGGGTGGCGGCGATGGCGGAGGGCGTGCGCGCGGTCGCCGCCTTGGACGACCCGGTCGGCGAAGAGCTCGACCACCACGCGCTCGACAGCGGGATCGACCTGCGGAAGATCCGCGTGCCGCTCGGTGTGGTCGGGGTGATCTACGAGGCGCGGCCGAACGTGACGATCGACTGTGCGGCGCTGACGATCAAGAGCGGCAACGCGATCGTCCTGCGCGGCTCGAGCTATGCGCAGCGTTCCAACGCGGCGCTGGCGGCGATCGTGCGCGAGGCGCTCGTCGAGGCGGGGCTGCCGGAGGACTCGGTCTTGCTGCTCGACTCGGGCGACCGCGACGGACTGGCCGAACTGGCGACCCAGGAGGGCGTCGTCGACCTGTTGATCCCGCGCGGGGGAGAGGGCTTGAAGGAGGCGATCAAGGCGGTCGCGACAGTGCCGGTGATGTACGCGGCGGCCGGCAACTGCCACGTCTACGTGCACGGCGACGCCGATCTGGAGATGGCGACGCGGATCGCGGTCAACGCGAAGGTGCAGCGCCCCGGCGTCTGCAACTCGGCCGAGAAGCTGCTGCTCGACCGGACGGTCGCGGCAAGCTACGGCCCGACGATCCTCGCTGCCCTGGCCGACGAAGGGGTCGAGCTGATCGGCGACGCTCGTGCCCGGGCCGCCGCCGACGAAGTCGTCGCGATGGGTGAGGCCACCGATGAGGACTGGGACACCGAGTACCTGGCGCTGAAGATGGCGGTCGCGGTCGTCGACTCGATCGAGGACGCGATCGACCACATCAACGCGCACGGGACCGGCCACTCGGAGGCGATCGTCACCGAATCCGCACGGGCTTCCGACGCCTTCATCGCCGGAGTCGACGCGGCTGCCGTCTACGTCAACGCTTCGACGAGGTTCACCGACGGATTCGAGTACGGGATGGGTGCCGAGATCGGCAACTCGACCCAGAAGTTGCACGCGCGGGGACCGATCGGGATGCGCGAGCTGACCACGACGAAGTACGTCGGCCGCGGCAGCGGCCAAGTTCGTGTCTGACTCCCCCGGCGCAGGCATCGGGGTCCTCGGGTCGGCTTTCAACCCTCCGCACCTCGGTCACCTGGCGCTCGCCCAGGAGGCGCTGTGGCAGTTGGGCCTGGCCGAGGTCGTCCTGGTCCCGACCGGCGTCGCCCCGCACAAGCGGATCGCGGACGATCCCGGCAAGGAGCTGCGGGTGACGATGACCCGGCTCGCGGCCGCCGACGACACGCGCTTCTCCGTCTCGGCCCTGGAGGTCGAACGCGACGGGCCGTCCTATACGTATGAGACCTTGGAGCAACTTGTTGAGGAAAGAGGCGAAAGTGATCTCGTTTTCGTGATGGGTGCCGACGCCGCCGTCGGACTCGAGAGCTGGCGTGAGCCCGAGCGCGTGGTCGGGCTGGCGCGCCTGGCGGTCGCGCGGCGATCCGGGATCTCCGACGCGGAGGTGGCGGCGGTGATGCGCAGCCTCGACGCCGAGGGGCGGGCGACGATGCTCGAGATGCCCCAGTTCGGTGTGTCTTCCTCAGCGGTTCGCGAGCGCGCCGCCTCCGGCCGGCCGCTCCGTTACCTCGTCCCAGAGCCGGTTGCCCGATTCATCGAGGAGAAGGGGATCTACGCTTGAATCCGGTCCAGTCAGAGAACCTGGCTCGGCATCTCGCCGAGCTTGCCGATTCGAAAAAAGCCGAGGACATCGTCGCGCTCGACATGCGCGGCCTGGTCGCCTACACCGACTTCCTGGTGGTCTGCACCGCGCGCAACGAGCGCCAGGCGCGTGGGATCGTCGACGAGGTGCGGGTGCGGGTGAAGAAAGAGTCCGGCCTGCTGCCAGGCGGGGTCGATGGCGGTGGCGAAGCGGGGTGGACGATCATCGACTACCTCGACGTCGTGCTCCACGTCTTCACGCCGGAAGCGCGCGATCGGTACCAGCTCGAGGACCTCTGGCACGAGGCGCCGCGCCTCGAGGTGACCTTCGACGCACCCGAAGCGCCCTCCGCCGCCGCCGGCGCCTAGTGCGCGTCCACGTATCGGGTCGCGTCCAAGGCCCTGGACGTAACCAAAGTTACGTCCGAGCGCCGTTCTACGGTCGCGCCCATGACCAGCTTCAGATGGGCGCTATTGGGTTACCGCCGCTTCGAAGTCGATGCCGCTGTCGCGGCCCGCGACTCCCACATCGCCGGCCTCGAACAGCACGCCGCGACGCTCGGCGAGCACACGTCGGCGCTCGAAGCGCAGGGCCTGATTCAGGCGCGCGCGATCGCCTCCCACGAGGCCGACCTCTCCTCGCTGTCGGGGATGGTGATCGAACGTGAGCGCACCATCCGCGATCTGACCGAGCGCCTCGAGGAGGCGAACGCCGTCCATGACCGCAGCATCGCCTCGCTCGACGCCGTCTCGGCGCGGCTGGAGGAGCTGCAGGCCCAGGCGCGCGGGCAGGCGACCAGGATCCGGATGAAAGCGCTGCGCGAGGCGGTCGAGGTCGGTAAGCGGGTGCAGGAGCTGAACGATGTGGAGGCCGACGGGGCGGAGGAGCCCGACGCCGCGCCCGCCGCGCCCGAGCCCGTCATCACCGCGCACGGCAACGGCAACGGCCACACCGCCATCGACCCCGACACCTCCTGGGAGCCGGGCCTCTTCGAAGGCAAGCTGCGCCTCGAGATCGGCCCGCTCGGTGACTTCTCCCAGCTGGTCGGCTTCGAGGAGACCGTCGGCAGGATCGGCGCCACCGACATCTCGGTCGAACGCTTCTCCGAGGGCCGCGCGACCTTCTCGATGAACCTCGACGAGCCGGTCGACCTCCTGCGCGAGCTCGAGGCCCTCTCGACCATCGACTTCAAGGTCCGCCACACCGCGCCCGACAACCTGATCCTCGACGTCGACGAGGACGGCCCCGAGCGCCACGCCGCCTAGCGGCACCGCAGTTCCTGAAGATTTTCACTTTCGGCACTGGATTCATACGGCCCGCCCTTGATGTAGCGAGGTGAAGGGGCGAACATACGTTCGTGCCCGCCGACCAGAACATTAAAGGGAACGTCGCCGAGCTGGCGATCGCCGCGGAAGCGGCGAAGCTCGGCCTGACCGTGCTGATGCCGATGACCGAGCACGAGCGCTACGACTTGGTCCTCGGGATAGCCGGAAGGCTTCTGCGGGTGCAGTGCAAGTGGGGCTCGCTGCGGAACGAGGTGATCAAGGTTCACTGCCACTGCTCTTATCACTCGCCCACCCGTGGATACGTGAGGTCGACCTACGGCGTCGATGAGGTCGACGCCATTGCGGTCTACTGCGGAGAGCTCCGTAAGTGCTACTTCTTGCCGATCGCTGACTTCGCTGGGAAAAAGATGGTCCACCTCCCAGTGGGGCCGGCACGAAACAACCAGCGTGCGTCGCTACACTGGGCGACCGATTACGAGTTTCCCGGGGCTGTAGCTCAGCTGGAAGAGCGCCGCCATGGCATGGCGGAGGTCAGGGGTTCGAGCCCCCTCAGCTCCACTATCGAGGATGTCGCGACGGGCGGCGTCGGTATGGACCGTTTTTACGCTCGTCTGGCGCATTACGTTCGCCGTGCCGAGGTGGGCGGCGAGGTCGTCGTCACCCGTCGAGGAAGGCCGGTCGCCCGCCTCGTCCCGGTCGACCTCAATCCGACGAGCTCCGCTGCCGATGCATGATGGATGCGTACCGCCCGCACGGCCAACGAGCACGTCCTGTCCCATGGGATGGAGGACACGCGGGAGGCACTCGCGGATTGGCGCGACGGCCGCTGGGGCGTGCTACGGGGGTGGTTCGCGCTCAGTCTCTGTATTGCGCTGGCGCTGCTCACCGCTACGTGGGTCGTCTCGGGGCTGCTGACGCCGGACGTCACGCCGTGGCGGATGCCCGGTTTGACCGAACCGTCGCACCTCTCCGACCTGCTGCCGATCCTCTACCGCAACGCGCTCGTGCTCGCCCTCCACGCGACTGCCTGCGTTGCCGGGTTCATCGCCGGCGCCTCGATGCCGCTTGCGGCCGAGCAGCGCAGCGGGTTCTCGCGCTGGATCCACGTCAAGGCGGGCGAGCTGGCGATCCTCTTCGTCGCCGCGGTGACGATCTTCTCGCTCGCGACGCAGGCGCTTTACCTCGGTTTCCAGGGCGCGACGCTCGCCTACCAGCTGCACATCAGCCGGCTCGAACTGATCCTCAGCGTCCTTCCGCACGCGCTGATCGAGCTGACTGCGCTGTTCCTGCCGCTCGCCGCCTGGTTGATCGCCAGCCGCCGCGGCGAGTGGAAGCAGCTGCTCGCGGCGACGGCGGTGACGGTCGCTATCGCGGTGCCGATGCTGATCCTCGCGGCGACGATCGAGGTCTACGTCTGGCCTCACATCTTGCGCTCGCTCAGCGACTACCACTACTCGTTCACGAGTCAATTCGCGCACTAGCGCGCCACTCGCGCCCCCGCCTACATAAGATCGCCAGCCCATGAGCGGCTACGAACCGAAAGCGATCGAGAGCAAGTGGCAGGCGGTGTGGGCCGACGAGCGCACCTGGGAGGTCCCGAACCCGGGGCAGCCCGGCTTCGACCCGGAGAAGCCGAAGGCATACGTCTGCGAGATGCTCCCCTACCCGTCGGGGGAACCCCACGTCGGCCACCTCAAGTGCTACGCGGTAGGCGACGCGATCGCCCACTTCCGCCGCCGCCAGGGCTTCCAGGTCCTGCATCCGATGGGCTACGACGCCTTCGGCCTGCCGGCCGAGAACAACGCAATCAAAACGGGCGAGCCGCCGCGCGTCGCCACCGAGCGCTCGATCGAGTCCTTCCGTCGCCAGTTCCAGTCCTGGGGCGTCTCGATCGACTGGGCGCGCGAGATCGCGACCCACCAGCCCGAGTACTACCGCTGGACGCAGTGGATCTTCCTGCAGCTCTTCGAGCGCGGGCTCGCCTACCGCACCGAGGCGGCGGTCCAGTGGTGTCCGAAGGACGCGACGGTCCTCGCCAACGAGCAGGTGATCGACGGGCGCTGCGAGCGCTGCGGCACCGAGGTGATCCAGAAAAGCCTCGAGCAGTGGTTCTTCAAGATCACCGACTACGCCGATCGCCTACTCACCGACTTCGAGGTGCTCGAGTCCTGGCCCGAGCACGTGATCACCATGCAGCGCAACTGGATCGGCCGCTCCGAGGGCGCCGAAGTGGTCTTTCGCAACGACGAAGTCGACCTCGACTTCCCGGTCTTCACCACGCGTCCCGACACGCTCTTCGGCGCGACCTTCTTCGTCCTCGCCCCCGAGCATCCGCAGCTGCAGAAGCTGGTCGCCGGGACGCCCGCCGAGGCGGCGGTGCGCGAGTACGTCGACAAGGTCGGCCGCGAGTCGGCCGAGGAACGCGGCGCCGAGGATCGCGAGAAGACTGGCGTGCCGCTGGGCCGCAGCGTCGTCAACCCGGTCAACGGCGAGGAGATCCCGATGTACGTCGCCGACTACGTGCTGATGGAGTACGGGACCGGGGCGATCATGGCGGTCCCGGGCCATGATGCGCGCGACTACGACTTCGCCAAGGCCTTCGGGCTGCCGGTCAAGCGCGTGATCGAGGGAACCGACCCGGAGGCGCCCGGCGACGCCGAGGGTCTGCCCTATAGCGGCGATGGGCCGATGGTGAACTCGGGCCGCTTCGACGGCCAGGGGAACCGTGACGCCTACGCGGCGATGGTCGAGTGGCTCGGCGAGGAAGGTCGCGGGGAGACCGCGGTCAACTACCGCCTGCGCGACTGGCTTCTCTCGCGGCAGCGCTACTGGGGCGCGCCGATCCCGATCGTCTACTGCGACGAGTGCGGGATGGTCCCTGTGCCCGAGGATCAGCTGCCGGTCGAGCTGCCCGAGATCGAGGACTACGCGCCGCACGGCCAGAGCCCGCTCGCGGCGGCCACCGACTGGGTGTCGACCGAGTGCCCGAAGTGCGGCGGCGCGGCGCGGCGGGAGACCGACACGATGGACACCTTCGTCGACTCCTCCTGGTACTACATCCGTTATCTCGATCCCCGCAACGAAGAGGCGGCGTGGGACCGCGACGCGGTCAACCACTGGATGCCGGTCGACCAGTACATCGGCGGGGTCGAGCACGCGATCCTGCACCTGATGTATGCGCGGTTCGTGGTCAAGGCACTCGCTGACCTCGGTCACCTGGAGGTGCAGGAGCCGTTCGCGAGCCTCTTCGCGCAGGGGATGATCACGCGCGACGGGGCGAAGATGTCGAAGTCCCGCGGCAACACCGTGAGCCCGGCCGAGTACGTCGAGCGCTACGGCGCCGACACCTCCCGCACCTACGTCTGCTTTATGGGACCGCCGGAGCGCGGCGGCGACTGGACCGACGAGGGCGTCGAGGGCGTCAACCGCTTCCTCTCGCGCCTGTGGCGGCTCTGTGAGGAGGTCGAGGAGCGCACCGCGGCGGGCGGCGACCCGACCGCGGCCGAAGGCGACGCGCGGGCGCTGGTCGCCAAGGCGCATTGGTCGATCGACAAGGCGACCAAGGACTTCGAACGCGGCTTCCAGTTCAACACCGTGATCTCGGCGGTGATGGAGCTGCTCAACGACGCCTACCGGCTGAAGGACGGCCTCTACGACGATCCGGGCGGCGAGGCCGCGCTGCGCTTCGCGGTCGCCACCGCGGCCTCGCTGATCTTCCCCTTCGCGCCGCACCTCGGCGCGGAGGCCTACGAGCGGATGACCGGCGAGCGGGTCTGGGAGCAGCCCTGGCCGACCGCCGACGAGGCGATGCTGGTCAGCGACACGGTGACGCTCGTCGTCCAGGTGAACGGCAAACTGCGGGCCCGGATCGAGGCATCCGCCGCTTTGCCGCAGGACGAGCTCCTGACGCTCGCCAAAGGCAACGAGAACGTCTCGAAATACCTCGACGGCAAGCAGATCGTCAAGGAGATCGTCGTCCACGGCAAGCTCGTCAACCTGGTCGCCAAGTAGGCAACGTGTCCGATCGGGCGCGCCCGGGCGGCGGTATTTGGTAGAAACGGCCCGTGCTCGTCAGGCGCCTCTCGGAAAGTTCCGTCCAGGAGTGGCATCGCCTCCGTACCCACGTCCTGATGGACGCGGGCGAACTCGGAGCGCGAAACCTCTCGGTGACCTGGCTCGTCCTGCCCGGTGGCTGCGAGCAGCAGCTGCGCTCACAGGAAGAAGCGGAGCAGGTCTACGTGGTGGTCCGCGGCGAAGGGACGATGTCGGTGGCCGGGGACACCCAGGCGGTATCCGAGGGCGACCTGATCCTCGTCCCGCCCGCGACCGAACACGCCGTGCGCAACGAAGGCAGCGAGGACTTCGCCTGCATCTCGATCCAGTCGCCCCCGGTGGCGGCGGAAGAGCTCTACAGCGATCAGCTCGCCGAGGTGGCGGGCTACGACGACGAGGACGATTACTGATCCCACGCTAGGCGCGGTTCGGTAGCACTCTTTTTGCACTCTGCGCGCCACGCGTGCGCATTTCCTCGGCAGGGTCGTCGGCATGCCGGAATTGAGCAGGACGCAGGTGGCCGTCTACGGCGCGATCGCCGTCGCGCTGCTCTTCATCGGCGCGCGAGCGGTGCGCGGCGAGGGCGGAGGGCAGAGCGGCTCGACGTACGCGGACTACTCGTCCGAACCTGAAACCGAAGAGGAATCCTTCGCCGTAGAAGAAGGCGGCAGCGATGTGGTCGTCGACGTCACCGGCGCGGTGCGCAGGCCGGGCGTCTATCGCATGCCGGGGGGGAGTCGGGTGAACGATGCCGTGAAGCGGGCGGGTGGGGAGACCGGCAAGGCGGCGCTCGATTCGATCAACCTCGCCGCGCGCCTCGCCGACGGGCAGCAGGTCGTCGTGCCGGAAGAGGCACAGGCGGGCGGCGGGGGTGCCCTCGCGCCGGCGGGCGCAGCCGAAACCGAAGACGGCCCGATCGGCCTCAGCACCGCGACCGCGGCGGAACTGGACACGATCGACGGCATCGGCCCGGTCACCGCCGAAGACATCATCAAGTTCCGCGAAGAACACGGTGGCCTGTCGTCGGTCGACCAGCTCGACCAGATCTCCGGGATCGGGCCGGCGACGATGGAAGCGCTGCGCGAACGCCTGCAGCCCTGAGCGGATGCCGTGCCCTCGCCACGTCCCTCCCTGCCGATCCTGATCGGGATCGCCGTCCTGGTGGCGGTTGCCGTCGCCCGCTCGGCCGAGATCCGCGAACGCGCGATGGCCGGGCTGGGGGAGGGCATGCCGACCCGCGAGGCGGCGCTCGCCCGCGGCTTCGTCCTCGGCGAAGACGACGGCCTCGACCAGGGAACGAAGGAAGACTTCATCCGCGCCGGCCTCTCGCACCTGACCGCCGTCAGTGGCGAGAACGTCACCCTGCTCGCCCTCCTCGCGATGCCGATCCTCGCGGCCTTCGGCATCCGGCTGCGCGAGCGCCTGGTCTGGGTGATCGCCCTGATCGCCGTCTACGTCCCCCTGGCCGGCTCCGCTCCCTCGATCCAGCGAGCGGGCGTGATGGGCGTCGCGGGCCTCCTCGCGACCCTGACCGGCCGCCGCACGTCGCGCCTCTACGCCCTCGGTCTCGCGCTGGTGGCGACCCTCGCGATCAATCCCTCCGTGGCGAGCGACGTCGGCTGGCAGTTGAGCTTCGCCGCCGTCCTCGGCATCCTCCTGCTCGCCGCCCCGATCCGGAACCGGCTGGTCGCGCGCCTTGGCGGAGGGCGCTGGCGCCGCGCCCTGGCCGAGGGCATCGCGGTCACGGTCGCGGCCACCCTGGCCACCGCCCCGCTGATCGCCTTCGTCTTCGAAGAACTCAGTCTGACGAGCCTTGTCGCCAACGTCCTCGCCATGCCCGCGGTGGCGCCCGCGATGTGGCTCGGCATGGTCTCCGCGGCCCTCGCCCAGATCCCCGGCATCCCGATCGCGCCCCTGAACGGCCTCGACGCCCTCCTCCTCGCCTACATCGCCCAGGTCGCCGCCTGGTGCGGCCGCCCCGACTGGGCCGTCCTCCACGTCCACATCGACCTCGCCACGATGGTCGCGACCTACGTGGCGATGGCTGCCACGATCGCCGCGGGCGCCCACCTGTCCCACGCCCGCCGCCTCGCCGCCGCCCGCGCCTCGAGTGCGTTCGTACTTGGTTCGGTATACGAGCCCAAAGTACGAACGCACCTCCCGCACCGCCGACGCGCGGTGTGGTTCGCCGCCGTCGCGGTCCTCGTGGTCGGAGCCCTCGCGCTGGTCGCGTTTCGAAGGCACGGCCCTGACGCACCGGCCGGACCGGCGCCGGGCCTCCGGATCGAGGTGCTCGACATCGGCCAGGGCGACGCGATCCTGTTGCAGCCCCGCAGCGCGCCCGCCGTGCTCGTCGACGGTGGGCCGCCGGGGGACGAACTGGTGGCGAAGCTTCGCGACGAGGGCGTCTCTCGTCTCGGCGCCGCGATCGTCACCCACGATCAATCCGACCATGCGGCCGGGATCGCGGAAGCGCTCGGGCGGCTGCCGATCTCCCGGCTCGTATACGGGCGCCTCGACCCCCGATTCCTCGCCACGGCCCGAGCCGATGGCGCCCGCGCCGAACAGGTTGCAGCCGGGACGACGCTGCGCTCGGGCTCGCTCCGCCTCGAAGTGCTCTGGCCGCCGCCGACCCTGCTCGCCGAAGACCCGCCCGACACCGACCCGAACGCGCTCGCCCTGGTGATCCGGGCGCGCTGGCACCGCTTCACGATGCTGCTCACCGCCGACGCCGAGGCCGAGTCCACGCCGCTCGATCCTGGGTCGATCGACGTGCTCAAGGTCGCCCACCATGGCTCCGACGACGCGGGGCTTGGGCCGCTGCTCGATCGCATCCGCCCACGCCTCGCGGTGATCTCGGTCGGCGCCCACAACTCCTACGGCCACCCGACTCCCGGCACGCTCGCGACCCTCGCGGCGCACGGCGTTCCGACCATGAGGACCGATCTCGACGGGACGATCGAGATCGACGTGGGACGCCGGTCCTTCTCCGTAGACTCGCCTTGATGCCCGACGAGATGCGCCCGCTCTACCTGATCTCCGGCACCGACGGGGCGAAAATCGACGCGACCCGCTCCCGCCTGCGCGCCCGCGCCGAACGGGAGGGGGGAGACGGGGCGCTCGAGGTGTTCGAGCCGAGCGAGGGCCGCGGCGCCCCCGACCACGAGGCGCTGCTGGCGGCGATCCCAGCGATGTCGCTGATGGGAACCCGCCGCTACCTGCTCGCCGACAGCGTCGAGAAATGGCGCGACAAACAGCAGGCGGCGGTGGCGGAGGCGATCGGCGGGGCGCTGCCGCCCGACCTCACCCTGGTCCTGATCGCCCGCGCCAAAGCGCCGGCCAAACTGCTGAAAGCGGTCAAAGCGGCCAAAGGCGAGGTCCACAACTTCGAGGCGCCGAAAGCGCGCGACATGCCGCGCGTCCTCGTCGGCGACGCCCAGCGGCTCGGTTTCAAGCTCGATCCCGCCGCCGCCCGCCTGCTGGTCGAACGCATGGGACCCGAGTCACTACGGCTCCGCAACGAGCTCGAGCGCCTCGCGCTCTGGGCCGGCGACTCCGGCCAGGTCACCGCCGCCGACATCGAGGAGATGATCGCCGACACTTCCGAAGCCGCCGTCTGGACCCTCTCCGATGCCGTCGTCGAGGGCGATGCCCGTACCGCGCTGCGCGTCGGCGAGCAGCTGATCGAGCAGGGCGAAAACATCACCGGCCTGATCTACGGCCTCGCCTCCCGGCTGCGCGCCGCCTGCGCCGCCGCCGCGATGCTCGAGGAGGGGATGCCGCCGCGCGAGGTCGAGTCCCAGCTGAAAATGCACCCCTACGCGGCCAAGCAGCTGGTCGCCCGTCTGGGCAGCGTCGATCTCACCGATCTGCGCATGGCCACCGAGACGCTCGCGCAGCTGGAGCGTTGGTGTCGCGGCGACGCCGACTACGGCGATGAGCTCGCGCTGACGCTCGCCCTGCGCAGGGCGACGGGTACCGCAGCGTGATAGTTCGGAGCGAGAGGAGGCTGCTACTCAGCCGAGGCGCCGGCGCCGGCGGCGATACGCGCCGCTTTCGCCTTCTTGCGCGCACCGGTGTTCTTGTGCAAGGCGCCCTTCTGGACGGCCTTGTCGATCTTCGAGGTCAGCTCGCGCTGCTCTTTCTGAATCGAATCTGAGTCGCCCGACTCGACCGCCGTCTCCAGGCGCCGGAAGTACGTCTTCACGGTGCTGGTCAGCAGTCGGTTCTCGGTGCGCTCGCGCTCGCTGCGAAGTATCCGCTTTTTCTGTGAGGCTATGTTGGCCATGTCGTCAGTGCCCGCCGAGGTGATCTCGGCTCCGGGCGGCCGCCGACTATAGCGACTGAGACCGAAGCTTGGAGAGTCCCGAGGCACCCGACACCCCCATCCACGGCGCCCGCGCGATCAATGCGGACGTGGGCGTGGGTGAGGCCGAGGCGTTCTACCCGAGCGAGGAATTCGTCCTGCCCACTCCGCGGGTGGGGCAGGGCGGCCGCATCGCGCGCTCGACCGCCTTCTTCTCCGCCGCGACCGCGCTCTCGCGGATCGCCGGCCTGGCGCGGGAAATCGTCGCCGCCGGCTACTTCGGCGTCAAAGGCCCGGTGTCGGCCTTCACGATCGCCTTCCAGGTCCCGAACCTGGTCCGGGCGCTGTTCGCCGACGCCGCCCTGCAGCCCGCCTTCGTCCCCGTCTTCACCGACCTCGTCGGCCGCCGCCAGTTCAAAGAGGCCTTCCGCCTCGCCTCGACCCTGCTGCTCCTTATCACGATGGTCCTCGGCGCGCTGACCGCGATCTTCGTCCTCGCCGCGCCGGTGATCATCCCGATCTTCGCCCCCGGCTTCGAAGGGCATCTCCTCGACCTCACGGTCTCGCTGTCCCGCGTCCTCTTCCCGATCCTGATCCTGCTCGGGGCAAGCGGCATCGTCGTCGGCATCCTCAACAGCTACGACCGCTTCGGCGCCTTCGCGATCTCGCCGTTCTTCTGGAACGTGACGATCATCCTCGTGCTCGTCGTCCTCGAGCCGCTGTTCTCGGAGAAGAACCGGATCTACGCCTACGCGATCGGCATCCTGATCGGGACCGCGGTGCAGCTGGCGATCCCGGCCTGGGACCTGCGCAACACCCCGTTCCATTTCACCTGGCGCTTCGAATGGCGCAATCCGGGCGTACGGCGCGTCCTCCTGCTGATGCTGCCGGTGACGATCAGCCTCGGCCTGATCAACTTCAACGCCCTGATCAACAGCTTCTTCGGCAGCCTCGTCTCCGACGAAGCGCCGGCCGCGATCGACAAAGCCTTCCGCCTCTACCAGCTGCCGCAGGGGATCTTCTCGGTGGCGATCGCGACGGTGCTCTTCCCGACCCTCGCCCGCTTCGCCAACAAAAAGGAATTCGTCAACCTGCGGGCAACGCTGGCGAACGGGATGCGCCAGATCCTCTTCGTCCTGGTCCCGGCGGCGGTCGTGTTCCTCGCCCTCTCGGACCCGATCATCCGCCTCGTCTACCAGCGCGGCGAATTTGGCCCGGCGGAAACGACCCTCGTCGGCACCGCGCTCTTCTGGTTCGCGTTCTCGCTGCCGACCAACGGCGTCTATCTGCTGCAGACGCGCACCTTCTTCAGCCTCCAGCGGCCCTGGCAGGCGACCGCGCTGGCAGTGATCGACCTGGTCGTCTCGGCGATCGCCGCGTTTGCGCTCTACAAGCCGTTCGGCGTCGGCGGGATCGTCGCCGGCACCGGCATCGGCACCAGCGCCGCGGTCTTCGCCCAGGCCTACGTCCTGCGCCGCGAGTTCGGTGGCCTGGAGCTGGGACGACTGCTCTCGACGGTGATCCGCATCTCGATCGCCTCGCTCGTCCTGGCCGCGGTCAGCTGGCTGGTCTGGGACGGCCTCGACAGCCTGCTGGGCCGCAGCACCGTCGCCCAGATCGTCTCGCTGGGGACGGGAATGACCATCGGCGCGGTCGCCTATCTGGGGGCCGCCTGGATGTTGCGGATCGCCGAGCTCGAGCAGATCCTCCGCCTGCTGCGTCGGCGCGGCCGCTAGCCGACGATGCTCGGGCCGGGCCGATATCTGCTGGGCGCGGTCGAGCTCCTCCTGCTCGTCGGTTTCGCCTGGGTCGGCGCGGCGCGAGTCCGCCGCCGTTGGCTGCCGGAGGTCGGGGGAGAGGCGGGGTTCCTGGCGAGCGCGGTCGTCGCCGTCGCGCTGCTGATCTGGGTGGCGGAGCTCCTAGGCACGGTGTCCGCCTTCAAGCCCGTCCCGTACCTGCTCTCGGTGGCGGCTGTGGGCTTGGTCCTGCGCCTGACGGTCCCACCCGCGGGTGGCGCGCCGATGGGGGCCCCCCACCGCGCGCAGGCTGCGGAGCAGCCGAGCACAGTGGGGGAAATCGGCGTGACAGGACCGGCGGCCGGAGAGCAACGTCCCTCACCGTCCCTCACCGAACGCCCATCACTGATCGCCACCGTCATCTCCCTGCTGATCGCCGGCATCGCCATCGGCCACTTTCTCAGCGGCGTGAAGCTCCGCCTCGGCACCGGCATGACCGGCTTCGACTCCACCTGGTACCACGGCCCCTTCGCGGCCGGCTTCTTCCAGTCCGGCAACACGATCGATCTCCACTTCATCGCCCCGCAGTTCCTCGCCTGGTTCTATCCGGCCAACAGCGAAGTCCTCCACGCGGTCGGCATGCTCGCCTTCTCCCGGGACCTGCTCTCGCCGCTGCTGAACCTCGGCTGGCTCCTGGGATGCCTGCTCGCCTGCTGGTGCATCGGGCGGCCCTTCCGCGTGGCGCCCTGGTCGTTGGCCCTCGGCGCGATCGCGTTGAGCGTCCCGGCGCTCGCCGACCAGGCGGGGGAGGCGCGCAACGACATCGTCGGCATCTTCTTCCTGCTGACGGCGATCGCGATCGCCGTCAATGCCGCACCGCCCCCCCGGCGAGTTCGCACTTCTTGCCGCATAGCAGACAAAACTGCGAACGCACCACGGACAGGCCTGTCGGGCGGTGCGCTGCTTCTCGTCGGCCTGTCGATCGGGCTCGCGGCGGGGACGAAGCTCAACTTCCTGCTGCCCGCGGCGGTGCTGGTTCTGGGACTGACGGCGCTGGCGCCGGCCGGCGCACGCCGGCGGACGCTGCTCGCCTCGGGCGGCATGGCCCTGGCGGGCGGCGGCTACTGGTACCTGCGGAACCTGATCCAGGCCGGGAACCCGCTGCCCTGGATCCATCACCTGGGACCGATCGACCTCCCGTCCCCGGAACAGGCTCTCGGCGGCCGCGAAGCCCACAGCGTCCTCAGCTACCTGACCGACGGCTCGGTCTGGTCCGACTGGTTCCTCCCGGGCCTCCACGGCGGCCTCTGGATCATCTGGCCCCTCCTCGGCGCCGCCGCCCTAGCCGGCCTCCTCCTCGCCGTCACCTCACGTTGGTGGGCCGAAAAACCACGTATCTCGTCGCTTTTCGACCCATCGACATCGGGGTTGCTGGCGCTTGCGGGACTAGTGGGGCTGGCGGCGGGGCTTTCGTGGCTCGTGTCGCCGACGTCGGCATCGGGGCCGGACGGGATGCCGCGGGGGTTCGAATCGGGGCTCCGTTATCTGACCCCGGCGCTGATCCTCGGCCTCGCCCTGCTGCCGACCGTCCCCCCGCTTCGTTCTCTTGCCGCGCGCCTCGCGGCCCTCGGGCCGAAGCTCGGTGAGCGACCTGGCGAGGACTCGGCAGACCGGCTCCCGCGCCGTTGGGTCGCGGGGATCGTCGCGGCGGTGGTGCTTGTGGCCGTCGTCGTCGGTTATCCGGTCGAGCGGCACTATCTGCAGAACCGCTATCGCGATCCGAGCTTCACGACGCCGGGGCTCGATGCTGCTTTCGCCTGGGCCGACGACCTCTCCGACGCCCGGATCGCGACGACCAGCACGCGGCAGTACCCGCTGTTCGGGACCGATCTGTCGAACCGGGTCGCCTACCTCGGCATCGATCGCCCGCACGGGGGCTTCGAGGAGGCGCAGCACTGCGCTCAGTTCCGACGGCTGATCAACGAAGGGAACTACGACTACGTCGTCGCCACCCGGGACCGGATCGAAGCGGGGAAGCCCGCATATCCGGAGCAGGCGAAGTGGACCGCGGGCCCGAACGCCGAAGTGGTGCTGAAGAAGAAGCCGACCGTGGTTTTCCGCATCAAGGGGGAACTTGACCCGAAGACTTGCCCTTGAGGGGGAGAGATTGCACCCCCGGAGGCCTTAGGGGACTGCGACCAGCCCAGGTGATCGATTCACGGACGGGATGGGGGAGAGACGGGACGGGGGGCGGCCGTTGTTCCGGCGGGAGCGCCCGTCCGAGTCACGTCCCGGGCGTCTCGTGGCGACCCTGGCAGGCTGTGGCCGCCACGAGACGCCCAGGACGTGAGGGGTTCGTGAGGAAGCTGGCGCAGGGACGGCACAAAGGTCGGACCTCCGTGACGGTTCCGCATGAAAGCGGGCGCCCGCAGAGGATGAGTTCGCAGTTCTCCGCGCCATGCGCGGATAAGTGCGAACTCACCGGGGGGAGTGCT
>JBOGYZ010000378.1:0-8859 GCA_050697015.1 Solirubrobacterales bacterium
CCTGCCAGGACCGCCATGAGACGCCCAGGACCGATCTCGGACGGGCGCCGCGGCCGGAAGCACGGCCCCTGCCGCCGGGAGCACGCCCGCACCCCGCCATCCGCCGCCCACAAAAAAGGCCGTCCCGAAACTCGGGACGGCCTTGACAGTCTTCGGTGCGATCTAGCGGATCAACCGCAACCGGTGTTGTTGCCGCAGCTGGAGCACGTGTAGCAGGACCCCGTCCGCTGCATCATGCCGCCGCACTGGTCGCACGCCGGGCCGAGCTCCATGCCCTGCATCCGCGCCGGGCGGACCGGGGGGGTTTCGGTGAACGCCGAGGAGGCCGGCTTGGACTCGCCGTTGCCGCCGGTGTGGCCGTTGGCCGGGCCCGCGGTGTCGGTCGAGATGCCGAGGCCGAGCTGCGAGGTCTCCGCTTCCTTCTTGCTGCGGACGCCCTGGGTCATGATCCCCAGTTCCTCCAGCGTTTCGACGTCGTCGATGAAGCGGCTCGCGAGCCAGCGCATGATGTAGTCCGGCATCGATTTGGCGAACGGGATCTCCGGGTTCTGCGTCATGCCCTCCGGATCGAAGCGCATGTAGCTGAACTTCCGCACGAAGTCTTCGAGCGGCACCCCATACTGCAGGCCGAGGGAGATCGCGGTGGCGAAGGCGTTGAGCAGCCCGCGCATCGTCGAGCCCTCCTTGCCGATGTCGGTGAGGAAGATCTCGCCGACCGTGCCGTCGGTGTACTTGCCGGCGGTGATGTAGCCCTCGTGCCCGGCGATGTTGAACTTGTGGGTGAGCGATTCCCGCTCCTGCGGCATCCGCTTGCGCACCGGTTCGGAGATCGCGACCTCGTCGTCCTCGCCCTTGCCCTTCTGCGCGTCGGTCCGCAGCGCCTGGGCCGTCTTCGAGCCGTCGCGGTAGATCGCCAGTGCCTTCAGGCCGCCCTGCCACCCGCGGGTATAGGCGTCGGCGATGTCCGCGACCGTCGCCGACTCAGGCAGGTTGACGGTCTTCGAGATCGCCCCCGAGAGGAACGGCTGGGTCGCGGCCATCATGTCGATGTGACCGGTGTAGGAGATCGCCCGCTCGCCGACCGCCACGTCGAACACCGGCAGGTGCTCGTCCTTCAGGCCCGGGGCGCCGACGATCGTGTTCTTCTCGGCGATGAAGGCGTCGATCTGATCGATCTCGTTCTGCGAGTAGCCGAGCGTCTGCAGCGCCAGCGGCACCGAGCGGTTGACGATCGTCATCGAGCCGCCACCGACCAGCTCCTTGAACTTGACCAGCGAGAAGTCCGGCTCGATCCCGGTGGTGTCACAGTCCATCAGGAAGCTGATCGTCCCGGTAGGCGCGAACACCGTCGCCTGGGCGTTGCGGTAGCCGTGCTCCTCGCCGAGCTCGACCGCTTCGTCCCAGGAGCGCTGCGAGGCGGCGAGCAGGTCGCCCTTGATGCCGGTGCCGTCGACCTCGTAGGACGCATCACGGTGCATCCGCATGACGCCGTTGTGGGCCTCGCGGTTCTTCTCGTACTCGTCGTAGGGGCCGGTCGCCGACTCGGCGATCAGCGCCGACTGGCGGTAGGCGCGGCCGGTCATCAGTGCGGTGATCGCGGCGGCGACGTTGCGGCCCTCGTCGGAGTCGTAGGGCATGCCGTCGGCCATCAGCAGGGCGCCGAGGTTGGCGAAGCCGAGCCCGAGCTGACGGAAGGCGCGCGCGTTGACGCCGATCTCCTCGGTCGGGTAGCTCGACGGGCCGACGATGATCTCCTGGGCGAGGAAGACGATGTCGACCGCGTGCTCGAACTCGTCGACGTTGAAGCTGCCGTCGGGGAGGCGGAATTTCATCAGGTTCAGCGACGCCAGGTTGCAGGCCGAGTTGTCGACGTGCATGTACTCGCTGCACGGGTTCGAGGCGTTGATCCGGCCCGACTCGGGACTGGTGTGCCAGCGGTTGATCGTGGTGTCGTACTGGACGCCCGGATCGGCGCAGCGCCAGGCCGCCTCGGCGATCTGGTTCATCAGGTCGCGGGCGGGAAGGGTTTTGGTCGTGGAGCCGTCGCTGCGGGCGGTCAGGTTCCAGTCGTCGCCGGCGGCGACCGCCTCCATGAAGTCGTCGGTGACCCGCACCGAGTTGTTGGCGTTCTGGTACTGGATCGAGGTGAAGCCCTCACCGTCGATCGACATGTCGAAGCCGGCGTCGCGCAGGGCCGCGGCCTTGTCCTCCTCTTTGGCCTTGCACCAGATGAAGTGCTCGATGTCCGGGTGGTCGACGTTGAGGACGACCATCTTCGCCGCGCGCCGGGTCTTGCCGCCGGACTTGATCGTGCCCGCCCAGGCGTCGGCGCCGCGCATGAAGCTGACCGGGCCGGAGGCGAGGCCGCCCTTCGAGAGGTGCTCGACCGAGCCGCGGATGTTGGAGAGGTTGATGCCGGAGCCCGAGCCGCCGCGGAAGATCATCCCCTCTTTGGTGTTCCAGTCGAGGATCGACTCCATCGTGTCCTCGACGCTCAGGATGAAGCAGGCGGAGCACTGCGGCTGCTCCTCGAAGCCGACGTTGAACCAGACCGGCGAGTTGAAAGCCGCCTTCTGGTTCAGCAGGATCGCGGTGAGCTCCATCTCGAACGCGTCGGCATCCTCGTCGGAGGCGAAGTAGCCGCCCTCACGCCCCCAGTCGGAGATCGTCCCGGCGACCCGGCCGATCATCTGTTTGACCGAGCCCTCGCGCTCCGGGCTGCCGAGCCGCCCGCGGAAGTACTTCTGGGCGACGATGTTGGTCGCGTTCTGGCTCCAGGACTTGGGGAACTCGACGCCGCGCTGTTCGAAGGCGGGCTTCTCCGGGTTGCCGATCACGGCATCGCGGATCTCCCACTCGACCTGGTCGAAAGGATGCAAACCGGGCGTCGAGAAACGACGCTCCACGGAGAGGCCCCGCAGACCGTTCTTGGGACTGGTAGTGGCGGTCTTGGACATCGAAAACTGCTCCTCTCGCAGGCGTCTTTTAGGGGTTGACGAGATTCCTCTTCGCGTCGGACGGAACCGTGGATTTTCGCCCCTGATGGCGGCTCGCCCGCTCTACATATTGTGACAACCCCGCAAAGCGGGCGGAAAGCTTTCGACGGGGTACGCTCCGTACATGGTCGACGACTTTCGGCGAGGGGCCGAATCGATGGGCGAGCGCGCCCGCGACGCCCGCGAGGCGATGGGGGAGCGCGCCAGCGCGGCCAAAGAGGCCGCCGCCGAGCGCGCCACCGCCGCCAAAGAGGTGGTCAACGAGCGGGCGCTCGCCGCCAGAGAGGCCACTGCCGAGGCAATCGCAGCGGTCAAGCCGAAACTGCGCGGCGTGTCACACGAGTGGGCCTTCTTTGTCTCGCTCGTCTGCGGCGCCGTCCTGATCTTCTTCGCCAAGACCCCGAAGGCGACGCTCGCGGTCGGCATCTACGCGGTCAGCCTCTCGGCCCTGCTCGGCACCAGCGCCCTCTACCACCGGGTCAACTGGAAGCGGCCCAACGTCCGCACCTGGATGCGCCGACTGGATCACTCGATGATCTTCTTCCTGATCGCCGGCACCTACACGCCGTTCGCGCTGTTGGTCATGCACGGCACTCTCGCCATCGCGATCCTGGTCGTCGTCTGGGTCGGGGCGATCGGCGGGGCGATCGTCGAGATGGTCTGGATCGGCCACCCGAAGTGGGTCTCGGCGGTCGTCTACCTCTCGATCGGCTGGGTCGCCGTCGCGACCTTCCCGGAGCTATGGGACGCGCTCGGCCCGGTCGGCGCCCTGCTGCTGGCGGGCGGCGGGGTCCTATATACCGCGGGGGCGGTCGTCTACGCGACCCAGCGTCCCGACCCGAACCCGGCGATCTTCGGCTACCACGAGGTTTTCCACGCCTTCGTGATCGCCGCCGCGGCCATCCAGTTCGCGGTGATCGCCTTCTTCGCTCTCCCGAAAGCCTGAGACCTGCCCCCGCGTACGCGGGTGTTTGCGAGCGCGGATCGGGGTATGGGCGCTCGCATGCTGGGGAGAAAGACGCGTACCAAGCGCACCAAACTGTTCGTGGCCACCTCGATCTGCGTTCTCGCGATGGCGCTCGCCGCGCCCGCGCTGGCATCCGCCGCCTGGGGCGCGATCGCCGTCAGCCCGCGGACCGGCAAGGTCGGCGTCTCCTACGACTACTCGAGCGCCCATAAGGCCAAGAAGCGTGCCCTCCACGAGTGCCACCAGCTCGGCTGTCAGGTCGCCGTCTGGGTCAGCAACCAGTGGGCGGCGCTGGTGCTGAAGCACAACGGCGTCTTCGTCGCCGGCGTGGGACGGACCAAGAACCTCGCCTTCGCCAAGGCGCGCGACCGCGCCCACGACCATACGGCGAAGAAGATCGCCTACGTCTTCAGTGGCTTCTGAGGCGATCTGGGGGCGCCCAGATCGCCTCAGGGTCGGCGGCGGTGCGCTCAGGCGGCCGCGGCGGGCTGAGCCTGGGACCGCGCTTCGGCGACCTCCTCGGCCGAGGCGATCAGCTCGCGCAGCATCTCCTCGAGCGCGCCGGACTGCTCCGGCGTCAGCGTCAGCTCGCCGTCCGCGTAGGAGTCCTGGGCACGGGGGAAGGGGAATTCGCGCTCCAGCACGCGGCCGCCGAGGGCCCCGAGCACCTTGCGCGTCTCGGCCTGCGCCCAGACCGCGCCGAACATCCCGGTCGAGGCTCCGATGACCGCCGCGGGGGAGCCCATCAGGGCGCTCTCGCCGGCCGGCCGCGAGGCCCAGTCAAGGGCGTTCTTCAGCGCGCCCGGGATCGAGCTGTTGTACTCCGGCGTCGAGATGAGGACCGCGTCGGCCTCGCGCATCGCGGCGCGCAGATCGGCCACCGCGGCGGGCGCCTCGCCCGACTCCAGGTCGCCGTCGTAGGCCGGGATCTCCGCCAGCCGGTCGAAGTTGACGAAATCCACCCCGCCGGGCAGCCGCTCGGCGGCTGCCCGGAGCAGGGCGGAGTTATACGAGTCCCGGCGCAGGCTTCCGGATATGCCCAGGACCCTCATGATTAGGCCTCCTGAGCGACGAGCTCGAGGTCGACGTTGATGGCGACCTCCCACTCGAGGACCTGGCCACCGCTCGGCAGGTCGGCGTTGAACTCGATGCCGAAGTCACGCCGGTCGACCGCGGTCGAGACCGAGAGGGCGACGCGGGGGTTGCCGCCGAGGTCCGCGCCGATCTCGCCGAAGCGGCCGGTCGCCTCGACCTCACGCACGTTGCCCTTGATCTCCAGCTCACCGGCGAGGCGGACGCTGCCGTCGTCGGCGACGTCGAAGCGGGTGGAGGTGAACTTCAGCTTCGGGTGCTGCTCGGTGTCGAAGAAATCCGGCGACATCAGGTGGCCCTTGAGCTGCGGCTCGTCGATGTCGATGCTCTGCACGTCGACGGAGCCGACCAGCTTGGCCTCGTCGCCGCCGGTCAGCGTCGCCTCGTAGCCGTCGAACTTGCTGCGGTAGGTGGCGACGTTGTTGTGGGTGACGGAGAACGCGACCGAGGAGTGGACCGGGTCGACGGTCCAGGTGCCGGTCGGGACCTTCTGGTTGACGGTGTCGGTGCTCATGGCTGCCTTTCGTTTCTGATGCTGTGCGGGTCTTTTCGAAGTCAATGATTGACGCAGAAACGATCATAGCAGAAATACTTGAGGTAACAACTATTGTCCCGACAAGTGTCATGTGTCATCATTGAGGCATGTCCGATTCGTCCACCATCGCCACGGAACGCACCATCTCCGAGGGTGCGACGCCCGGGGCCGGGGCGAATCCGCTCGGCACCTGCTCGCCCCACCATGAGGCCTGGCGCTCACTCGCGCAGACCCACGCCGCGGTCAGCGGCAGGCTGCAGGACGCGCTGGCGCAGGCCGAGCTGCCACCGCTCGCCTGGTTCGAGATGCTCGCCGCGATCGCCGCCTCCGAACAAGAGCGGATGAAGATGGGGGAGCTGGCCGAGGCCCTCGTCATCACCCGCGGCGGACTCACCAAGCTCGTCGACCGCCTGGTCAAGGCGGGCCTGATCGAGCGCACCTTCTGCGACACGGACCGCCGCGTCAGCTACGCGACTCTGCTCCCCGCGGGCTCCGAGCTGCTCGAAGAAATGGTCCCCATCGTCTCCGGCGAGCTCGAGCTCGCCTTCGCCGCCCGCCTCTCCGAGCGCCAGGCCGACGACCTCCGCGCCACGCTCGACGCGGTCCGCGGCACCGCCTGCGACGGGTCCTGAGCGCCGCCCGCTAACTCTCCGCCGCGGCTCCCGCGGGTAGATCCGCGCTCGCTCCGACGCGCGCGGGCAACGCGGCACCGAAAAGGGCGGCGAGGACGGAGAGGCCGGCGCTGACGCTGATCGCGGCGACGAAGCCGTCGCTGAAGTCCGCCGGCGAGGCGTAGCCGCCGGCGCCCGCGAAGGCCGCCACGCCGATCGCGATCCCGAGGACGCCGCCGAGCTCGCGCATCGTCGAGTTCGTCCCCGCCGCCTTGCCGATCGCCTCCTCCGGGACCGAGCTGACCACCGAGTTCTGTGCTGCCGGGAAGGACATCGAGATGCCGACCCCGGCCACCATCAGCGGTGGCACCAGCGTCCAGTAGTCCATCCCCGCTTCGGCGACCAGCGCGATCCAGCCGAAGCCGATCGCCTGCAGCAGCGGGCCGACTACGAGGAAGGGGCGCTCGCCGAAGCGGTCGACGAGTTTGCCCGCCACCGGGGCGACGAAGAAGAGCGTCGCGGTCCAGGGCAGGAGGCGCAGGCCGGCGCCGAGCGGGTCGTAGCCGAGTCCCGCCTGGAGGAACTGGGACATGAAGAAGACCGCGCAGAAGAGGCCGCCGACCGCGCAGAAGATCGCCGCGTTCCCGGCCGAGAAGGCGCGTGAGCGGAAGAAGCGCATCGGCAGCATCGGCGCCCGCGTCCGTAGCTCGAAGGCGACGAAGCCTGCCAGGAACACGACCGCGACGGCGAACGCGCCGAGCACCTCGACGCTCCCCCAGCCGGCGTCGTTGCCGCGCACCAGTCCCCAGACCAGCCCGAGCACGCCGCCGCTGACCAGCGCCAGACCCGGCAGGTCAAGCGACCGGTCGGGGCCGTGGCTCTCCGGGATGCGCCGCAGCACCAGCGGGATCAGCGCCAGCCCGATCGGCACGTTGACCCAGAAGATCCACTCCCAGGCGATCCCCTGCGTGATCGCCCCGCCGACCAGCGGGCCGCCCGCGACGGCCAGCCCGTTGACGGCGAAGAAGATGCCGAGCGCGCCGCCGCGCTTCTCAGGCGGGAAGGCGGCGCCGACCAGCGCCAGGGCGAGCGTCGTCACCGCGGCGGCGCCGGCGCCCTGGATCGCGCGCGCCGCGATCAGCGCACCCACCGAGGGCGCCACCGCGCAGGCCGCCGAAGCCACTACGAAGAGCCCGATCCCGGCCGCGAAGACGCGCCTTCGGCCGAGCCGGTCGCCGAGCGCCGCCGCGGTCATCAGCAGCACCGCGAAGCTCAGGTTGTAGGCGTTCACCGTCCACTCGAGCCCTTCGACCGAGGCGCCGAGGTCGCGCTGGATCGTGCTCAGCGCGGTGGTCACGACGAGGGTGTCGAGCGCCGTCATGAAGGCCGCCATCGCGGCCAGGACAAGGATCCACTTCTGTTTCGAGGTCATGCCCGTATCGACAGCGGCCGGCCGCCGAACTCACCGATTAATTCCGCCCCCGCGCGGTGTCACTACTGGGACATGCACGAAGGAGGGCGAAACCGATGGGAGACTCAGGCGATGACCATGGACGCAAGCGTCGCGGCAAACCTCGCCGGCGCCCGGGCCGGTGACGATGAGGCGTTCCGTGCCCTCACCGACCCCTACCGGCGCGAGCTGCAGGTCCACTGCTACCGGATCCTCGGCTCGCTGCAGGACGCCGAGGACGCGGTCCAGGAGACGCTGCTCTCCGCCTGGCGCGGGCTGGCCGGCTTCGAGGAGCGCGCCTCGCTGCGCTCCTGGCTCTACCGGATTGCGACGAACCGCTGCCTCAACGCGCTCCGCGACAGCGGTAGGAGGACGCTGATGTCGACCCCGGGCGGCCCCACCGACCCGCCCGAGCCGACCCGCCGCTCCGAGCCGATCTGGCTCCAGCCCTTCCCCGACGACCTGCTCGAGGGCCTTCCCGATCGTGCTGCCGGGCCCGACACCCGCTACGAGACCAAGGAGGCGGTCGGCCTCGCCTTCGTCTCCGGCCTGCAACGGATGCCGCCGATCCAGCGGGCGGTGCTGGTGCTGCGCGACGTGCTCGGCTACCGGGCCGCCGAGGTGGCGGAGATGCTGGAGACCAGCGAGGCCTCCGTCAACAGCGCCCTCCAACGGGCGCGGGCGGCGCTCGAGGCGGCGCCGGAGCGTCCCGCCGGCGGCACCGTCCCCGACTCGCCGGGACAGCGGCGGCTGCTCGACCGCTTCGCCGAGGCCTTCGAGGTCGGCGACGTCGACACCGTGCTCGCCCTCCTCAGCGAGGACGCCTGGATCCGCATGCCGCCGGAGCCGCTCGAATACAACGGCCGCCCCGCGATCGGCGAGTTCCTCCGCACCCGCCCGCTCTGGCGCGACGGGGAAAACCTGCGGATGGTCCCGAGCCGCGCCAATGGCCAACCGGCCTTCGCCTACTACCTGCCGGACTCCCAGGCGGACGTCTGGCGGATCGGCGGCATCTTCGTGCTCACCCTGGAGGACGAGGAGATCGTCGAGATCACCCGCTTCGCCGACGGCGGCTGGCTGCCCTGGTTCGGACTGCCGAGGACCTTGCCGGGCTAGGCGGTGAAGGGACGGGCGTTGTTCCGGGCCTTGTGGCCGTCCGAGGTGCGTCCCGGGCGTCTCGGACACGGCCCTGGCAGGCTGTGGCCGTG
>JBOGYZ010000379.1:0-41464 GCA_050697015.1 Solirubrobacterales bacterium
GGCGAGGGCGGCGATCAGGGGGACTGCCTTCACCGCTTGATTGTAAGGAGCGGGCGCTACCCAATTTTCGGCGGCAGCCCATCGGACACCCGTCCTGGCGCCGTTACTCATCTGTCCAGGCGCCGGACGATCGCTGGAGGCGGCCGCTCCAGGCTCCGAACCATTCCCCATGCTCCGTCGGGGAAACGCATTTCAGGATCGCCGCCCGGTGGCGCCGTTCGCCGCGGCGACGCTGGCGCTGATCTTGATGCTCACCGGGATCCTCGTCACGGCGCCGGCGGACGCGGTCGCCAAGGATCAGACCAACGCGGGGAAGAGCCAGTCGCGCAAGGCCGACCGGCGCGCGACCGCACGTCATCATCGACGGAACCACACCAAAGTCCGAACCGTGAGCGTCCGCGCCAAGAAGGCCGACGCCCCGGTGCAGCCTGCGCAGGTCGGCCCCTCCACCCCGGTCTCGCCCGCCAATCCCGTCCGGACCCAGACGCCGACCCCCGCCGCGACGAGCCCGGCCCCGACCCCGACGACTCCGGCCGTGCCGACCAGCCCGGCCTCGCCCCCCACCACCGTGCCCACCGAACCGACCCCGACTCCCGAATCCACGAAGACCTCCCTCTTCTCCAGCGACTTCTCCCGCGGGCTGCAGAACTGGAGCCTCGCCGGCGTCGGCGAAGCGACGCCCCAGGTGGTCGACGGACCCGAAGGGCCCTACTGCGAATTCACCCTCAACGGCAGCCAGGGGCGCTCGGAGCTGATCATGGGCGACGACCTCCACGTCACCGAAGGCCAGACGGTGCTCTACGAATTCGAAGAGTTCATCGTCCCGGGCTTCGCCTACGGCTCGCGGGCGCTCGGCTGGAACCTCTTCACCCAGTTCAAGTCAGACGGCGAAGGCTCGCCGATGCTGGCCCTCGACCTCTGGAACGAAGAAGGCAAGAAAGGCCTCTGGGTCGAACCGGAACCGGGTCCGAACTACTTCGTAGCGCCGATGGAAGAGGGCGTCTGGCACCGGATCTCGATGCAGATCACCGCCTCCGGCTCCGGCCAGGGTGGCTGGATCCTCTACCTCGACGGCCAGGAAGTCGACCGCAAGAGCGGGATGGACACGATCCGTCCCGGCAAGGCCTTCGCCTACATCAAGAACGGGCTCTACCGCTCGGGGCCGACGATCAACGCCAACAGCCGGCTGCGACTGCGCAACGTCTCGCTCGCCATGGTGAGCTAGCGGCGGCGGACCGAGCGGACGACGCGCCCGGCGCCCGACAGCGCCTGGCGGGCGCCGGGGGTCATCCCGAGCCGGCGGCTCAGCGCCCTCATCTGGACTTTCCGCGCCGACTCGCCGTGGTAGACGCCGACCCGGGGCCAGAGGTACGGGAACGGCGGAGTGGCGGTGGTCGGCACGGTGGCCGCCGCCATGTAGCCCGCGCCCTGCGCTTCGCGCGCGAGAACCAGATTCGACTCGCCGTAGGGATAGGCGATCGTCAGGCAGGGAGCGCCGAGCCTCTCCTCGCATTCACGCCGCGACACTTCCAGTTCCTCGCGGACCACATCCGCGGAGAGGGTGCTGAGCCGCGGGTGGGTCCGGGTGTGGGAGCCGACCTCCCAGCCCGCTTCGGCGAGCACGCCGAGCTGATCCCAGCTCATGCATGCGAGCTCCTTCTCGTGCTCGGTCCCGAGCCAATGTGAGATCCCGTCCCAGGCCGCCAGCTTGCCGAGCGTCGTGTTCTCGGTGACGACGAAGACCGTCGCCGGCACGCCGAGGTCGGCGAGGATCGGCGCGGCCTGCTCATAGACCGAGAGCGGCGCGTCGTCGAAGGTGATGGCGAAGGTACGCGGGCTCCGCGGCACGACCAGCGCGGAGGCGAAGGTCTGGGCCTGGTAGCCACGCTCCAGCAGGGCTTCGATCTGCGCGGCGAAGTCCTCGGGGGTGACCGAGGTCTGGTCGGGCCAGGTCTTACTGATCCCGTGGTAGCAGAGAACGATCAGATCGGAGTTCATCGGAGTGCCCCGCCGAGGCGTCGAGATGCTCGCAGATCAGCCGGGCCACCGCCCCCCAGGTCGTCTCCTCGCGACCGGCCGCCCCGCGGGCGCCGATCTCACGCACCGACTCGGGGTCGGCGAGGCGCCTCATCTCGGCCAGCAGCATCGCGTCGTCCTCGGGGTCGACGCAGACGCCGCAGTCGCCGACCGCGTCGCTCGACCCGCCCTTGGTGGTGCCGATGCTCGGGATCCCGGCGGCGGCGGCCTCGCGGTAGACGATGCCGTAGGGCTCGGCGAACGAGGGCATGACGAAGCAGGTCGCTTCCTCGAACAACTGGGTGAAGCGGCGGCGCTGGTCCGCCTCGCGGATCGAGAGACGGCCGAGCGCGCGAACGCCGGGCTCATCGATCGCGGGGTGGTCGCCGACGACGGTGAGGAGCGCCCCCGATCCCTCGGCGCGCAGCGCGCGGAATGCCCGCAGGACGCCGTCGCCGTTCTTGCGCTCCCAGTCGAGCCCGGCGAAGAGGAAGTGCGGCGGTGCCCACGGCCGCTCCACCGGGTGGGGGTCGATGTTGCGACCGGCGCCGACCGCGGCCACCCGGTCGGCGGGGACGCCGTAGTCCTCAACGATCGAGCTCGCCGCCCACGAGCTGAGGGTGAAGCAGACCGCGGCCGCCGCGTAGCACTGCCGCTGGCGCTCGATCCAGGAATCGCGCGCTCGCCGCGCGAGTTTCGCGTAGGCCTGATCGGCCCGGAACGCCTGCGCAACCGTCATGTCCTCGTAGGTCGCGAGCCGCGGATGGGCGGGCAGCCGAAACCCGGTGGCGAGCTGGAGGATGGCGTCGAACTCGCCCGCGGCCCGGAGGCGCCGCGCGGTAGTCCAACTGCGAAGGCGCGCGATCTCGGGGTCGAGCCAGGTGGCGATTGGCGCCCGCGCCCGGGCCGCGCGGTGAAGGCGCTCGGCCGAGACGGGTGCCGCCGCCCGGACCATCGACACCTCCTGGCCGCACTCACGTAGCCCTTCGGCCATCCCCCAGGGGATGCCCGACCAGGCGGTCTCCGGCGACCGCAGGCCCTCGAACACGACCGCGAACCTCACTTCTTCTTCGCTCCGACGCGCTTTCGCATCTCCTCGCCGAGCTCGGAGAACAGCAGGCGGCGCCCGGGGCGGCTCAGCTTCAGCCGGAACCTCCAGTCGCGATCACGGTGGTCGACGTTGATCCTCGGGATGCCGAGCGGCCCGGTGGTCTCGGCGCGGTGCGGGCCCTGCGGGAGCGTGAAGCCGAAGCTGTAGCCCGCCGCCGCTGCCGCCTTTTCCACCTGCGGATTCGCCTCGCCGAACGGGTAGGCGATGCTCGTGCACGACCCCAGCCGCGCCTCGACCAGCGCCCGCGCCTCGGTGAGCTCCTCGGCGAGGCGCTCCTCGGCGAGGTCCGGCAGGTGCGGGTGGGTCAGCGTGTGGCTGCCGAACTGAGCCCCTTCGCCCGCCAGCTCCTCGGCCTGGGCCCAGGTCATCGAGCGCATCACCTCGGGGTGCCGCGTCTGGTCGTCGGCGACCTCCGGCCAGGTGAAGGCGGCGCCGTCGTCGAGGTGCCGCGGCAGGATGAAGATGATCGGGGTGAACCCGTACTCCCGCATCAGCGGCATCGCCGCGGTGGCGTTGTCGAGGTAGCCGTCGTCGAAGGTGAGGAAGACGGTGCGTCCGACCAGTCGCTCTCCTCGCTGCAAGGCCTCAAGATCCTCGAGCGTGCCGGCGCGGAAGCCGCGGCGCCGCAGTCCCGAAAGCTGCTGCTGGAAGATCCCCGGCGCGAGGCTGAGATAGCGGGCGCCCTGGTCGGCGATCGAGTGGTAGCAGAGGAACACCGCTTCGCGCGAGCGATTCGCGAGGGCCTTGGTCATCGCGACGCAAGCCTCACATAGATCTGGCGGAGCTGCCCGTAGACGTCGTCGGAGGCGAGCCTCTCCATCCGCGCCGCGCCGGCCGCCGACAGCTCCGCCCGGCGATCCTCGTCCCCGGCGAGCAAGGAGATCGCCTCGACCAGCTGATCGGGACGCCCTGGGTCGACGAGCAGCGCGTCCACCCCGTCGTCGAGGATTTCCGGGATCCCGCCGACCTTGGTGGCGACTACCGCGATCCGGTTCGACATCGCTTCCAGCAGCGCGATCGGCATCCCCTCCGAAAGCGAAGGCATGACGAAGAGGTCAGCCTCCTCGAAGGCAAGGCGGCGCCCGTCGGCTTCGAGCCAGCCGCGCCACTCGCAGCCCACCGGCAGCGGCCCAGGCGGCTCGCCGGGGCCGGCCATCACGACTTCCAGGTCGGGGGCGGCGCCGACCAGCGCCGGGAGCGCCTCGAACAGCGCCGCGCCGCCCTTGGCGGGATTGGCGAAACCGCCGAGAAACAACGCCAGGACCGGACCGTCGCCCCGGGGCGGACGGATCTCCACCAGCGGCGGCGGCGCGTTCGGGACGACGGTGATCTCGGCGTCGACCAGACGCCGCCGCAGCACCTCGGCGCTCGCCCCGGAGACGGCGACGATCGTGTCCGCCAGCGCCAGGGACCGACGCAGCGCCCCGATCCGCAGCGGCCCGAGGCGATCGAAAAAGGCGTCGAGGTCGCCGGGGCCGGCGTGGACGTGGAGCAGCACCGGCCGCCGCAGCGCTTTCGCCAGCGGGACGACCACCGCCTTGCGGTACATGCTCCCCCGCGCCGCCATATGTATGTGGACGAGCCGAACCCCTTCGCCTCGACACCAGCGGCCGAGCCGCAGCAGCGAGCGGGCGAAAACTTTCAGGCGTTCGAGCCGGCCCGGGCCGATGTAGGTACGGACCACCTCGAAGTCGTACTCATCGGCGAGCGGCGAGGCCACCAGGGACGAGATCGCGGCCGCCATTCCACCGCGCCCGTCCGGGTCCGGTCCCACCTGTGCAACGTGAATTGACGGCATGGTCGGTCCGGTCGGAGGCAGAGATGGCTGGTGTAGGCTGGACGAGTTGTTTCGGCGTGCGCCGCGTCTCCGCGGGACGTAGGAAAACTTGCTGTCGGCCGCGGACAATTGGGAGACTAAACTCAAATGCGCCTTGCGTCGATAAGCATCCGGATGATCGGAGCAGCCGCATGACCCCGGGCCGCGAAGCCCGCACCCCTTCCGGCGACCCCTTCGGGCGGACGAACGGAGGCTACTCGGGTCCCGGGCTGCGGCAGGGGCGCAACGACAACTCCGCCCTGCGCGAGTTCGCCCGCGTGCTGAAGCGGCGTCGGCTCGTCGTCATCATCTGCCTGCTGCTGGTCCCGGCAGCCGCGCTGGTCTGGTCCCTCAGCCAGGAAAAGGAATACGAATCGACTTCGGCCCTGCTCTTCCGGACGGCGGCGCTCGATCAGTCCCTGCCCGGATCCTCGCTGCTCTCGAACTCCGAAGACCCGACGCGCGCGGCGGAAACCAACGTCAACCTGGTCTCGCTCGGGAAGATCTCCGAGCGCACCGCGAACGCGGTCGACGAGCCCGGCGTCACCGCCGCCTACGTGGCCGACTCGGTCAGCGTCTCGCTGAAGGGCGAATCGGAAATCGCCGACGTCAACGTCACCACCACCGACCCGGACCTCTCGGCGAAGATCGCCAACGCGTTCGCCGGGGCGTATGTGACCTTCAGCAAGGAAGCCGACCGCAACCGGGTGCTCGCCGCGCAGACCCAGGTCGAAGAACGTATCAACGTCCTCACCCCGGAAGAACGGCAATCCGAAGAAGGCCGGGAACTCGAACAGCAGGCTCGCCAACTGGGCGTTCTTGCCTCGTTGCAGACCGGCGACGCCGAAGTCGTCCAACAGGCCACCCCGAACACCAGCCCGGTGGCGCCGCAGACGAAACGGAACGTGGCGCTCGGCGTGGCGCTCGGCCTCCTGGTCGGGATCGGCCTCGCCTTTCTGCTCGACCAGATCGACACCAGGATCAAGGACGACTCGGTGATCGAGCAGATCTACGACCTGCCGATCCTCGCCCGCGTCCCCCAGGTGCCCGATTTCGAACCGACGGAGGGCGACCCGACCAAACTGCCGATCCCGCTGGCCGAGTCGTTCCAGATGCTCAACGCGAACCTCAGATATTTCAACTTCCACCGCAAGCTGGACTCGGTCCTGGTGACCTCGACGGCACCCCAGGAGGGGAAGTCGAGCGTCGCCTGGGGGCTCGCCCTGACCGCGGCCCGCTCCGGCAAGCTGGTGCTCTTGATCGAGAGCGACCTGCGCCAGCCGACCCTGTCGAAACGCCTGCGGGAAACGCCGAAGTCAGGCCTCAGCCTGATCCTCGCCGGGATCGACAGCCTCGAGGACGCGATCGTCTCGGTCCCGGTCGGAGAGGGGACGCCGGACCTGAAGGTCCTCCCCGCCGGCCCGATCCCGCCGAACCCGACCGCCCTGCTCGAGTCGCCGGTGCTGGCGGCGCTGCTCGAGGAAGCGCGGGCGCAATACGACTTCGTGATCATCGACGCGCCGCCGATCCTGGTCGCCGATTCGATCCCGCTGATGCCGCAGGTGAGCGGCGTCGTCGTCGTCTCCCGCCTGAAGACGACGCGGATCGAGGCCGCCCAGGAAATGCGCGAGCTGCTCACCCACGTCGGCGCGACCCCGCTCGGCATCGTGGTGAACGGATCCGCGGTCCCGCGCGAGGGCTACTACATGCCCCACTCCGGTGCCGCACGAGCATCGGCGTGACGTGTGGGCGCACGAGTCCCACGACTCCATGACCCCCTCCCGCTCGGGATAGCGGTCGGGGCCTCTCTCCTCGCCACCGCGGTCCTGCTGAAAGTCTCACCGGCGGTGGCAGTGGCGCTCGCGGGCGTCTTCGTCCTCACCGTGGTGCGAGGCGTCGAGACGCTGATCGCCGTCTGCTGGGTCGGCGCCTTCGGCCTGATCCCCGGGATCGACCCGAACAAGTTCGTCTTCCCCAACGTCAAGGCCTACGCGTTCTTCTTCCTCCTCGCCGCCGGGCTGATGCTCCTCTCCTGGTGCCTGCGGGAGATCGAGGGCAAGGAGCGGTGGGCGCTCCCCTCCAACGCCGTCTCGATCGGCCTGCTCGGGCTCGTCTCCTACGTCGTCCTGGTCGCCCTCGGCAGCCATCCCTCCGAAGTCCCCGACCTCACCACCCCGTTCCTGATCCTGCCGATCTCGGGGCTGGTCACGATCCTCTGGTGCACCCATCCCGAGGCGATCGAGGGGCTGCGACGGTCACTGCCGATCGTGATCTTCCTGCTGGTCCTCTGGTCACTAGCCTACGACGCGGGCGCGGCCGGCTGCGGACCGTGCCGGACCGCGGTCGGCACCGAAGTCACGAACACCGGGCTGCTCGGCCCGGGCAGCCGCCTCTACACCTCGGGACAGAACTCGCTGCTGGCGTTCTTCGTGATGGCCTTCGCCTGGTCGATCTACCGGCCGAGCGCGCTGCCGATCTCGCTCACCGCGCTCGGCGGGGTCACGATCGCCCTGCAGTCCTCCCGCGCCCAGTACATCGCGGTCGCGGTGGCGATGGTGATCCTCGTCGCCTGGAAATTCAGGCAGCTCCCGGTCGGCGGTCGCCTGGCGCTGGTTCTGATCTTCGGGCTCATCGTCCTGGCCCTGGCCCTCTCGCCGGTCGGCCACCGGGCGATCAGCGCCTACACCGAACTGCACCAGGACAAGGGGACCGGCGTCTATCGCCTGCGGCTGATCGAAAAAACGCAGGAAAACTGGACCTTCTTCGGGATGGGCTTCTCCACCAAGAGCCTCAACGGCGGCTACGACGTCGACCTCGGGCTGCCCAACACGCTGCTCATCCTCGGCTACCTCGGCGCCGCCATCCAACTCTCCCTGCTCGGCCTGGGAATCTGGAGAGGGCTGAAGAACGCCTCGATCATCGGGGTGACGATCGCCGCGATACTGCTCGGCGTGCTGGTCGTCCGGCCGTCGCTGCCGCTCCTCGAGTACGGGCACAGCGCCGCGATGTACGGCGCCATCCTCGGCCTCGCCGCCACCCTCGTCGTCCCGGCGCGTCGCGCCATGAACATGAACCAAGACAGGAGGACCTCCTCGCCGTGACTCTCGCCAACGACGACCAGCCGCTGATCAGCGTGGTCACCGTCACCCACAACAGCTCCCACAAGATGCCGAGCTGGCTCGCCGGAATCGAGGCGAGCGGCGCCCGCGAGAAGATGGAAATCTGCATCGTCGACAGCGGCTCGAGCGCCGACGAACTGCGGCGGACCAAAGAGCTCACCGGCGGGCACGTCGACAAGTTCCTCGAGCTGCCGAACGTCGGCTACGGCGCCGCCAGCAACGCCGGCGCCGAGAACACCAGCGCGGCCGTCCTCCTCTTCATGAACCCAGACAACGAGGTCCTCTCGCTGCCCGCGCAGGCCCTGTCCGGCGCAGGGCTGAAGGGGGAAATCATCGGCGCCTTCGCCCGGAATCCGGACCGGCCGATGGCCTACACCAACTTCCCCACCTTCGGTGAGGAGGCACAGCGGCTGACGATCGGCGCCTGGATCCGCACCTACGGGCGCACTACCGTCGAACCGGCCTGGGTCGCGGGCGCCGCGATGTTGATCGAGCGCGACGAATTCAAGCGGCTCGGCGGCTTCTCCGACGCCTTCTTCCTCTACTTCGAGGACGCGGACCTCTGCGCCCGCCACCGCGCCGGCGGCGGCAAGGTCCAGATCGCCGAGGACTTCATCGTCAAACACACCCGCGGCGACAGCACGACCGAGGAGAGCCACTCCAACCTCAAAGGGGCGGTGGACTCGATCAACC
The DNA here is from genome assembly GCA_050697015.1 of Solirubrobacterales bacterium. Classification (GTDB taxonomy): domain Bacteria; phylum Actinomycetota; class Thermoleophilia; order Solirubrobacterales; family 70-9; genus VAYN01. The sequence goes on from JBOGYZ010000379.1 coordinate 8,756, forward strand.
ACCAGAGCGCCCGCCACTTCGCCTCGCGCCACGGCGCCCCCTGGCAGGGTGCGGTCCTCTACGGCCTCTTGGTCGTCGCCTACCTGCCGCGGCGCTTCCTGGTCGAGGTGCTCCGCGAACGGCGGCCGGTCACCGAGGCGGTCGAGCACTGCCGCTGCCTGCTCAGTCCCCGGCGCGCACTGCGACAGCTGGACGCGGTACCACCGGGCGCCTCCAGGGCATGACGCAGCCCCAGGACGACGGCAGCGCGATCCGCGCCCGCCTGAGCGGCGGGTTCCTGGTGATCAAGAACGCGTTCATCGTGATCGGCGCGCAGGGGATCATCGCCCTGATGGGCCTGGTCGCGGTCCCCGTCCTGGTCAACCGCCTGGGCGCGGACAAGTTCGGGATCATCGCCCTCGCCTGGGTCGTGATCGGCTACGCCAGCGTTCTCGACCTCGGGCTCGGGCGGGCGCTGACCAAAGTCACGGCGGACCGGCTCGGCGCCGGGCGCCCGGACGAGATCCCGAAGCTGTTCTGGACGGCGGCGGTGCTCTTGTCGGGGATGGGTATCGTCGTCGGCGGCATCGTCGTCGCCCTCTCGGGCCCGCTCACCTCGAGCGTCCTCGACATCCCGGGCGATCTCACCGGGCAGGCGCAGACCACCTTCGCCCTGCTCGGCTGCACGATCCCCTTCGTCCTCCTCAGCACCGCCTTCGCCGGCAGCCTTGAGGCACGCCAGCGGTTCGACCTGACCAACGGCCTCGCGATCCCGCTCTCGTTCCTCTCCTACTTCGGCCCGGTCGCGCTCTCCTTCTTCACCACCAGCCTGCCGATCGTGATCTCGGCGGTCTGCCTCAGCCGGGTCTGCGCCACGATCATCTACTTCTTCCTCTGCCTGCGCGTCGACAGCTCGCTGCGCCAGGAGCGCAAGCCGCAGCGGGCGCTGGTCGGCACGCTGCTGAGCTACGGCGGCTGGGTGACGGTCGCGGCGGTCGTGGTCGGGGCGATGCTGGCGATCGACCGCTTCGTGATCGGGGCGATCCTGGGGACCACGGAGGTCGCCTTCTACGCCACCCCGTTCGAAGCCTCGCAGCAGCTGCTGCTGATCTCCGGCGCCTTCGCCAACGTCCTCTTCCCCGGCTTCGCGGCCAACGTCGGCCGCGACCGCGTGCGCACCGAAAATCTCTTCAGCCGCGGTGCCCGCGGCACGATCATCGGGCTCTTCCCGCTGGCCCTGATCGCGTCCGTCCTCTCCTACGAGATCCTCAACCTCTGGATCAACCACTCCTTCGCGGTGCGCGGCGGCCCGGTGCTCGAGGTCCTCTCCGCCGGCGTCCTCGTCAACGGCCTCGCCTTCGTCGCCTTCGCGCTGATCCAGAGCACCCGCCCCGACATCATCGCCAAGGTGGCGCTGGTCGAGATAGTGCTTTACGTCGGCGGCCTCTGGGCACTGCTGAAGCTCGACGGGATCGAGGGCGCGGCGTTCGCCTTCTCGCTGCGGGCGCTGGCCGACACCGCCGCCCTCTACTACTTCACCCACCGCCTCGGGCTGATCCGCACCGAGTCGATCCTCAAGGTCATCCGCATGGCGATCCCGTGCATCGTGCTGATCGCGCTCGGCGCCCTGCTCCCCAGCACGGTGACCCGGATCGCCTATCTTTTCGTCGTCATCCTCGGCTTCATCCCGATCGCCTGGCTCAAGATCATCGAACCCAACGAGCGCGAGCGCCTCACCGAGCGCCTACACCAGCTGCGCGAGGCCGCCCGAATGAGATTCAAGAACTCCGCGCCCGGCGCCGCCTGAGAAAGAACGACATGCGAATCGGAATCCTCGCGGAGGCATTCGAGGGCGGCGGCGCGGAGCGCCAGGCCGCCATCTGGGCACGGCTGTGCGCGGAGCACGGCCACGAGGTCGCGGCGGTCGAGATGCTCGAGACGGACCGGCCGTTCGACCACCCGAACATCCGCCTGCTGCGGATGCCGAAGCCGCGGCCCTGGGACGTCGCCAAGCTGGCGGTCCGCCTGCGCAGGCTCTCGCGGGGCCTCGATGTGATCGTCGCCTTCCAGCCCTATCTCGGGCTGGTCTGCGCCGCCGCGGGCCTGCGGACACCGTGGATGGTCGTCAACGGGAAGGTGCCGTACCTGCTGGGCGAAGGCTCGCGGATCCCTGTCTCGGCCTACAAGCTCGCCTTCGACCGCGCCGACCTCGCCTCGACGCCGTGCCAGGGCATGGTCGAAGGCCACCTGCGTATGGGGATCCGCGAGCGCAGGCCGTGGATGGTGATCCCCAACATCGTCCTCGACGAGGCCTTCGTCGAGGACGCGAGCGGCGCCGAGGACGATAGGCAGGGCAAGGGCGTGCTCTTCGTCGGTCGCCTGACCTCGGTCAAGAATCCGGGTCTCGCGCTCGACAGCGCCGCCGCCGCCGGGCTGCCCCTGACGATGCTCGGCGCCGGCGAGATGCAGGCGGAGTTGGAGGCAAAGATCGCCGGCCTGCCGGAGCCGCGAGCGCGGATCGTCCCCTTCTCCCGCGACCCCTGGCACGTCTTCGCCCGCCACCGCGTCCTGGTGGTCACCTCACGGGTGGAGTCGTTCGGCAACGTGATCGCCGAGAGCCTCGCCGCCGGCACCCCGGTGGTCTCGGTCGACTGCGACTTCGGCCCCCGCGAAATCATCGGCGGCGCCCGCTTCAGTCGGCTCACCTCCTATTCCGCCACCGAGATCGGCGAGGCCCTGGCCATGGCGGTGGGTCGCCCATACGGGCCCGAGGAGGCGCTCGAGTGCCGGGAGATCGCCGGCCGCTACCGGGCCGGCGCGGTGTATCCGTTGATCGACGAGGCGCTGACGCGCCTGAGCGCGAAGCGCGGGTAGGGCCCTCGATGGCTCAGGAGAGCACGCGCGGCGTCGAGCTCGTCCGCTTCGAGGACCTCGAGAGCAGGCGCGAGCTCTGGGACGAGCTGGCGGCCCGTTCCGGCAACATCTTCGCGACCCCGGAGTGGATCGGCACCTGGCTGCGTCACTACGGCGCCGGGGTGGAGCCGCTGCTGATCGAATGCCGGCAGGACGCGCGGCCGTTCGCGATCCTGCCCCTCTGTGTCGTCCGCCGCGGCCCGCTCCGCTTCAGCCGCTTCCTCGGATACGGGATCGGCGACGTCCTCGGTCCGATCTGCGACCCGGCTGACTCGGTGCTCGCGGGCGAGGCGCTGCGCCGGGCGCCCAAGGAGGTCGGTGCGCCGGCTCTGCTGCTGGCCGAGAACCTGCCGGCCGGTGTGACCGCGCAGGCCCTCGGTGGCACGCTCCTGCAGACGGTCGCCAACCCGCGACTCGACTTCGACGGGGCGAGCTGGGAGGAATACCTCAAGACCCGCAGCCGCAACGTCAGGGAAAAGGTCCGGCGCTCGGGCCGCAAGCTCGAAGAGGCCCACGAGGTCTCCTATCGTCTGGCCGACGACCCCGACCGGCTCGACGCGGACTTCGAACAGCTGATCTTCCTCCATCGCCTGCGCTGGGGGCCCGAGGGGCCGCTCTGCCAGGAACCGACCGCCGCCTTCCACCGCGATCTCGCCCGGGAATTACTGGCGAAGGGCCGGCTGCGACTATGGCTGATGGAGCTCGACGGCGAGCCGGCGGCCGCCTGGTACGGCTACCGGTTCGAGGGCTCCGAATCCTTCTACCAAGGCGGCCGCGACCCTCGCTTCGACCGGCTCTCGGTCGGCTTCCTGATGCTCACCTGGACGATCAAAGCGGCCTTCGACGACGGCCTCGAGCGCTACGCCTTCCTCCGCGGCGACGAGCCCTACAAGGATCGCTTCGCCTCCGCCGATGAGGGGCTTGAGTCGCGCCTCTGGGGTCGGGGGCCGGTCGGCTCGGCCGCGGTGGCGGCTATGCGCTCGGCAGCGCTCCGCCACCGCGCCGCGAAGCTCGCCTCCTAGGACTTGCGGGGGACGAGCACCAGGCGTTTGAACTCGGCGACGAGCACCCCGTCCTGGTTGAGCACCCGGGTGTGGACCTTGACCGTGCCGCGGTCCGGTTTCGATTTCGACGGCTTCACGTCGAGGACCTCGGTCTCGCAGAACAGGGTGTCGCCGTGGAACACCGGATTCGGATGGCTGAGTTCTTCGGTGGCGAGGTTGGCGATCGCCTTGCCCGAGACGTCCGACACCGACATGCCGAGCGCCAGCGAGTAGACGAGCGGGCCGACGACGACGTTGCGCCCCTGCTGGGAGCCGGCGGCGTAGACGTCGTTGAGGTGGAGCGGATGGTGGTTCATCGTGATCAGACAGAAGAGATGATCGTCTGACTCGGTGACCGTCTTGGCGGGCCAGTGCTTGTAGATGGCCCCGACCTCGAACTCCTCCAGGTAGCGCCCGTACGGATGCGCCCCGGATGACTCCCGCTCCGCCTGGTCGACGGTGAACTCCTGCGTCTCGCTCATGTGTCTCCGCTGTCTCGTTGTCGGACGGCGGCGGATGCTAGCCGACCAGCGTCCGCATCGTTTGCGGCGTCGGAGCAGGCGCCGGGGGATCGACCGAGCGCAGGCGACCGAGCGCGCCTGGCACCTTGGCTTTCGCCTCCGGGGAGAGGCGCTCGCTGAGGATCCAACGCGCTTGGTGGGAAGCCAACGCCGCGCGGGTGAGCGGATAGCCCGACGAGCGAGGCGCGACCGTCAAGCCGCTGATCTCCCGCTCGGCGGTGGCGAGGCGCCGCTTGTAGTCCATGCGGGAGCGGCGGGGTTCAGCGCGCGACGGCACCGTCGCGGCCGGTCTTCTCGGCTCGCTTCGCGGCGATCATCTGGGAGGCGCGCATCGAGTCCTCCTCAGTGAACTTTGCGGAGTTTGTTCCGCTGCTCCTGTTTTTCGACCACCTGGACGATCAGCTTCGTCACATTGGAGTCGCCGTTCACTTTGATGTGGCCGGTCTCGGCGGCGCGGCGGTAGCTGGAGATCGTGCCTTTCTCGGCCAGCTGATTGAACTGCGGGCGGTCGATCTCGACCAGCACGCGCTCGTCTTGGGCCAGGTCCTTCTTGATCACCGGACCGGGGAGCTCCACCCGGTACAGCTGGATGTCGTGTTTGGCGCGCAGCTGGAGGCCGAAGACCAGCTTCAGTTTGCCCAATGCCGGGACTTCGGCCTGGAAGCGCTCGATCGCGGTCCGGATCAGGTCCGCCGTCGATGCCATCAACGCGCCTGTCTCATCAGATTTTGTTCCTCTGTAGGAGCTTTTTGCCGATCACCATGCGCTGGATCTCGGAGGTCCCCTCGCCGATCAGCAGCAGCGGAGCGTCGCGGTAGAGCCGCTCGATCTCGTACTCCTTCGAGTAGCCGTAACCGCCATGGATACGGAAGGCGTCCTCGACGTTTTCCTTCCCCGTCTCCGAGGCCAGGAGCTTCGCCATGCCGGCCTCGAGGTCGGAGCGCTCGCCCGCGTCCTTCATCCGCGCAGCTTTGCGGGTCACGAGGCGGGCCGCCTCGAGCCGCGTCGCCATGTCGGCGAGCTTGAACTGGATCGCCTGGTGCTGGGCGATCGGCTTGCCGAACGTCTTGCGCTCCTGGCTGTACTTGAGCGCCAGCTCGAGCGCCCTCTGGGCGATGCCGACACCGCGGGCGGCGACGTTGACGCGGCCGACCTCGAGCGCGTCCATCATCTGCGAGAAGCCCTTGCCGACGCCCTCGGGGCCGCCGAGGACGCGGTCCGGCGAGCACTTGTAGCCGTCGTAGACGAGCTCGGTGGACTCGACGCCCTTGTAGCCCATCTTCTTGATTTTCGGCGGCACCGTGAGGCCCGCGAAGTCGCCCTCGTTGACTTCCTTCCACGGCTCCTTCTCCGTGATGAAGCAGGTCATGCCCTTGTAGGCCGGTTCGGCTTTCGGATCGTTCTTCATCAGGACGAAGACGACGCCGGAGCCGAGGCCGTTGGTGACCCACATCTTCTGGCCGTTCAGGATCCAGTTGCCGTCGGCGTCCTCTTTGGCGGAGCCCTTGATGCCCTGCACGTCGGAGCCGACCTCCGGCTCGGAGAGCGAGAAGGCGGCGCGGATCTCACCGGTCGCCATCTTCGGCAGGAAGTAGTCCTTCTGCTCGTCGGTGCCGAACTTCGTCAGCAGGTAGGAGCCGATGAAGTGGGTGTTGACGACGCCGGAGATCGAGATCCAGCCGCGCGAGAGCTCTTCGACGATCATCGCGTAGGTCGTCAGATCGAGACCCATGCCGCCGTACTCTTCGGGAATCATCACCCCGAACAGGCCGAGCTCTTTCATCTGCTCGACGATCGGCTCCGGGAACGAGTCCTCGTGGTCGTAGTGCTCGGCGTTGGGGATGATCTGCTCGTCGGCGAACTGCCGGACCATTTCGACGATCGCCTGCTGCTCGTCGGTCATTTCGCGGTACGCGGAGGTGTCTACGGCCATGGCTCCTGCCTGTCGGGGGATCGAGTCGGGTCACCCCAGGATACCGGCGAAGGGTGGGGTTCCACTTACCTGTGAGCGATTCAAATAGATTCCGCGTCGCAAGAAACCCAGGAGGAGCCAAGCTTGAGACACCCCAGAGACTTCTTTCATCCGCAGGCGATCGGCGCGCCGGAGCCGCTGCGCGAGATCCCGGTCACCCCGTCGCGGATGATCCACTTCCTCGACTTCTCGAACCCGAAGATGGTCGCCAAGGCGGCCGACATCGCGAAGCAGACCGACATCCTGCTCGGCAACCTCGAGGACGCGGTCCCGGTCGACCGCAAGGAGGCGGCGCGCGCCGGCCTGATCCAGGCGGCGAAGGAGTCCGACTTCGGCGACACCGCACTCTGGACCCGGGTCAACTCGCTTGAGAGCCCGTGGATCCTCGACGACCTCGAGCAGCTGGTCGGTGAGATCGGCGACAAGCTCAGCGTGATCATGGTGCCGAAGGTGGAGGGCGCCTGGGACATCCACTACGTCGACCGCCTGCTCGCCCAGCTCGAGGCGAAGGCCGGGCTAGACCGCCCGATCCTTGTCCACGCGCTGCTGGAGACCCCGCAGGGCGTCGTCAACGTCGAGGAGATCGCCTTCGCCTCGCCGCGCATGCAGGGCATGAGCTTCGGCCCGGCCGACCTCGCCGCGGCCCGGCGGATGAAGACGACCCGGGTCGGCGGCGGCCACCCCGGCTACCTCGTCCTCAACGACCCGCCCGATCCCGAGCACCCCGAGGAGGGCCGCGTCTCCGCCCAGCAGGACCTCTGGCACTACTCGATCGCCCGCATGGTCGACGCCTGCACCTCGGCCGGGATCCTGCCCTTCTACGGCCCCTTCGGCGACATCAAGGACGTCGCCGGCGCCGAGGCCCAGTTCCGCGCCGCCTTCCTGATGGGCTGTGTCGGCACCTGGTCGCTGCACCCGGTGCAGATCGGCATCGCCAAGAAGGTGTTCAGCCCGCCGCCGGAGGAGGTCGCCTTCGCGAAGAAAGTCCTCGAGGCGATCCCGGACGGCCGCGGCGTCCACATGATCGACGGCAAGATGCAGGACGATGCCACCTGGAAGCAGTGCAAGGTGATGGTCGAGCTGGCCGAAATGCTGGCCGCCAAGGACCCCGAGCTGAAAGAGGCGTATGCCCTCTGACGGCCCGGCGCCGTCGCACGGCGGTGGCTCTGCCGCCGCCAACCAGCGCGTCTTCGAAGGCGTCGCCGCGACCTACGACGACCTCGCGCTGAAGCCAGCCGAGCGCAGCGTGCTCGGCCGCTTCTCCAGCGCCTGGGCGGACTTCGAGATGCTGGACCTCGGCGTCGGCTCGGGCCGCACCGGCTGGACCTTCGCGCCGCTCGTGCGCCGTTACGTCGGCGTCGACTACGCCCCGCCGATGGTCGAGCGGGCGCGGAAGCTCCTCGGCGGCGATCCGAACGTGACGATCGAGGTCGGCGACGCGCGCGACCTGAGCGCGATCGAGGGCAGCTTCGACTTCGTCCTCTTCAGCTTCAACGGCATCGACGCCGTCGGCCACGAGGACCGGCTTCAGGTCCTGCGCGCGGTGCGCTCCAAGCTGAAGCCGGGCGGCCACCTCCTCTTCTCCACCCACCAGCTCGGGGCGCTGCCGCTCGACCGCACGAAGGAACGCGACCCGGGCCGGCTCGCCTCCCTCCCGTACCGCGCCTACGCCGCGCTCGACGACTTCCGCCACGGCCGTCAGGCCGACAAGGTCAACGCCAAGGTCGACCTCACCGCCGCCCGCGAGCGCGGCTGGACGATCGTCGCCCGCGGCCACGACTTCACCGTCGAGGACTACTACGTCGACCCCGAGTTCCAGCTCGCCCAGCTGCGCGAATGCGGCCTCGAGGCAATCGCTGTCCTCGACACCGCCGGCCGCGAGATCGACCTCCCCTTCGCCGGACGCGACCCCTGGCTCGACTACCTCTGCCGCCCCCTGCCCACCTGAGTTCGCACCTCTTTCCGCATACCGGCCATAACTGCGAACTCACCGACGGGGCCATCCGACAGGGTCAGGTGGGCGTACTGACGCCGTCGCGGAGGCGGGACAGCTCGGCGTCGAGGAGCTCGTGGAAGGCGCGTTGGGCGACCGGGGGGCGCAGGGTGTGGTCGGAGCCGGGAAGGGTGGCGAAGTCGATGCCGGGGCGCTTGCGTCGGTCGAGGCCGTCCGCCTCGACCTCCCCGCCGAGGGGCTCCTTCGCCGAGAAGGCGAGCAGGACGTGCTTGCCGTCGGCGCCGAGGCGGTCGAGGTCGGCCTCGATGCCGGCGGTGAGCCGCTGGGAGTGGGTGCGGCCGAAAGGCCGAGCGAGGGCGAGGCCGGCCCGCCGGACCATCGAGCGCATCATCGCCGCGACCTTGCCGCGCTCGACTTCGCCGCGCAGCAGCTTGCGCCAGTAATCGCCCTCGCGGGCGCGGCCGCCACCGAGGCGGGCCGCCCGCAGGGTGAGCAGGTCCGGGTGCCAGCGGAGCGCGCCGGCGTTGATCGTGAAGGCGGCGACGACGCGCTCGTCGGCGACCGCGGTCTGGAAGGCCCAGTAGCCGCCCGCGCAGAGGCCGACGAGGAGAAACCGGCGGCCCCAGCCGCGCCGTTCGCACTCGTCGAGCACGCCGCGGACCTGGTCGATGTAGCGGAGCGCGTAGAAGTCGGCCACCCGCAGCTCGCCGGCGGGCTCGCCGTCCGCCTCGCCGATCCCCTCGAGGTCAAGGCGGAGCGAGGGCACCCCCGCCGCCGCCCAGTCGCGCGCCGTCTCGGTCCAGAGCCGGCTCGGCCCGACGCTGCGGACGGCGCCCGCGTTGAGGAAGACCGCGCAGAGGTCTCCGTCGCCACCGGCCTCGGGCTCGGCCAGCACGCCCACCGTCTCCCCCCAGGGCGCGGATAAGGTCACGGCCGTCTCACGCGCGTCCCAGGCGCGCAGGGAGGCCGACACCGGGTCGGCCCACGGCGACGGCGCGGCGGTCGCGACGGGCAGGTCGAGGCCCTCCAGCCAAGACCCGAATCGGATCGCGACCGCGTCCGGAAGCTCAGAGCGCTCCGGGTGGGAGACGAACTCGCCCCAGCCGCCGCCGGGCGCCGACTCGACCGCGACCCCGGCGGCACCCAGCCGCTCGAGCAGTTTCGGTTCCACCGGGATGCCGTCGCGTTCGAGGGCGAGCACGGAGCGCAGCGCGCCGAACCGCTCCGGGGGGGCCAGCGTCGCAAGCGCCTCGATCGTCCCCGGCGAGAGGCCGAAGCCGCCGGCTTCGATCCAGCCCTCGGCGACGCCGGGGTCGAAGTCGGGATCCGCCGTCCACGACTGAAGAGCAGCAAAGGCGCGGGTCTCGCGGACGAACCGTCGGCCGCTACCGGGGACGCCCCAGAGCGCCATCGCGGCGATCGGCGCGCCATCCTCCGCCGCCTGCAGCCCGAGGAGGCCGCCAAGCCCGAGCCCGACCGCGGCCACAGAGGCGGCCCCGGCGGCCGCCGCCAACCAGCCCCCGGCGGCGGCGATCGCCATCACCCAGGCGTCGACCACTCCCTCCTCGGACGGCCGCCCGTCGCTGTTGCCGGTCGCGGGCAAGTCGAGGCGAAGCGTGTGGTGGCCGGCGGCGGCGAGTCGTCGCGCCCATTCACGCCGGGCGCGATAGGAGGCGACGTCGTCCCAGCCCCAGGGCGAGCAGATCAGGACCGGCGCGCGCCCCTCAGCCCCGGAGGGCGGCGCGTCGTGGACGGCGAAGACGGCCGCGTCCCCGGCGGTGAGGTGGAATGGGCGCGAGGCGGCCATGCCGGGACGTTAGGCGATCTGGGCGCTGAGGCGACCGCGGAGGTTGAGGGCGGAGACGGCCACCGTTCCTCCCGGCTCCTCGTCACCGCTCCGCTCCAGCATCAGCCTGCGCTCGACCCCCGGCTCGACGCAGAACCATGGGTCGGCGGCGACGAAGCCGCGGGCCTCGACCCGCGCCGCGTAGAGATAGCGGCGCGAGCGCAGCCGCACTTCGACCGCGTCGCCGGTGGATGTCGCCTCCAGCTCCAGCCCGAGACGCTCCGCAGGCTCCGCGTCCGCCGGCCGCCCGGCGGGGAAGAAGGCAGCCTGGGAGATCGGCTCCGCGGAACCGCCCTCCCCCGCGCGCTCCAGCGAGGCCACGATCAGATCCTGGGCGGGCGGCCCGAAGCGGTAGGCCCAGGAGGCGTCGACGAAACCACCGAGCATCGTCTCCAGGTCCTGGCTGAGGCTCGCGTGGGCGTCGATGCGGATCTCCTCGCGCACCTCGCCGACCTGCCGTTCGCCGTCGGCGTAGAGGCTGGCGCGGAGGGTCGCGGCGAGCGGCTCGGGGCCGTCGTTGGCGACGTGGACGCCGACCCCGGCGAGACCCTCGTCGGTGAGCCAGACCGCGGTCGGGGCGAGAAGCTTGCCGAGCGCCCGCAGCGCCTCCTTCGCCGCGCCGGAGTGATCGACCAGACCCCACCCCGCGCCCGGCATCAGGTCGCGCAGCCACAGCACCAGGCCGCCGCCGGAGGGCGAGGCGGCGCGGCGCCACTCGCCGAAGACGGCGCTCATCGCCTCCGCCGAGACGGCCCGCGAGAGCTCCAGGTAACGGGCGTGGTCGTAGCGGCGCAGCTCCGCCGGATCGATGCCGAAGAGCTCGCGCAGGTAGTGATCGCGGACGTCGTCGAAGTCCCAGCCGGTGCCGGCGTCGCGCGGCACGCCCGCCTTCCAGCGCGGGTGATGGACGACGACGTCGGCGGGCGCGTCGGGCAGCACCGCCTCGACCCCGGCCTCGTCGGGCACGTTGGCGAAGGCGAGGCACTCGGCGGCGAACCGCACCCCGGCGAGGCGGGCGTCGGCGAGCGGCCGTCGGTACCCGCCGACCCCATAGTAGTTGGCGACGCCCTGGTCGGGCCGGAACGGGCGGGCGCCACCGCTCGGCGCCGAAGGGACGTAGATCGCGTCGGCGCCGGAGCGCTCGAGCGCCGCCGGCAACAGCTCGCCAAAGAGCTCGCCGCGGCCCATGGCCGAGTCCAGCCCGAGCATCGCCACCTGCTGCTCGACCTCGCTGTTGCCGCAGACGACGGCCAGGCTCGGCCGCCCGACGACGGCCGCGAGCGCTTCGCCCGCCTCCGCCTCGGCTGCCGCGCGGAAGTCCTCGTCGGCGAGCGGGTAGTCGAGGTTGGCGAACATGAAGTCCTGCCAGACGAGGATCCCCAGCTCGTCGCAGAGGTCGTGGAAGTCGCGCGACTCGTAGGCAGCGGTGCCGGGAATCCGGACCATGTTCATGCCCGCATCGCGGACCCGCTCGAGCGCCGCCCGCAGGCGCTCGCGGTCGGGCGCCATGCCGACGAAGTCGTCGGGGGTCCAGACCGCGCCGCGGGCGAAGACGCGGGCCCCGTTCACGTGCAGGTCGATCCCGTCGCGGAGGACATCATGCTCGGGGGCCGCCCCCGCGAGGAGCTCCCGGAACCCGACCCGCCCGGCGTCCACACCGACCTCCCCCGCCTCGCCCGCGACGCGCAGGCGCACCGTGTGGAGGGCGGGCTCGCCGTGGGTGTGGGGCCACCAGCGAGGAGCCCCGGGGACGCGGACCTCGCCGCGCAGCTCGACGGCTCCGTCGGCGCCCGCGCTCACCGCGAGGGCGCCCTCGGCTTCGCCGGCGCCACTGACGACGACGTCGGCGGCAGTGATCTCGAAGCCGTCCATCCCGCGCACCGTGGCGTCGATGGAGAGCACCCCGTCCTCGGCCTCGCAGCGGGTCCGCAGCGCCAGGCCCGCGACCGCGAGAGTCCGGCGGCGCTCGATCCAGACCGGGCGCCACGGCCCGACCGCGGCCGGTCCCGGCGCGAACCCCGGGCAGCGCCCGAGCAGCATCGTGCGGTGGAAGCGCAGGCGGTTGTCGACCAGCTTGGTGCGCCAGCGGGCGCGCGGTTTGCGCCGGGTGCCGAGCCGCGGCCCGAGCGCCAGGCAGCGGATCGCAAGCTCGTTGCAACCGTCGCGCAGCGCCGCGCCGACGTCGATCGTCGCGGCGGCGAACATCGACTCGCCGCCGCCGATCCGCTCGCCGTTCAGAAAGACCTCGTGGACGGTGGCGACGCCGTCGAGGCGCAGCAGGACCAGCTCGTCGGCCCTGGCCGGCGCCGCCTCGAACTCGGTGCGGAACCACCAGTCCTCGGCGTCGAGATCGCGCTCGTCACCGAAGTCCCACAGCCCGGCCTCGCGCAGCGCGCCCGCCGCGGTCCCCGGCACGCTCGCCGGGACCCAGTCGAGCCCCTCGGTCTCCGCTGGCACCGCGCAGCCGTCCGGCGCGCAGGCGGCGACCCGCCAGCCGGCGTCAAGGTCCAGCCGCTCGTGCCCGTCGACCCGGACCCGACCCGGCGCGAGCGGCAGCTCAGCCGAGGGCACGGTCCAGCTCCGCGAAGCCGGCGGACCAGGCGCCTGCCAGCGCCTCCACCGCGGGGGCCGGATCGAACTCGCGGCGGCGGGCGAGCTTGAAGGAGAGGCTCTTCGAGCCGGCGACGATCTCGCGCATCCGCTCGGCGGCGGCGGCACCCTCCTCGCCCAGCACCCACTCGACGTGGGAGGCGCCGACCTCGAAGGCCGAGCCGACCATCCGTACCGTCGCGAAGGCGTAGTCGTGGTAGCGCTGCGCGTCGCCCGCCAGCAGGTTCGGCAGCTCGGCGGCGAGCCCGGCGCCGAAGCGCTCGAAGGGGTTGTCGGACGGGCGCCGCGCCGCCTGGGCGCGCAGCCTCTCGCGCGCCGCCACGCGCAGCTCCTCACCCTCCAGGCGCGGCCCGGCGTCGAGGCGCAGCAGCTCGGTGTAGGGCGGCAGCACGTCGCCGGAGTACTCGCGCCCGAGCCGGAAGACGCCTCGATAATCCTCCCCGCCCAGCTCGAAATAACCGTCGCCGTGGAAGTAGCGGAGGGTCTCGGCCTCGCGGTCGATCGCCTCGGCGATCACCGAGCTCTTCACGTGCGCGTTGCCGTAGCTGGTCGCCGCCGTGTCGGGCAGGTGGAAGGAGTCGAGCTCGACGATCACCGTCCGCCCCGCCTCGATCTGCTCGGCGATCTGCTTGGGCAGCGGCCGGTAGGGCTGCATCTCGTGGATATCGATCCCATACAGCGCTTCGACATCCTCCGGGCGCGGCTTGAAGAAGGTCCACTGGTCCCCCTCGAAGTCGACCGGCAGCACGCAGCCCATCATCGCCAGGGGCTCCGACCCGATCGCGTGGACGAACTCGATCAGGATGTCGGTGTAGCAGTTGGTTTCCGCGTAGTCGCGGTCGGGACCGTGGAGGAAGTGACGCTCGTAGGCCCCCGGATCTAGCCCGAGCAGGCTGACCATCCCGGCGGGGGTCGTCGCCATCAGAACCCCAGCTCCTCCAACACCGCGGGCGGCCACTTCTCCTGATCGAGCCCGTGCGTGCGGACCAGCGCCAGCGTGATCCGCTCGAGGCCGAAGCCGAGGCAGGCGGTGTGGGCGGTGCGGTCGCCGTCGCCGTCCATCTCGATCCCGTAGACGGAGGTGAAGTGGTCTTGGTGGTAGTTGAAGGAGGCGACCGCGGTCGGCTCCGGCCCGGCGATCGGCACCACCACCTCGAACTTCAGCTCCTGCGAGCGCTGGCTGCGGGCGAGCATGCGCCCGGCGCGGCCGAAGAAGGGATCGCTGGCGACGTCGGTGGTGGCGTCGAGGCCGACCGAGCGCAGCAACTCCAGTGAGCGGTCGCGCCAGCGGTTGCGCCATTCGACCACCGTCTCGGGCTCGCCGATGCGGACGATCTCGCGCTGGTGGAAGGCCTGCAGACGGGCCGGGTCGCCGGAGGGCTCGTGACGGAAGACGTAGGTCCCGCCCGCGTCGACGATCACCCCGCCGGGCGCCAGGGCGCCGCGCGCCGCGACCGCCGGGTAGACCGGATAACAGGCGGCGGGCTTCAGCACGAGGTCGGTCATCTCTTGATGCTCGGACCAGTCTTCATGCTTCTCGGCGCGCTCCTCCTGCTCGGCCGCCTGCTCCTCGTCGCCCTCGAAGGCGAACACCGTGCAGGCGAGGTGCGGGAAGGACTTGAGGTAGCCGACCTCCTCCATCTGGCGCCGCGGCAGCAGCGGCGGGAAGACCATGTGCTCGGGCGATTCGGTCTCGCTCGCCTCCGTCACCTTGGCGTCGAAGCCGAGCCGCACCCGCTCGAACGCGTCGCCGCGCCCGTAGACGCCGGGCACCCCGGACTCGATCAGGTAACCGGCGCCGACCAGCGCGCGGAGAAACTCCTCCTGGTCCGGCGTGCCGGGGCGAAAGTCGGCCACCCGACCGCCTCAGACTTCCTTGGCGATCAGCAACAGGCTCGCGTCGGTGGCGTGGATCCGCTCGTTGGCGACCATCAACCGCGCCGACATCGCGTCGCGCAGGTGGCGGCCGACGCTGAAGGGGGTGTCGTTCTTGTAGCCGACGATCCCGCAGACGCCGAGCGCCTCCTGGCAGACCTTCGGCGCCTGTTCGGAGGCGGCGATCTTCAGGTTGTTGAAGCGCAGGATCGTCGCCATCTCCGAGAGCCGGGCGCGGTCTCCCGCGTGCAGGTCGCAGTACTCGCGCAGGGCGAGACCGACCTCGGCCCGCAGCAGCGAGAGTTCGCTCATCAGCTCCGAGAGGCGGATCGCGGCCGGCAGCGGCTCGCCCGGTTTGCGCTTCGCCGCGGCCTTGACGAAGGCGCGGGCGCGGTCGAAGGCGTCGGTGGCGATGCCGAGCCAGACGTGGGACCAGAGGATGTGGGAGACGGGCGTCATCGTCTCCGCCGAGATCGTCGAGAACGGCACCGGCAGGACCTGCTCGGGGGTGAAGCGGGCGGTGGCGATGAAGCCAGGTGAGCAGGTGCCGCGCATCCCGAGCGGGTCCCAGGTCCCCTGCGGCTCCATCTCCATCTGGTCGCGGCGGGTAAGCACCGCGACCTGGTCGCCGGGCTCGGCGTCAGGGGCGCGGCGCACCGTGGTCAGGAAGGCGTCGGCGTGGGGACCGTAGGAGACGGTCGGCGCCTGCTTCTCGAAGCTCTGGTAGCCGTCGGTGCCTGCCTCCGATACCGCCGCCACCGACTTGCCCATGTCGCCGCCGGTGCCGACCTCGGAGGTGATCGAGGCGATCAGCCGCTGCTCGGCGACCACCTCGCGCAGGTAATCGTCGAACCAGGGTGACCCCTCGCCGCGGTGATCCACCATGCAGGCGACCTGGATCTGGTGCATCGCGAAGACCATGCCGGAGGCGCCGCAGCGGCGGCCGAGCTCGAAGCAGATCCGGGCGATCGTCTCCAGCGACGCACCCGCGCCGCCCAGCTCGACCGGGACCAGCGCCGACAGCAGCCGCTCCTCGCGGAGCGCGGCGACCGTCTCGGCCGGGAAACGCGCCTCCTTGTCGACCTCGATCGCGTTCGGCGCCGCGACGTCGGCGGCGATCCGTCGGGCGGCCTCGACCAGCCCGGTATCCACGTCGGCAGTGATGCTCATGCCTCTACCCCCACTTCGGTCAGTGCCTGGGCGATCGAGTCGACGCTCTCGAAAACGCTCCGCTTCAGCATCGAGTCGAGAAATTCAACGTCGAAAGTGTCCTCCAGGGCGATCATCACGTTGACACTGGCGTGCGAGGTCATCCCCGCCTGGTAGAGGTCGGCGTCGTCGGCGAGCGTCCCCGGGTCCACCGAGAGATGCCCGTGCTCCTTGATCACCTGTCGGATCCGATCTTTCATCGCTATCTCTTCGGCTGTCGGGGTGATGGAACTTGAGTGCGGGTGGAGGTGTGCGCCAACTTCGCGGCGCTCACGCGATGATGACCGTCGCCGCGGCGAAACCGCCCTCGTGGGTGAGGCTGACCGCAAGCTCGCCGCCGCCCGCCTCCGCGAGGAGCTCAGCGGCCCGTCCGGACAGTTCCAACGAGACGTTCCCGGACCCATCGCGAACCACCTCGATCTGGGTCAGCCGCACTTCCTCGCCCGCCCCGGGCAGCGCCTTGATCGCCGCCTCCTTGGCGGCGAAGCGGGCGGCGAGCCGCTCCGGCTCCACCCGTCCCGAGGGCCCCGCGCAGTCCTCGACCTCACGGGCGGTGTAGATCCGCTCCAGATAATGCTCGCGGTGCGGGCCGCGCAGCGACTCCGCGATCGTCGCGACGGCGACCAGATCTATGCCCACACGCAGGCTCATACCCGGCAGAGTATTCCTTGAGCGTCCAGCCAGTCGCCATGACTAGGATGCCCCGCCATGGTCAGCGGTACGAACAAGGGAGAGATCCTCGACGCGATCGTGACGTCGAAGGTCGGGCGCCTGCTCGAGCCGATGGCGCAGGTGACCGGCCATCGCCAAGCGAACAGCCTGCGTCACGAGTATTCGCGGATGCTGACCCTGGCCTGGAACTTCGTCCGCTCCGAGAAGGTCGAGGGCGACTACGCCGAATTCGGCACTTACACCGGACGCACCTTCGTCGAATCGTGGCGGATCGCCGCGGTCCTCGGCGAGGCAGGCCGCCGACGTCTCTTCGCCTTCGACTCCTTCGAGGGGCTGCCCCAGATGGAGGGGATCGACGACACCGGGCGCTGGGACGCGGGCGATTTCGGCGTCGGCCGCCGCGACTTCGAAGCGCGCCTGCGCCGGGCTCGCATCCCTCGCGACCACGTCCACATCGTCGAGGGCTTCTACGACAAGTCGTTGGCCGAGCCGGAGCGGATCCCGCTCGGCAAGGTCTCGATCGCCTGGGTCGACTGCGACCTCTACGCCTCGACCGTGCCGGTGCTCGAGTTCCTCACCCCGCGCCTGGCCCAGGGCTCGATCCTCCTCTTCGACGACTGGTTCTGCTTCAAAGGCGATCCCGAGCGCGGCGAGCAGCGCGCCTGCCGCGAGTGGCTCGAGCGCAACCCGGAGCTGAGCCTGATCAACTGGCGGACGTTCACCTGGTCGGGCCAGGCGTTCATCGTCCGCCGCGCCGGCGACGACTCCTAGCTCAGGGCACGTTCAGGATCGCGACCGCGCCTTCCATCACCTGGGCACAGCGGGCGCGGTCTTCGATCTCGACCCCGTAGCGGCCGGTCGGGTCGGTGACGATGTCCTTCCCGGCTTCCTTCGCCTTCTTGATCTGGGCAGGCGAGGTGAGGAGCACCTTCGCGGTGCAGCCGCCGAGGCGGTATTCGCCCTCGCCGTTGGAGACCAGGCCGATTTTTTCGGCGAGCTGGGCGGTCGCGACGGTGCCGCCCTTCGCGCCCCCGGCGGAGGTCGTCTCGCCCCCGCCGCCGCAGCCCGCGAGCAGCAGGGCCGCGAAGAAGACGATGACCGCGACGCCCCTCATGCGAGCGGGGCCCGTTCGTAGAGCACGGCCGCGAGGGCGGCCCGCGAGGCGTCGCGGCGAGCCACGTCAGTGCGCCTGCCCGGCAACGAGTAGAGCGAGGACCGCACGCCATAGCGGAGCGTCAGCGCCAGCCGGTAGGCACGGGGGTGGCGCAGGTTCTTGTCGGCGAACTGGAGGCGCGCGTATGCCGACTGGGCCCAAAGGCGTGGGTTCGCCCCGTGCTCCTGCTCGTGATGGCGGATCGTGACGTCGGGAAGGTGGACGATCCGCCAGCCATCCCTGCGGAGGCGCCAGCAGAGGTCG
The DNA here is from genome assembly GCA_050697015.1 of Solirubrobacterales bacterium. Taxonomy (GTDB): domain Bacteria; phylum Actinomycetota; class Thermoleophilia; order Solirubrobacterales; family 70-9; genus VAYN01. Next base: position 26,767 of record JBOGYZ010000379.1, read on the forward strand.
GTCTCCTCGGAGAAGAGGAAGAAGCGCTCGTCGAACCCTCCCGTCATCTCGATCGCCGTCGAGCGGGCGAACATGGCCGAGCCGGAGGTCCAGTCGCAATCGACGATGCGCTCGTAGTCGGCAGGATCGAGCACCCGCTCGCCCAGCAGTCGGCGCACAAGCGGGACCCGCTCGACCGGCAGCGCTTCGGCCAGCGCGCGGGGGACCGAGGGGAAGCGCCGCATGGTCGGCGCCAACGCGTCGTCGCCGTTGACCTGCCGCACGCCGGCGAGGCCGACATCCGGCATCCGCTCCATCGCGGCGACCAGCGCGTCCACCTCCCCGGTGATGAATTCGGTGTCGGGGTTGAGGAAGAGGATGAACCGGGCGTCGGTGATCTCGAGGCCGCGGTTGTTGGCGTGGCCGAAGCCGCGGTTCTCACAGCGGATGGCGCGGACGAAGGGGTAGCGCGACGCGGCGTACTCGCCTGCCCCGTCGTCGCCGTTGTCGACGACGACCGCCTCCAAGGTCACCTCGCGCGTGTGCGCGGCAAGGGTGCCGAGGGCGGCATCCAGCCACTCCCGGCTGTTGTGGGAGACGATGATCGCGCAGACGTCGACTTGCTCGACTTGAGTGGTAGCCACGGAAGATCAACGGATCTGGCCCCGCGGAGCTTGTGGGGCGGTAGGTTCGGCGGATGCCGAGCTCCGACCTGCGTCCGTCCGACCGTGCCCCCGGCCTACTGCTGGGGGAGGACGTCGAGATCGGCGAGGGGACGATCATCGGCGGCCACGCGATCATCCACTCCGGCGTGCGGATCGGCGCCGGGGCCCGGATCGGCGATCACGCCCAGATCCGCGACGGCGCCCGGATCGGTGCCGGGGCCGTGGTCGGCAGCTTCACCTCGATCGATCCGGAGGTCACGATCGGCGAGCGCTCCAGCATCCAGACTCGCTGCTACATCACCGGCGGCACCGTGATCGAGGACGATGTCTTCGTCGGCCCCGGCGTCACCCTCACCAACGACAACACGATGGACCGCCACGACGACTCCTACCTCCTGCGCGGCGCCCTGCTGCGCCGCGCCTGCCGGGTCGGCGGCGGCAGCACGATCTGCCCCGGCGTCGAGGTCGGCGAAGAGGCCTTCATCGCCGCCGGCGCCGTGGTGACGAGCGACGTCGAACCCCGCGCATTCATGGTCGGGGTCCCCGCCCGCAAGATCCGCGAGGTCCCCCCCGAGGACCTCCTCGAGCGCTGGCGCTAGCCCCCACCCGGGTGAGTTCGCACTTCTCCGCGCATAGCGCGGGTTTCTGCGAACTCGATGGCTATGAAAGCTCCCGCGCGGGATTGCCGACCACGGTCGTGCCCGGGGGGACGTCGCGGGTCACCACGGCGCCCGCGCCGACGGTGCTGCCGGCGCCGATCGTGACGCCGCCGAGGATCGTCGCGCCGGAGCCGATCGTCGCGCCGTCCTCGACCACCGTATAGAGCAGGAACCAGTCAGACTCACCCTGGAGTTGACCCTTAGGGTTGGTCGCTCTAGGCCGCTTGTCGTTTACGAAAACGACGCCGTGTCCGATGAAGGAGCGGTCGCCGATCGCGACGCCGTCGCAGATGAAGGTGTGGCTCTGGATCTTGCAGTCGGCGCCGATCACCGCGCCCCGCTGGATCTCGACGAAGGTGCCGATCTGGCTGCGATCGCCGATCCGGCACCCATATAGGTTGGTGAACGGGCGGACGACGACGTCCTGGCCGAATTCGACGTCGACGATCAGCCGCAGGTCTTCTTTATCGGGCATGTCTCGGTAACGGAGAATGCCCGGACGCACTTGCGGCGCGAAAGGATTCCGCGCCTCGGTCCGTTGCTGGTACATGGCTTTCACGACCGAGCCGGTCACCTCCCGTCCTGCTTCCGCGAGTCCCGCCACCGCGGCCCCTGCAACCGAGCAGGTGCTGATCTTTGCCGAGGACCTCGGGCTGCGGCGGCGCCTGCAGAGTGTCCTGAACGAGAGCCATGCCGATTCCTTCCCGATCCCGGTCGACCTCGAGTCGGTCCTGACCGGCGAGTGGGACAGCGAGGCGATCCTGGTCTTCGCCTGCGACGTCAACATGCCGCGCGACGTCGCCGTGCTCCGCCGTCTGCGCCGGCAGCGCCGCACCCCGCGCGTCGTCGCCGTCTCGCCCGCCACGACCGGCACCGGCGTGCGCCGCGGCCTCGATTGCGGCGCCGACGCGATCGTCTTCGAGGGCGAACTCGAGTGGACCCTCGCGGTCGCCGTCTCGGCGGTCGCCAGCGGCCAGTCGGTCGTCCCCCGCGCCCACCGCGCCAGCGTCGAGCGCCCCGCCTTCTCCCACCGCGAGCGCCAGGTGCTGTCCTGCGTCGCCCGGGGCCTGACCAACGCGCAGATCGCGGAGGAGCTTTACCTCGCCGAGAGCACGATCAAGAGCCACCTCTCCTCGGCGTTCTCGAAGTTCGGCGTCCGCTCCCGCAAGGAGGCCGCCGCCCTCTTCCTCGAAACCGAGCACCCAGGAGCGATCAATTGAACAGCCAGACCCTGACTCCCCTCTCGGCCACGGCGACCAACGCCGACCGCGTCCCCTTCATCCGCCTCGATGCCGCCTACCCGGAGCTCTTCGTGGAGCTGATGGAAGTGGTCGAGCGGGTCGGTCGCGACGCCGCCTTCACGCTGGGCCCGGAGGTTGCCGACTTCGAGGAGCAGTTCGCCGCCGAGTGCGGGACCAAGTACGCGATCGGCGTCTCCTCCGGCACCGCCGCCCTGGCGCTGGTGCTGCGGGCGATGGGCATCGGCCCGGGCGACGAGGTGATCGTCCCCACCTACACCTTCATCGCCACCGCCGAGGCGGTCAGCGCGGTCGGCGCCAGACCGGTCCTGGTCGACGTCGACCCGGACACCGCGTGCATCACCGCGGAGATCGTCGAGGCGGCACTCACCGAGCGCACCCGCGCCGTGATCCCGGTCCACCTCTTCGGCCGCACGGTCGACATGGACCCGATCCTCGACCTCTGCCGCCCGCGCGGGATCAAGGTCGTCGAGGACGCCTGCCAGGCGCACTCGGCGCAGTACCGCGGCAAGCCGGTCGGCTCGATCGGCGACGCCGGCTGCTTCAGCTTCTACCCGACCAAGAACCTCGGCGGCTGGGGCGACGGCGGCGCGCTCGTCACCGACGACGCCGAGCTCGAGGCGAACGTGCGGCTGCTGCGCACGCACGGCGAGAGCCCCCGTCACAACCACCAGCTGACCGCGGGGACGGACCGTCTCGACGCCCTCCAGGCGGCGATCCTCTCCGTCAAGCTCCGCCACCTCGGGGACTGGAACCAGGCTCGCCGCGACGCCGCCGCGCGCCTGCGCGAAGGCCTCACCGGCACCGACATCGCGCTGCCGACGCCGCCCGCCGAGGACGGCGACCACGTCTACCACCTCTTCGTCGTGCGCTCGTCCCGGCGCGACGCCCTGCGCGACCACCTGGACGCGAGCGGCGTGTCCAGCGCGATCCACTACCCGACCCCAGTCCACCTGCAGCCGTGCTACGCCGACCTCGGTCTCGGCCTGGGCTCGCTGCCGGTCGCCGAGCGGCTCGCCTCCGAAAACTGCTCGCTGCCGATCTTTCCGGCGATCGAGGACTGGCACATCGCCGAGACCGTCGCCGCGGTGAAGAGCTTTGGCAACGGCACCGACGACTGAGACTCCTGGGGGGGAGCAGATCCACGGGGGCCCGCCGCACGGCGGGCCCTTGCGGATCGGCATGGTCCACTACTCGGACTTCGAGGTCGACTCGAGGATCCAGCGGCAGGCCCGGGCACTCGCCGAACGCGGCGACACGGTCGAATGCGTCTGCCTCTCCGACGACCTCGCCTTCCCGGTCGGGGACGGCGAGATCGCCCTGCACCGGGCGGCCCGCGGCAAGCCCCGCGGCGGCGCCCGCGCCTACGTCGAGGGCAACCTGCGCTTCCTGCTCGGCGCCGCCCGCAAGCTGACCGCGCTCGATCGCCGGGCGCCCTTCGACCTGATCGAGATCCACAACATGCCCGACGCGCTGGTCTTCGCGGCGATGCTGCCGAAGCTGCGCCGGACGCCGATCGTCCTCAACTTCCACGACACCTTCCCAGAGCTCTTCGCGACCCTCTTCGACCGCCCGGCGGACCACCCGCTGGTGCGCCTGGTGCGGGCCGAGGAGCGGGCGAGCGCGGGCTTCGTCGACTGCCATGTCTTCGTCACCGAGGAGGCCCGCGACCTGCTGCGCCGCCGCGGGGTCGAAGCCCCGCGCACCCAGATCGTGATGAACACCCCCGACGAACGGGTCTTCGGCGAGCGCCGCCCGGTGCGCACGCCGCCGAGCGACGGACCGCTGCGGGTGATGTACCACGGCGGCCTCGCCGAGCGCTTCGGCGCCGAGACCCTGGTCCGCGCGGTGGCGCGGCTGCGCGCCGACGGCCGGCCGGTCGAGCTTGACATCTACGGATCCGACGCCGAGGCGGCCGCGCAGCTCGCGGCGACCGCCCGCCCGCTCGCCGCCGAGGGCATCCGCATCGCCCCCAAGCCAACCCCGGTGGAGCAGATCCCGGTCCGCCTGGAAGCCGCCGACATCGGCGTCGTGCCGACCCTGCGCGACGACTTCACCGAGCTGCTGCTGCCGGTGAAGCTGCTCGAGTACGTCCACATGGGCATGCCCGCGATCGCCTCGGCGCTGCCGACGATCGAGCGCTACTTCGGCGACGACGTCCTCTATGCCGAGCCGGGCGACCCGGACTCGATCGCCGCCGCGATCGAAACGGTCCGCCGCGACCCGGCCGCGGCGGCCGCGCGCGCCACCCGCGCCTCCGCGCGCCTCGAGCAGATCGAGTGGTCGCGGCAGCGACGCGGCTACCTCGAGATGGTCGACGGCCTGGTCGCCGCGCGGCGGAGCTGAGTCGATGGAGCGCCTACTGTTGATCACCCCCTGCCGCGACGAGGCCGAGCACCTCGAGCGGACGCTCGCCTCGGTGGCGGCGCAGACCCGGCCACCCGACCTCTGGCTGATCATCGACGACGGCTCGACCGACTCGACGCCGGAGATCCTCACGCGCTGGGCGGCGCGCCTGCCCTACCTGGAGCTGGTGCGGACCCGGCGCCCAGCGGCCCGGCCCGGCAGCGACGGGCTCGCCGCCGCCGCCGAGGCAGTGGCCTTCAACCAGGCGCTCCACTCGGTCGCGGTTGCCGAGTTCAGCCACGTCGGCAAGCTCGACGCCGACATCGAGCTCGCGCCGGACTACTTCCAGCGCCTGCTCGACCGCTTCGCGGTCGAGGCCGACCTCGGCATCGTCGGCGGCCAGCTGCTCGAGGACCACGGCCGCGGCTGGCAGCCGACCGGCGGGCCCGATCATCACGTCCGCGGCGCCCTGAAGCTCTACCGCCGCGACTGCCTGGAAGCGCTCGGCGGCGGCATCGAGCAGCGCCTCGGCTGGGACACGATCGACGAGGTCGAAGCGCGGATGCGCGGCTACCGCACCCGCACCCTGTCGCAGCCCACCGCCCGTCACCTGCGCCCCGTCGCCACCCGCGGCGGCATCCTGCGGGGTCGGGCCCGGCTGGGCCGCGCCGCCTACATCCTCCGCTACACCCCGTGGTGGGTGGCGGCAAAATCGGCTCAGGTGGCACTCAAGCGCCCCTACGTCCTCAGCGGCGTCGCCTACTTCTGGGGTTACCTGCGCGCCGCCGCAGGCGATCGGCGCAACCGCGTCGAGGACCCGGAATTTGCCCGATTCGTCGCCGCCGAGCTGCGCGGCCGGGCACGCGGGCACGGAATCGCGAAAGTTTCCTCGGACCCCCGGCGTTCATAGGCAACATGGCATTCCTAGAGACGATCCGCCGCCTTTGGAAGCGCAAGGTCCTTGTCTTCCTCGTCCTCCTGCTGGCCGTCGCGGCAGCGATCCTGAGCGCCTATCAGGTCAGCTCCGAAGGGCTCAAGAGCCGCTCGCTGAGCGTCTCGGCGGCGTCGAGCCAGATCCTCGTCGACTCGGTCCCCTCGGCCCTCTCCCAGGGCGTCGAAACGAGCACCTTCGAAGCCCTCGCGACGCGGGCCAAAATCTACGGCCAGTACCTGGCCAGCCTCTCGGCGCGGGTCGAAATCGCCGAACGCGCCGGCGTCCCGGTCGCCTCGCTCTCGACCAGCGGCCCGTTCAGCACCGCCACCGGCCAGATCAACTACTCCGCCGAGTCCTCCGGCGAACGCGCCACCGAACTGCTGCAGGAAGGCGCCGGCAACCGCCTCGTCTTCTCCGCCCAGGAAGGCGTCCCGATCATCACCGTCGACTCGCAGGCGGGGAACACCGACACCGCGATCGCCCTCGCCTCGGCCTCCTACGCCACCCTCCACAAATACATCAAAGGCCTCGATGTCGAAGGCAAACCGCTCCGCCACGGGGTCACCGTGCGCCAGCTGGGCGCCGCCGAGGGGGGCACGCTGGGCGGGTCCAACGACAAAATGCTGATGGTGCTGGCCTTCCTCCTCACCTTCGGGCTCGGCTGCGGCGCGATCCTCGTCATCCCGGGGGTGATCCAGCGCTGGCGCAGCCTCGGCGAGGCCGACAAGGACCGCGCCCCGAACGCGAAAGGCTCCGCCAACGGCTCGATCCGCGCAATCGACGAGCCGCTGCACGGCACCGACGAGCTGATCCTGCCGCCCTATCCGGTGGTCAGCGAACAGCGCGGCCGCTCCCGCAAAAAGGGGCGCCGCGACCCGGAGCTTCTTGAGCCCGAGCGCCACGACTCCGACGAGACCACGCCGCCCGTGACCGGGCAGCCCGCCACCACGGGCTGATGGAGGCCGCCACCGGGGTCCGGCCGTACGTCGGGCGACCCGCCGCGGCCACCGACCACGTCGCCAAGGCCGCTGCTGCCCGCGCCGCGGACTGGCCCCGCACCTCCCGCCTGCTGCCGTGGCTGCTGTTCGGCTTCCTGGCGATGATCTGGGTGATCCCGTTCGACAGCGTCCTGCTGCCGGCCGGACTGCCCGTCAACCTCACCCTCGACCGGGCCTTCCTGATCGTGCTGACGATCGCCTGGGTCCTCGGCGACACGGAACCGGCGCGCGAGCACCGGCTCAGCCGCCTCCACTGGGCCTTCGGCATCTTCGCCGCGATCGCGATCGTCAGCGTCCTCGCCAACAGCGAAGCGCTGGTCCGGGTCGGGGACATCGAACTGGCGATCAAGCAGCTGGCGCTGCTCTGCTCCTACGTGATCTTCTTCGCCCTGGCGGCCTCGATCATCCGCGCCTCGGAGGTCTCGAAGATGATCACGGGGCTGATCGCCTTCGCCACCGTGACGGCCTTCGCCGTGATCATCGAGTACCGCTTCGGCATCAACTTCTTCCACGAATACATCGGCCCGCTCTTCCCCGGCTACGTGCGGCCGCCGGGGATCGGCGAAGTCGACTCGATCGGCCGCAAACAGATCTACGGGCCGACGGTGCAGCCACTGGCCACCTCTGTGATGCTGGCGATGGCGCTGCCCTTCGCGCTCTCCTGGCTCCTGAAAGCGAAGGAGCGCCGCGAGCGGATCCTCTACTCGATCGCCGTCGTGATCCTGATCGGCGGCGCGATGGCGACGCAGAAGAAAACCAGCGCGCTCGCTCCGGCCGTCGTGATCGCCGTGTTCATCGCCTACCGGCCGCGCGCGATGAGGCGCCTGCTGCCGCTCGCCTTCGTCCTCCTCGTCGTCACCCACTTCACCGCCCCGGGCGCGCTCGGCGGCGTGATCGACCAGCTCACCCCGAACAAGGCCACGCAGACCAACTCCACCCAGGACCGCGTCGGGGACTACGAAGCGATCGAACCCGACGTCGCCGGCCGCCCGCTGATCGGACGCGGTTACGGCAGCTACGACCAGATCAAGCACCGCATTCTCGACAACGAGTACCTCACCCTGGCGATCGGCGTCGGCTTCTTCGGCATCGCCGCCTACCTCCTGATCTTCATCCTCTCCTTCTTCGCCGCCCACCCGGTCGCCCGCTCCGGCGACCCGGACCGCGGCCCACCAGCGCTCGCAGTGATGGCGGGCCTGGCCGTTGCCCTGGTAAGCAGCGCGATCCTCGACTTCCTCTCCTTCCCCCAGCTCTCCTACCTCTTCTGCATGATGGTCGCGATCGCCTACGTCTTCGATCGCGAGCGCCGAGAAAAACGGCCGACAAGGCCCGCGGCGCGGTAGAGCTGACGGGACCGTCGCGGGCGGGTCACGGAAGTGTGCCGCCAGGCCGAGATGTGCCCGCTCCCGACCAGTCAAGGATCTCCGTGTCGAGTTGTGGGTGCTCAGCGACCAAAAGTCGACACGGACATTCCTGATCGGGGACGTACCTCGGACGGGCGGGACGGCCCCGTACAAAGCCGTCCCTTTACGGCGCCAGCACGAACTCGAGCGCTTGCGCCCGCCGCCGTGGCCAGGCGTTCGCGGCGATGAAAGCGGCGCGCTCGGGCTCGGTCATCGGGCCGGCCTCGAGGGCGGCGGCGACGGCGGGGCGGAAGTCGCCGCCTGGGGCGACGCGGAAGACGGGGCCGGCGACGGCGGACATCGGCTCGAGGTCGGTGACCGCAACCGGGCGGCCGGCGGCGAGGTACTCGAAGAGCTTCAGGGGGCTCATCGCCACGGTGAGGTCGGTGCGATGGTGCGGGATCAGGCAGGCGTCGGCGCCGGCGACGATCGCCGGGACCTCCGCGTGGGCGACCGCGCCGTGGTGGGAGACGTTGGGCTCGGCCAGCAGGGGCGCCAGGTGGCCGCGGTCTTCGAGCGGGCCGACCAGCACCAGCGAGCCTTCCGGCCAGGCGCGCGCGACCCCGCGTGCAGCCTCAACGTCTAGTCGAGAGTCGAGGGTGCCGACATAGAGGAGGCGGGGGCCGGGCATCGTCGCCAGCCAGGCGGGGACCGTCGGGCGCTCGCCCCACAGTTCGGGGTCGACCGCGTTCGGCAGCACCAGCGCGGGTCCTCGCGGATCGACCCTTTCGACGATCGCCTTGCTCACCGCGATCAGCCGCCGGCGGCGCCGCGAGATCTCCGCGAACGCCTGCAGGTAGTCGCCCCGCCGGCGACGGTAGCCCGGGTGGGCGGAGAAATCGTCGATCGCCACGTAGGTGACCGGCCCCGCCCAGTCCAGCTCGCAGAAGGCGGCGACGAAGGCGTGCGAGGTCACGATCGCCGGCCGCTCGAGGCCGAACCCGTCCGCCGCCTTGCGCAGCCGCCGATCCCAGACGGCGTAATGGCGCCGCAGCGCGGCGACGCCGATCGGGTCGTTGCGGCGCAGGCGCAGCGGCTGGCGCAAGCGGTGGCGTTCCGTCTCCGGGAACGGCACCGGGCGCCGGATGCGGTCCTTGATCGCGACGACCGGGGCGCTGCGCGGCCGGTTGGAGACCAGTAGGCGCTCGACCGCCGGATCCTCCATCAGGCCGACCAGGACCTGGTCCTGGGTGAAGTTCATCCCGCGCCGTTGCGCCGCGTCCCAGGTCACCTCGTCGTAGCTGAAGACGACGTGCCGGGACCGCGTCACGGCCTCGGGCCGCGCCAGTTCGCTCAACCCTGCGTGCATAAAAAGAGAACGTTTTACCGCCGCACCAGCTTGCGCCGCAAGTCGGCTCGGGCTCGGCGCGTTGGTTCCCCAGATGGATCGTGGCCCCGATACCCAAGACGAGCTCTCCGGCTCGCAGCTGAGGGATGCTGCCGTCAGCGGAATCCGCTGGACGACGGCCGCGCGCGCCGGCAGTGAAGTGGTCACCTTCTTCTCCGCTGTGGTCATGGCCCGCCTGGTCCCGCCGAGCGGCTTCGGCCAGGCGCTGGTGCCGACCATCCTCCTCACCCTCGCCGTGATCCTCACCTTCGAGGGGTACGGCAGCGCCCTGGTCCAGCGCAAGACGATCGAGCGCGAGCACGTCGAGGCGGCCCTGATGGCCAGCCTGCTGACCGGCCTCGTGCTGAGCCTGGTCGCGGCCACGATCGGCGCCACCGTCGCCGGTCAGTTCATCGGCGGCGAGTCGGCCGAACTCATGGTCGTGATGTCCCCCGTCTTCATCTTCGCCGGGCTCGGCGCAGTCTCCCGCGGCCTGCTCTGGCGCAAGCTCAACTTCAAGCTCGTCAGCGTGATCGAAGTCGTCGCCTTGACCGTGACCTCGGCGGTCGGCATCGGACTCGCCGTGGCCGGCCTCGACGCCGAGGCGATCGTGCTGGCGGCGCTCGCCGGCGCCGCCGCGACCTCGCTGCTGCTGGTCGTCGCCGCGCCGCCGCCGTTGCCCCGCTGGCGCACGAGGGAGTTGCGCGAAGTCCTCCACTTCGGCTTGCCCGCCTCCGGCGCCGGACTCACCTACGTGGCGATCACGAACTCGACCCTGGCGATCGTCGCGGTGCGCCTCTCGGCGACCCAGGCAGGCCTCTTCTGGCGCTCCTTCCAGCTCGGCGTCGTCTACCAGGAAAAGATCAGCGGGATCATGCTGCGACTGGCCTTCCCGGTCTACTCGCGGACCGCCAACCTGGCCGAGCTGCTGCGCTTCCACGAGCGGGCGACGCGGATCCACGCCGCCGTCCTCCTGCCGCTGCTCTCGATCCTGATCGTCACCGCGCCCGAGCTCGTGCCCTGGGTCTTCGGCCCGCGCTGGGCCCCGGCCGTCGCCCCGGTCCAGATCCTCGCGGTGGCGGGGATGATCGCCGCCGTCCTCACCGGCTACCCGCAGATCATGCTCGCCGCGGGCCGGCCGCGGCCGCTGCTGATCTTCAATCTCGCGCTGCTCGCCGTCTACATCGTCGTCTCCTGGCTGGCGGCTCCCTACGGGATCACCACCCTGGCCTACGCCGTGGTCGGCATCCACCTCGTCCTCCTCGTCGCCGTCTACGCCGGCCTCTTCCGCGGCGTGCTCGGCATCCCGGTGCGACGCCTGGTGACGGACCTCTTCCCGGCCGTGGTAGGCAGCGCCATCCTGCTCGCGGTCGCGCTGCCGGTGGCGAGCCTGCTCCGCGGCCAGCACCTTGGCCCCTTCTTCATCGTCGCCGGCACCGCGCTCAGCGGCGGCCTCGTCTACCTGGCGACCCTCTCCACCTTCTTCCACCCGATCTGGGACGACCTCCTGGCCTTGATCCGCCGGGTCCTCCCCGCTATCCCATCCCGCCGTCTCGCCCTGCCCGAGGAGCAGCTGACCCATGACGCCTAACCCTAAGCCTCTACTCAAGCCTTTGACTTGGGCGAAGACCACCCGTTTTTCCGCCTCTGAAGCGAAATTTCAGTGGGACACTGGTGGGGTGCACGAACTGCGCAGTGCCCCCCGCCATCCGCTTTCCTTCGGCCACGCCCTTGCTGTAGCGGCAGTCGGCGTCATCGCCGCTTTCCTCCTCCTGGCCTCGTTCGGGACCGCCCGCTCGCAGGCAGCGGTCACCTGCCCCAGCGCGATCCCGGTCGTCAACGAGAACCAGTGCAAGACCGGCAGCGAAGGCTACGAAACCGTCGACGACAGTCCCAACCTCGGCGGCTATCCCACCCAGACGAGCGTGAACCTGGGCGAAAGCGTCACCCTGAAAATCGGCTACAAGGGCACGGTCTCCCCCAGTCGTACCGCCTCGATTTCCGTCTACCGGATGGGCTACTACGGCGGCGAAGGCGGGCGGCTCGTCAACTCCGGCTCCAACGTCGCGATCAACAACGACTTCACCTGCGAAGCGATGAACGAAACGACGGGTGAAGTCTCCTGCGCCAACTGGAAAGCGACCTACACGATCCCCGGCAGCGCCTTCACGGCCTCCGGCGTCTACATGGCCAAGGTGAAAGCGACGACCGGGGATGAAACGCAGATCATCTTCACGGTCCGCAACGACTCCGCCCACGCGCGCGTCCTCTTCGTGCTGCCGATGGCCACCTACCAGGCCTACAACACCTTCGGTGGCACCTGGAACGGCGAAGAAGGCGGCAAGTCCCTCTATTACGGGACCCGTGGCTACGGCACCGGACCGCTGACCGGCACCAGCCGCGCCGCCAAAGTCTCCTTCGACCGTCCCCTCGGGCAGGCGGGGGTCTCGCAGAACTGGTTCTACGGGCCCGACCGAGAACTCCTCGAATGGATGGAGAAGCAGGGCTACGACATCTCCTACACCGACGATGTCTCGATCCAGCAGAACCCCGAACAGCTGCTGAACCACGACACCGTCGTCATCTCCGGCCACTCCGAGTACTGGTCGCTGAATGAGTTCAAAGCCTTCCTGGCGGCCCGCGAAGCGGGCGTCAACATCGCCTCCTTCTCCTCCAACACCGCCTACTGGAAGGTCCGCTACGAGAACAACGGGCACACCCTCGTGTGTTACAAGACGGTGGAGGGCAGCGGCTCGGCGGGCAGCGGACAGGTCGCCCAGAACGACTGGGGCCCGGACGGGATCAAGGGGACCGCCGACGACGCCGCCGGCCCGGACGGGATCGCCGGCACCGCCGACGACAACCCGATGAACGCGACCACGACCTGGCGCGACAACGGCGCGCCGAGCGGCGACCCCTCGGCACCTCCCGGCGGTCGCGTCGGTCCCGACATGCCGGAGAACCAACTCTTCGGGGTCATGTACGTGGGCGACAACGACTCGGAAAACTTCCCGCTCACGATCCCGGCCGCGAACGCCGCGAACGAATACGCCGGCAGCCCGATCTGGCGGAACACCGGCATCTCCAAGAACAGCACCACCACGATCAACGAGCCGTTGATCGGCTGGGAGTGGGACACGGTCCCGACCCAGGCCCAATACCTGAAATACGAGCCGGCGGGCGTCGAACGGGTCTTCGCGACCAACGTCCAGACGGTCAACGACAACTCCTGGATCCAGGACGAGGGCAGGCTGCGCAACACCGCGCCGCCCCCGGGCCAGCCGGGCACGGTCGGGGCGGTCAGATACAAGGCCAAATCGGGCGCCGAGGTCTTCGCCAGCGGCACCATGTACTGGGCGCGCGGGCTGACCAGCTACTCCGACGAACGGATCCAGCAGGCGACCTACAACATCCTCTCCGAAATGGGGGAAGCGCCGAACACCCCTGAAGAAGGGATCACGCTCGACCCCGGCGGTTCCAACCACGCTCCCTCCGCCAGCTTCACGATCTCGGCGAACCCGGCGAAAACGGCCACCGCGCTGACCTTCGACGCCTCGGCCTCGAAAGACACCGACGGCTCGATCGCCAAGTACGAATGGGACCTCGACGGCGACGGCACCTTCGAGACCACCACGACGACGCCGAAAGTCACCCACAGCTACGCGGCCGAGGGCACCTACAACGTGCGCCTGCGCGTCACCGACAACGGCGGCGCGACCGACCTCTCGGTGCAGACGCTGACGATCATCAACAACCAGCCGCCGACGGCGAGCTTCACGATCACGCCGGAAAGCGCGATCAAGAACGAAGCGATCGCCTTCGACGCCTCCGCCTCGAAAGACACCGACGGGACGATCTCCAAGTACGAATGGGACTTCGACGGCAACGGCACCTACGAGGCCACCTCCGGTACGAGCCCCACGACCACCCACACCTACCCCACCCCGGGCAACTACACGGTCGGCCTGCGGGTGACCGACAACGGCGGCAAGACGGCGACGACGACCCGCCCGGTCACGGTGAGCTCGGGCGAACCGAGCCATTACTCGACCTCGGTCCTCGCCACCCCGGGCCTCGCCCACTACTGGCGGATGGGCGAGATGAACGGTCCGACCTTCTCCGACTCCAAAGGCTCGAGCCCGGCAGCCGCCACCGGCGGTGTCACCTTCGGCCAGGCCGGCGCGATCGCCGAAGACACCGACCACTCGGCCAGGTTCGACGGCTCGACCGGCGCCGCCCAGGCCCCGGTCAACCTCGCCGCCACTCACACGCTGACGGTCGAGTTCTGGATGAACTGGAACGCCTTCGCAAGCGACGACAAGCTGGCGCTGGAGTTCACCAAAAACTTCAACGAAAACGCGGGCGGCTTCCTGGTCGACCCGGACGCGCCGCAGCTCGCCGGCAGCTTCGGCGTCGCGATCGGCTCCGGCAACTCGCGCAACAACGTCTTCTTCGAACGCCCGAGTGCCGGCACCTGGCACTACTACGCGTTCGTGATCAACACCGCCAAACCGGCGGCCGAAGAGATCATCCCCTACGTCGACGGCAAAGCGGTCAGCTTCCAGAAGATCGACAGCGGCACCGGAGCGGGTAACTTCGCCAACTCGACCCTCAACTTCATGTCACGCGCGGCTGGCTCCAACTTCGGCGCGGGCAACCTCGACGAGGTCGCGCTCTACGAACGGACGCTCTCCGCGGCGACGATCGCCAAGCACTTCAAAGCCGAAATGGTCGAAGGCACCGAAGGCTCCGAAGGCAGCACCGGTGGCGGCGGTGGCGGGACCGGCGGCGAAAAAGAAGAAGGCCCGCCCCTCGGCGGCACCGGCGCCAGCTACACCGACTCGGTCCTCGCCACTCCGGGGATCACCGATTACTGGCCCCTGAGCGAGGCCGCGGGTCCGACGATCGCCGATACGGTCGGCAACAGCGCGCTCACCGCAACCGGCGAACCGACCTTCGGCGCCCCCGGCGGCGTGCCCGGCGAAACCACGAGCTCGGTCAAATTCGACGGCGTCAACGACACCGCCACCGGGCCGCTCCACCTCGGCGGACAGAAAGCGATCACGGTCGAGTTCTGGATGAAGTGGAACGCCTGGGCGAACAACGACGAACTGGCGATGGAGTACAC
>JBOGYZ010000380.1:0-5789 GCA_050697015.1 Solirubrobacterales bacterium
GCGGGGGAGGGGGGCGGCCGCGCCGCCGCCGACTCTTGGTCGGTGGGGCGATCCTCTTGGCGGTCGCGGCGGCGATGGTCGCCGCGCTCCTGGTCCTGCTCGGCGGCGGCGGTGGGTCCGAACAGGCGGACACGACCGCGGGGCTGCGGCTGACCACCGAAGAGATCGCGGTGGCCAGGACGCTCGGCGACGAGACCTCGAAGCTGGCCGAATCGGTGGAGGACGGGACGCCGAGCTCCCAACTGGCAGGCGATCTCGAAAGCACCGCGGGCCGCGCCGGGGTCCTCGCCCGAAAGGCCACCGGTGAACTCGGTTCGGGTGGCCCGGCCGCCGCCGCGATCCGCGGGGCCGCCCGCGACCTGCGGCAAGCGGCCGCCGTGGAGGCGGAAGTGGCGGCGGCACCGACGGCACCGGGGGCGGCCGGCCGGGCTCGAGAATCGAAGCGCTCGATGGAAGCCGCGCTCGCCGGGATCGAAGCCGCCCTCGGTGCGATGCGCATCGGCTTCATCGCCGAAGGGAACACCGGAGTCGCCGAAACGGTCGAGAAGAGCGAGGCGCAACTGCGAGGGGTCGGTCTCACCGGACCGTTCGACGCGCTCATCACGGCTCTGTGAAGCGGTTGAAAAAAGAATAGGAATCCGATCCAACCGATGGGGCTCTGGATACGATGTCGCGATGGGCTCGCGACTGCGCCGAGCCGCCCTGATCGCGGCCTGCATCCTTGGCATCGCGGCGCTCACTGGCTGCGGCTCCTCATCTTCCTCCGGTGGCGGAGATTCGCAGGAAGCTGCCCTGGCGTCGCTGCGTCTGAACAGCGAGGCGGCCAGGCTGCAGGGCGAAATGGGGAAGCTGGTCGGAAGCCTGGGCGCCGACCCCGCGCCGGCCCGACAGACCACGGTCCGACGGCGCCTCGTCGTCCTCGACCGCGAAGCGGCGGAGTTGATCGCCACGGCCGCAGGCGAATCGACCTATGAAGTCGCGCTGCGACCTCTGAACGGCGGGCGTAGCGTCGGCACCGCCACCTTGGTCGAAAGTGGCGGCAAGGTCGCGATGCGCGGAACCCTCCGGGGTCTGGGCGACGGCGAACATCCGGTGGCGATCTACGCGCTTGGCCCCGGCGAAGGCCGCTCGGTCTGCCCGCCCGCCGACGCTGCTGCGGGCGCTGACGGCGTCCTCTCGGCCCGCGAGGCCGCCGCGTTCTATGGCCGTCCGGCGGTCAGGTTGGGGTCGGTGGGGGGCGGCGCCGCAGAAACGGTGAGCTTCAGCGGCGCGGCGCGCCGCAGCCCGCCGCTCGACGTGCGGGTGCTGGTGGTCGGCGGCGGCCCCGTCGAAGGCGGCTACCGCTCCGATCTCCCGGTCGCCTGCGGGGTCCCGCTGGTCGCCAAAGCCACCGCCGCGCGCTCGTCTGCGGGTGAGCTGGTGACCGCGGTGACGCAGACCCGCGCGGCCGGGGTCGAAATCGCCGCGGTCGTCGGCGATCCCACCGCGCCCCGCGCGACGGCAGCACGGACCCGCGCCGAAACGCACCTCGATGCGGCGGCGGGCCACCTCGCCGTCGCCAACCACATCGCGATCCACGAACTGCGAGCGGGGGGCGACGTCTCCTCCGAAGACCGCCGCGCCGCGGCCGGGGCGATGGCCGCGGCGGGCAGCTCACAGGCAGCCGTCCAGGGCGGGCTCGCGAAGCTGAAGGCCCGGGTCGCGCGGGAACGGCACGAAGAAGGCCGCCGGCTGGCCCAGCGTCACGCGGCGCAGCAAGCCGCCC
Source organism: Solirubrobacterales bacterium (assembly GCA_050697015.1). Classification (GTDB taxonomy): domain Bacteria; phylum Actinomycetota; class Thermoleophilia; order Solirubrobacterales; family 70-9; genus VAYN01. The sequence continues at coordinate 1,766 of JBOGYZ010000380.1, forward strand.
GCCGGGAAGCGGCGGAAGCGAATGCCCCCGCCGCAGAATCGAGCCCCGAACCTGAAATCTCCGCCGAACCCGAACCGACCCCGGAACCGGAATTCGTCCCCGAACCCGAACCCGCGCCGGAACCGGCGCCCGCGCCCGCCCCCGAAGGCCCGACGATCGCGAGCCCCTGATGCGGAGGACCGTGGCCTTCGCGCTTCTCGTCGCCGTCGTCGGCTTCAGGCTGATCGGCGGTGCTGCGCCCGGCGATGCCGCGGCACCCCCGGCCGGCCAATTCGCCTACCCCGGCGGCGTCGCCACCGATGCCGCGGGAAACGTCTACGTCGTCGATACGGCGAACTACCGCATCCAGAAGTTCAGCTCCGACGGCAAGTTCCTGGCCATGTGGGGGCACGAGGGTCCGGGCAGAGGCGAATTCGTCCGGACGCCCGGCGGGATCGCGGTCGACGGCGCGGGCAACGTCTACGTCACCGAGCTCACCGATCAGCAGCACGCGCGGGCGGGCAACCGGGTCGACAAGTTCACCTCCGACGGAAGATTCCTCACCCGGTGGGGGCGAGGCGGATCCGCAATCGGGGAGCTCGTGGACCCGGAGGGCATCGCGACGAGCGTCACCGGCGATGTCTACGTCAGCGACTCCGGCAACTCGCGGGTCCAGAGCTTCGGCGCCGACGGGTCCTTCGTCACTCGATGGGGAACTTACGGCACCGGCCCCGGGCAATTCGACTGGCCGACCGGCATCGCCACCGACGCCGCGGGGGACGTCTACGTCGCGAACTCGAACGTCGTGGGATTCGTCGATGGCGACTATCGCATCCAGAAATTCAGCGCCGACGGGACCTTCCTCACCGAATGGGGGAGTACCGGTCGTGGTGACGGCCAGTTCCTTGTGCCCGGTGGGATCGCCGTCGATGCCGCGGGGGACGTCTACGTCGCCGACTGCGGCAACAATCGGGTCGAGAAGTTCACCTCGGAAGGCGAATTCATCACCGAGTGGGGGAGCCAAGGCTCCGGCGACGGTCAGTTCGAATGCGCAGACCGCATCGCCCTCGACCCGGCCGGCGATGTCTTCGTCTCCGACACCCTGAACAACCGAATCGAGAAGTTCACCGCCGAAGGTGCCTTCATCAGCGCCTGGGGACACGGCGCGCCCTTGCACCCGGGCCGCCAACCGCTGGTGATCCCCACGACCCGACGTCGGGCCAGCTTCCGGGCGGCCTGCCCGCACGCTCAGCGTTGCACCGCCGAGGTGACGATCGAGGCGGGCGGCAAGGTCCTTGCCCGGGGGCGCTACTCGGTGGCTGCTCACCACGCCTCCCGGGTGAACGTCAGCCTGACCCCCGCCGGGCGGCTGGCGCTGTCGCGCAGCAACCGGGTGAGGGCCAAGCTGACGATCGTCGACACGCGCACCCACAAGAGCAAGTCGGTGCCGGTCGTCCTCAGTAGGTAGCTACTGATGGGAAGTTGCCCGAACGTGGGCGAGAGCGAGATGGTCACCCGGGCGTTCGGCAGTTGATCTCTGGGGACGATTAGCGGCCTGCGCGGTTCTCGGCCGCAGACCGCTCTGGCAAGCGATCTGCGGCTCATCGGGGCGCCCGGTTCAAGTCCGCATGAGGAGTTGGTTTGCGAGGCCTTGCATCCCATTTGCATCCCCGAATCCGGGTTGAGCCGGGGCATTCCCGACTTCAATCCGGGCCGTCTCCGGGCGGGTGCGGTTGCCGCGAACACCGAGCGCACAAAGGTCGGCTGGTGATAAGTGAGCCGCAGAGCCTGCGGCCGAGGAATAGCTGGCCTCTTTTAGCATCGGCGGTCGACCGCAGGCTGTCCGGATCATCAGTCTGTGGGGCGGCGGGGCCGCGGGCAGGCACTGTTTACTGGCGGTCATGGTCGATGTCCGCACCGTCAATTTCGCCGAGGCCCTGAGCGTTCTCCAGTCCCTCCTCGGGGAAGACATCCGAGTCATGATCCACTTCTACGGGACCCTGTGCGGCGGCTATATAGAGGGACCTCTGCTCAGGATCGAAACTCTGAAACCGGACGATACGGCGGTGAACCTAGTCATCGGTGAGGGGGACGGCATCATTCTCGACCCAATCGGCCTCGAAGAAATCCTCCTGGGTGGGGAGCTCGACTCAGGTGGATCCATCGGATTCCATCTGCTGCGCCGTGTCGAGATCTCGATCCAGCGGCCACCGACGGGCTAGAGACCTCACCTGGCCGCGACCTTTCTGCCACCAGCTGTCAGTCTCCGCTGGCATCCGCACCGCCCCGAGTTGCGGATCGTCGCGATCGAAGGTCGCGCTCCCGGGCCGCGCACCTCGCGGTGTGTATCCTCATGTGTATGAGGACCAACATCGAGATCGATGACGCGGTGATCGCCGAGGCCCAGGAGCTGATCGGGGCCCGAACTAAGCGCGAGACCGTCGACATGGCGCTGCGCGAGCTGGTCGCCCGTCACCGCCGCCTCGGCATCCTCGACCTGCGCGGCAGGGTGCGCTGGGAGGGCGACCTCGCCGAGAGCCGCCGCGCCCGCTGAGCGGCGATGATCGTCGTCGACACGAGCGTCTGGATCGATGTCCTGAACGAGCGGCCGAACCCGGCCGCGGCGCGTTGCGTCGAGCTGATCGAGGCCGGTGAGCCCGTCGCCCTCACCGACGTCGTCTTCACTGAGATCCTCCAGGGCCTGCGCTCCGAGGAGGAGGCGAGGCTGGTCGAGGAGCACCTGCGGGCCTTTCCGATCCTCCGTCTCGACGGCCTCGAGGACTTCGCCTTGGCGGCGGAGCTCTACCGTGCGGCCAGGGCGGCCGGGACAACGATCCGAAAGACGCTCGACTGCCTCATCGCTGCGCCCTGCGTGCGCACCGGGGCGCCGCTCCTCCACGCCGACGCCGACTTCGACCGGCTCGCGGGATGCACCGCTCTTCACGTCTACCCGCTCGACTGAGCCCTGCCGGAGGAGACTCTGGTCCCCTTGCCGTTGGTGAAGCTGGCGCTGAATTCCTCGATGCCGGCGCCGTTGTAGTCCAGCCGCCGGAACCGATCCGATAGTAGGGCGTCTGGATCGTGAATCCCACCGGGATCCGGCGGTTCGGGCCTGTGCGGTGAGGTTCGCACTTCGTGAACCAATGGGGCGAATGTTTAGGAAGCCCGCGGACGCTGGGAATCGCGGCGCTCTGCGGTGGGTTTGCAGTGGGAATGCCGTGCCGAGGCCGACTCACGAATCGGTTTCGTTTGCGTGGTCCCCCCTGCCTCCAGGGCCGAGCGACAGCCCGTGCTTCGTCAGCCCTCCACACGGGCTCAAGCACTTGTCGCAACTGACCTCCATTCCGGGTGCAAATCCGTCCCCCAGAGCTGCTTGAAGATCAGACGTGGGGATGCTCCTTTGGAAGATCCGCGCCTCCGGCATGGCTGGCTTGCTGACCAGGCTTATCTCATCGACCTCGACGTCCTGGATTATCGCCGTGGCTGCAACGTGATATTGCCGATCCGGCGTATGTTCCTCGCAGTCTTCCTCTCCGCAAACACGACACCAACCCAAGGCAGAGGGGCCGCCAGGAACCATGTAGGCCGTTCCAGGAAGATGCTCACATTCAGAAAGGTCTTCGCCACACAAAGAACAGATCCGCGTCGCGCTTCCTCCAATACTGAAGCCGATCCTGTTATGCGCCAGTGAGACTGGACACGTCTCTTTGTATGTGGTGCCCTCTCGATTCAGTTGGCAGCCGAAGGTAGATCTAACCCATTTCCCGGCAGCATCCATCTTGCGATGAGCGTCATCCTCTAAAGGCGTGTCCTCAGCCCAGTCCAAGCTGCGGGCGTATAGCTGGAGGGCGCGTCGGGCGTCCCGTTCTGCCGTATCCCGATCAGGCGAATCGCTCGCCATTGCCGCATTCGCGGCGGCGAGCTTCTCGTCGGCTGCCCGGCGCCGCTTCTCAATCTGGTCGCGGGGGTAGTCGCGGCGCAAGTCTTGGACGGGGCCGGTGGTGTGAATTGTCGTTCGGTCCGAAGACGCAGGACTGGACCGCGT
>JBOGYZ010000381.1:0-19588 GCA_050697015.1 Solirubrobacterales bacterium
GCCACCACCCCGCACTTCACATGCCCGAAGAAGACAAGCGCCTAACCGGTAGGGAAGCCATCGCCCAGGCCGTCGGCTCCGTGCTGCTCGTGGTCGTGCTCGCGGTGGCGATTTTCGCGGCGCCCTCGGCCAACTGGGACTTCGCCCTGCTCGGGGTCCTGCTCGGCTTCGCGATCATCAGCGACGTGACCGCGAAGGCGGTCACCGAAAGGTTCAAGGTCTCGGGGTCCTTCCCGGCGCTGGTCCTGGCGATGGTCTTCCTCGGCGGTGCGCCGGCCGCCCTGATGGGTCTCGCCACCGCGATCCTCGGCTGGATCCGTTGGCGCGAACCGATCCACTCGTTCATCCAGAACCTCCTCAATTACACGCTCTTCACCCTCGCCGGTGGGCTCGCCTTCCAGGCGATGGTGGAAGCGACCGGCGTCACCGAGAAGGAAGTCGGCTTCTACGTCCTGATCTTCGGCGTCTTCTGCTTCGCGCTGATGATCAATTTCTCCGTCCTCGCCGTCTACATCCGTTACCTGCGGGGCACCTCCTATTTCACCCAGGTCCAGAAAGCGCTGCTGCCGCTGCTGCCCTCGGAGCTCATGGCCGCCCTGATGGCAGTCGGGGTCGCCTTCCTCTACGCCCAGGTCGGCATCGCCGCGGTCGCCCTCTTCGGCGTCGTCCTCATCACCTTCCAGTACCTGCTCGGTGCCTTGCTCGTGTCCCAGCAGCGGGCGATCGAGTTGGAGAACCGCTCCAACGAGCTCGCCAGCTTCCAGGTCGGGATGTTGAGCGCGCTGCTGCGCACGCTCGACCTGCGGGACCAGATGACGGCGCGGCACTCGGCCGCGGTGGCGCGCTACTCGCGGGCGATCGCCCAGCGGGCGGAATTCTCGCGCCAGGAGGAGGAGCTCGTCCACATCGCCGCGCTCCTGCACGACATCGGCAAGTTCATCCTCCCCGACCGGATCCTGAAGGCCAACGTGCCACTCACCGACGAGGACTGGATGCTGATCAAGCGCCATCCGCAGCAGGGCGCGCGCGTCGTCTCCTCGCTGGACGGCTACGGCCCGGTCGCCGACATCATCCTCGCCCACCACGAGCGGATCGACGGCAAAGGCTATCCGCGCGGCCTGCAGGGCGATGAAATCCCCGAACTGGCCCGGATCATCTCCGTCTCCGACACCTATGACGTGATGACCGCGCGCGACTCCTACCGCACGCCGATGTCGAGCCAGGACGCGATCGCCGAGCTCCGCCGCGTCGCCGGCGCCCAGCTCGACGCCCGTTTCGTCGAGGTCTTCATCGAGCTGCTCGAGGGCCAGGACGTCTCCTTCCAGCACGGCGAGGCAGCCGACTTCGAGAAGGAGCTCGCCCTCGAGGCGAGGATCGCCGAGACGGCAAGCCCCGACGGCGCCAGCAACCGCTTCCAGGTCGCCGGCGTCCAGAGCTCGTAGCCCGCCCGGTAGGTTGCGACATATGCGGGCGGTGACTTTTCAGGCGCCGGGGGAGGTGCGGGTCGAGGAGCGGCCGGAGCCGGTGCTCGAGCATGCCGACGAGGCGATCATCGCGATCGAGGCGAGTGGCGTCTGCGGCTCCGACCTCCACATCTACCACGGCCGCGTGCCGGTCGAGCCGGGGACGGTGATCGGCCATGAGTACGTGGGGACCGTGCTGGCGGTCGGCGACGGCGTCACCAGGGTCGCCGTCGGCGATCGGGTGCTGGGCTGCTTCCACGTCGCTTGCGGCAGCTGCACCGCCTGCCTGCGCGGCGACTATCACCGCTGCGAGCGCGGGCGGACCTTCGGCCATGGCTCGACCCTCGGCTCGCTGCCGGGGACGCAGGCCGATCAGGCGCTGGTGCCGTTCGCCGACGTGGTCCTGCGTAAGGTCCCCGTGGGGATGTCGGCTGAGACGGCGCTCTTCGCCGGCGACGTGATGGGGACCGGCTACCACGCGGTCGCCCACGCCGGGATGAAGGCGGGCGACACGGTCGCCGTACTGGGGCTCGGCCCGGTCGGGCTCTGCGCGGTGCAGGCGGCCGTGACGGGCGGCGCGTCCCACGTCTTCGCGGTCGATGCGGTCGAGCAGCGGCTCGACCTGGCGGCGCGGTTCGGGGCGACGCCGGTCCACCTCACCGAGGGCAACGCGAAAGCCGAGGTCCGCGGGGCGAGCGGCGGGCGTGGCGCCGACGTCGTGGTCGAGGCCGTCGGCCGCCCCGAGGCGATCGAGGCGGCGATCGGGCTCGCCCGCAACGCCGGGACGGTCTCCGGGATCGGGGTGCAGGTCGGCCGCTCGGAGATGAACCTCGGGCTCGCCTGGCTGAAGGGACTCGACCTGCGGCTCGGCCTCGCCAACGTGATCGCCCACGTCGACCGGGTGCTGGCGCTGCTCGACTCGGGCAAGCTCGACCCCGGTCCACTCGTGACCCACCACATGAAGCTGGACGACGCGGTCGAGGCGTATGAGATCTACGACCGCCGCGAGGCGCTGAAGATCATCCTCACGCCGTAGGGAACCGGCGCGTCGCCGGATCGGATCGGCGCATGTAACAAAATCGCGCGCCCTGGCGGGCTAGGCTAGCGGTGATGGCGTTGCTGGGAGACAACGAGATCGAGGCGAAGCTCGCCGCGCTGGCGGGTTGGGAGCGTCGCGGCGACGCGATCGCGAAGGCCTTCGACCGCGGCGACTTCGTCGGCTCGGTCCGGTTCGTCGACTCGCTGGTCGCGCCGGCCGAGGAGATGGGCCACCACCCCGACCTGGAGATCTCCTGGAGCACGGTGACGGTGACGATCTCCACCCACTCCGAGGGCGGCCTCACCGCCGCCGACTTCGAGCTCGCGACGAAGATCGACGCCCTGTCGTGAAGCGCCTCGCACCGGTGGTGCTCCTCGTGGTCCTCGCTGCGCTCTTCGCCGGCTGCGGCGGCGGTGGGACGAAGACGACGGTGATCGAAAAGACGGTCACGGTCGAAACGCCGTCCAAGGGTGGCGGCCCGAAGGAAGTCGCGGCCAAGGAAGCGTCGACGAAGAAATCCGCAGAAGAAGCGCGGGAACCGCAGCGGATCATCCACCTGGGGCACTTCCGCACCCCGTCGGGGAACATCGGCTGCGTGCTGTCGGAAGGCGGCGCCCGCTGCGACATCCGCAAGCGCGACTGGAAGCCGCTGCCGCGGCCCGCCTCCTGTCCGTCGCAGACCGACTACGGCCAGGGCCTGCAGGTCGCCCACGGCGGCCAGGCGAGCTTCGTCTGCGCCGGAGACACCGCGCTCGAACCGGGCCTCGCCTCGCTCTCCTACGGCACCGCCGCCCGCGTCGGCGGGTCGGAGTGCATCAGCCGCGACGATGGCGTCACCTGCGTGAACCAGGCCGGCCACGGCTTCTTCATCAGCGTCCAGAGCTACCAGGTCTTCTAGCGGCGGGGGCGGCGCGGCGCGGCGCTCAGCGGGCGAGGACCTCGACCAGGCGCCGGCCGCAGGCGAGGCCGGAATCCTTCTCCGGGTTGTAACTGGCGAGCGACATCCCGATCAGCTCCTCGGAGGCGGCCAGGGGTGCCAGCACGGCGGCGAGCTCGTCCCAGTCGAGGCCGCCCGGCTGCAGGTAGTCCGTGGCCGGGAAGACGACTTCGTCGAGGACATCGACATCGACGTGGAGCCAGAAGGGGCCCGCCGCGGTGAGACGCTCCGCCGCCTCGGCGCCGGCCGCCGCGACCCCGCGCTCGCGCAGTTCCTCGGCTCCATATAGAAGAGGCGGGCGGACGAGCTCATCGGGCTGGCGCATGCCGTCGGCGATCGACTCGGCGCGATCGCGGAAGCCGACGATGGCGGTCCGCTCGGGGATCGCCGTGGCGCCGCCCGCGACCTCCACCCAAGCCGCGGGGCCGATCCCGAGCGCGACCGAGATCGGCATGTCGGCGGCCTCGCCGGTGGTCGAGGTGTCGCCGTCGTAGAGGTCGAGATGGCCGTCGACGTGGGCGAGGCCGAGCGGCGCGCCGAGGGCGTCGCGGGCACCGGCGAGAGCGCCGGGCAGCTCGGCGCAGCAGCCGCCGATCAGGAAGGGCCGCTCCTCGGCGGCGAGCGCCGCGGCGACGGCGCCGCGGATCGTCGTGGTGCAGTCGAGGACGTCGGCGCTCGCCACGACGCCCGTCGCCGGATCGCGCTCCTCCCCGCGAATGCGCACCGCGAGGTCCCCCTCGTCGCGGGCACCGAGCGCCTCGGACAGGCCGAGCTCGCGCAGCGTCCCCGGCGCCAGCTCGGTGCCGCCAGGGCGGCCGACCGAGTCGACCGGCACGCCGATCGTCACCGTCGCGTTCATTGATCAGGAGACTGCCAAACTCAGGGGTCATGGCCAAGCGCAGGAAGAGATCCCCGAGTGAGCGGCAGCCGCGCGAGAAGGCGCCGACCGTCTCCTACCCCGATCCGGAGGGCAACGTGCTGGTGCTGCGCGAAGCGCTCAGCCCGGCGACGATCGCCAAGATCGGCGAGGCGCCGGCGAGCCACGCCGCCAACCTGGAGGACGCCTGGGCGCGGCGCGAGGAGACCCTGTTCGAGCGCCTGGCGGTGTCGTGGGAGATCGCCGGGCTGCCGCTCGACGACCAGAAGATGCTGCTCGGCCGTTACCGGATGGCCGACGCCGAGACGCGCGCCTGGGTGCGGCGGACGATCGCCGAGCACCTCGAGCGGCACATCCCCGAGCTGGCCTGACCATGGCCGAGGAGCTGCGGATCGACGAGCGGCTGGCGATCCCGCTGGCCGAGATCGAGCTGCGGGCGAGCCGCTCCTCGGGGCCGGGTGGCCAGCACGCCAACGTCACCGCCTCGCGGGTGGAAGCGGTCTTCGACGTGGCGGCCTCGAGCACGCTCGACGAGGCGCGGCGGGTGCGGCTGCTGGAGCGGCTGGGCCCGGTCGTGACCGCCGTCGCCCAGGACGGGCGCAGCCAGTACCGCAACCGCGAACTGGCCCTGAGCCGCCTGGCCGCGAAGATCGCCGCGGCCCTGCGCGTCCCCAAGCACCGACGGCCGACGAGGCCGACGAAGGCCTCCCGCCGACGCCGCCTCGACGCGAAGCGCCGCACCGGCCAGCGCAAGCAGGCCCGCCGGCGCTGGAGCCCCGACGACTGACCGATGAGTTCGGCCATCCCCGCCGGTCCTACGAGTAGGACCACGACGAGAGGAGAGCGATGCTCAGCGACAGCAAGGCGTTCAGCGGCATCGGGGTCGACGACCTCGAGGCGGCGCGGCGCTTCTACGGCGAGACCCTGGAGCAGCGGGTCGAGGTGCTCGACGAGGGCAACGGCCTGATGACCCTGCACCTGGCCGGCAACCGGCCGACCCTGATCTACCAGAGCCCCGGCATGACCCCGCCCAGCTACACCGTCCTGAACTTCCCGGTCGACGACGTCGACGCGGCGGTCGAGTGGCTCTCGGGCCGCGGCGTGACCTTCGAGCGCTACGAGGGCATGCCGCAGGGAGAGAACGGGGTGATGAAGGGCAATGGACCCGACATCGCCTGGTTCAAGGACCCGGCCGGCAACACCCTGTCGGTGCTCAAGGAGGATTGAAGAGGTTGATGGGCCGAAAAGTCCTCTATGTCTGGACTTTTCGGCCCATCGACAGAGCGGAGGGGGTGGGATTCGAACCCACGAACGCCTTGCGACGTCAACAGTTTTCGAGACTGTCCCGTTCAACCACTCCGGCACCCCTCCAACGAAACTGCGGACGGGAATCGTACCGAGGTGGCGGAAGGACAGACGGCAGCCTCATGGAGCCCGGTGGATCGCCGACGAGCCCTCGCGCAACGGCTTGCCGGAGCGACCGGAGCGCGCGGAGATGATCTCGGCGAGCACCGAGACGGCCACCTCCTCCGGGGTCGCCGAGCCGATGTCGAGGCCGCAGGGGGCGTGGATGCGCGCCAGCTCCGCGTCGGAGACCCCGACCTCGCGAAGGCGTCGCTCGCGGTCGGCGGTGGTCTTGCGCGAGCCCAGGGCGCCGATATAGCCGCAGTCACCGGCGAGCGCGCCGACCAGGGCGGGCACGTCGAACTTCGGGTCGTGGCTGAAGACCAGCGCCGCGTCGCGCGGACCGAGCTCGAGCTGATCGAAGGCATCCTGCGGCCACGCGGTCAGCGTGCGGGCGACCTGGCTGAATCGCGGCGCCTCGAGGAAGGGGGCCCGCGGGTCGGCGATCGTCACCTCGTAGCCGAGCTCCGAGCCGATCCGCGCCAGCGCCGCCGAGAAGTCGATGGCGCCGAAGATCAGCATCTTCGGCGGTGGCGCGAAGGCGTGTATATGGACGGCCAGGTCGGCGCCGAGGGTGGCTCCGTCCGCCCCGTAGCGGCGCACGCCGCTACGGCCCTGGGCGAGCATGCCCCCGGCGTCGCGGGTGACGGAGCGATCGAGGAGCTCGGGGCCACCGAAGCCGCCGATCGCGTCACCGTCGACGAGCGCCAGCTTGCGGCCCGCGTTCGATCCGTCCAGCAGGGTCGCGATCGCCACCGGCCGACCCGCGGCCACCGCATCGCGCGCCTCGGCCTCGATGTCCATCTCGACCCCCGAGACCTCGTGGACGAACACGTGGACGATCCCGCCGCAGGTGAGCCCGACCGTGCCTGCGAGCTCGTCCGAGAAGCCGTAGGTGACGCTGCGCGGGGCGCCGCCCGCAAAGATCGCCCGCGCCTCATCGACCACCGCGCCCTCGATGCAGCCGCCGGTGATCGATCCTTCGATCGCCCCATCCTCGGCGATCAGCATGAGCGCTCCCGGTTCGAGCGGGGCCGAGCCCTCGATCCCGACCAGCAGGGCGACGACGACCTTTCGGCCTTCGCGGAGCCACTCGCCGGCGGTCCCGGCGATGCGACGAACGGTGGTCACCGCCCGACGCTAACAACGGGTCGGCGTCCCTCCCATCCTCCAATCGGGCCTATTCTGGGTCGATGAGCGTCGATCCGCTCGGAGCCGGTCCCGATGAGGCGGGGAAGGTCGTCGCGGTCATACTCGCGGCAGGAGAGGGCCGCCGCTTCGGCGGGGGCAAGCAGCTGGCCCCACTGCACGGGAGGGCCCTGGTCGAGCACGCGCTCGCGGCTGCGGCCGCGGGGCCGGCGAGCGAAACCGTCCTGGTCCTCGGCGCCGCCGCCACCGAGATCGAGGCAGGGATCCGCACCGGTGACGCGCGGGTGGTGCGCTGCCGCGACTGGGCGCGCGGCCCGGCGGCCTCGTTGCGGGCAGGCCTGGAGGCGCTCGACGAAGGCACGACGGCGGTGCTGGTGACACTCGGCGACGAGCCCTTCGTCTCGCCCGAGGCGAGCCGCCGCCTCCTCGCGGCGCGCCGACCGGGCCTGGCGGCCCTCCGCGCCTCCTATCGCGGTCGGCCGGGGCACCCCGTGCTGATCGAGCGCGGCCTCTTCGCCGCAATGATCGACTCCCCCGCGGAGGTCAAGCCGGCGGAGCTTCTCGAGCGCGCCGGGATCGAGTCGGTCGAGTGCGGCGACCTCGGCGAGCCCACCGACGTCGACACCCCGGAGCAGCTGGCCGCACTCGAGCGACTGGGCGTCGAGGAGGGCGGCTGAGGACGCCTCCTGGCGCGCCTCAGCCGGCCGACTGGGTGCTTGTGCTGCGTGACCCGCCCAGCGATGACAGCCAGCGCACCAGGCTCCGGGCCCGCAGGCTGACGGCCGTCCAGACGCCCTGGGTGTAGATCGTCAAGGCGATCAAGGTGAGGCCGCCGGTGAGGATGTAGTTCCAGCCTTCGCCGAGGCTGAGCGTCGTCGGCAGGGTCAGGCCCAAGGCCAGGAGGACCGAGCCGAGGCCGCAGCCGACGAAGGTCCCGCGCCCGCCCAGAAGGCTTGCGCCGCCGATGATCGGAGCGGCGATGGCCAGCAGGATGTACTGGTTGCCCACCGTCGAATCGCCGATTCCGACCTGCCCGGCGAGGATCACGCCCGCCACGCCGGCCAGCGCCGCACACATCACGTAGCTGAGCTGGCGCAACCGCGGCGCGTTGACCCCCAATCGGTAGGCGAACTCGGAGTTGAGGCCGACGGCACGGAGACGCAGACCGGTGCCGGTCGAGCGCATCAACCAGTCGGCGATGATGAACAGCACCCCGATCACCACCAGAGGCCAGGGGAAGACCCACAGTTTCTTGGTCAGCAGTTCGGTCAGATGGAGGTCGATGACGCCGTTTGCGGTCGGCCGCAACGTCAGCCCCACCCCTTGCAGGATGCCCAGCGTCGCGATCGTCGCGATCACCGGCGAGATCTTCAATCGCTCGATCAGGGTCGAGTTGGCGAGCCCGATCAGGGTCCCCACGCCGAGCCCGATGAGCAACGCCAGGATCAACGCCGGCACGGTCGAGCCGCTCTGTACCCAGAAGGAGAGCAGACAGACGGTCACTCCCATCGTCCCGGCCACCGAGATGTCGATGCCGCCGATGAACATGACCACGAACTCGGCAGCTGCGACCGCCGCCAGCGGGAGCGCCAGCAGCAGCACGTTGTAGATGCCGGGGACCGTGAGGAAGGTGCTAGATCGGCTCTGGGTGTAAGCGCCGAGGAGGACCAGGATGAGCGCCAGCAGCGAGAGCCGCGCGAGATCTTCGTGACGGTGGACCCCGTCGCGCACCCATGCGAAGGGTGAGGTGCGTGACGCCGCCGACTCCTCCACCGCCGCGGCGGCGCCGTCGCGTCCGGACTCGTGCCCGGTGAAGGTGTGGACGATGCTCTCCTCGGAGGCCTCGTAGGAGGTCAGCTCGGCGACCATCTGGCCGCGCGAGAGGACGACGACGCGATCGCACAGCCCGGCCAGCTCCGCCGCGTCGGAGGAGACGATCGCGACCGCGAGGCCGGCTTCGGCGCTGTCGCGGAGCATCCGGTAGATCTCGAGGCGCGAGCGGACGTCGACGCCCTGGGTCGGCTCGTCGCAGAGGAGCACCCGCGGTTCGGTCTCGAGCACCTTGCCGAGGGCGACTTTCTGCTGGTTCCCGCCCGAGAGCGAGGTCATCGGTTCCTCCGGCGAGCCGAGCCGGATGCCGTAGCGGTCGATGCTCTCGCTGACCTGCCGGTCTTCGCTGCGCGAGGTGACGACGCCACCGCGGCCGAGCTTGCCGAGCACGCTGACGACCAGGTTTTCGCGAATCGCCAGCGTCTGGAACAGCGACTCGTTGCGACGATCGCTGGAAAGGTAGGCGATACCTTCGTTCCAGGCTTGGCCGAAGGTCTTGATCGCGCGGCCGTCGACCACGAGGGCCCCACGGGGATCGTCGATCGCGCCGAGACCGCCCAGCAACGGCAACTGGCCGTTGCCGTCGGCGCCGGCGATGCCGAGGATCTCGCCGCGCCGCAGTTGCACGTCGATCGGGCCGTAGCCTTCGCCAGCCAGGCCCTTGGCGTCGAGGATCACATCCCCGACCTCCCCGGAGCGCTCGGGGAACTCGACCGTGACGCTGCGCCCGGCCATCAGCTCGACCAGGCCCGCCTGGTCGATGCCGGCGGGATCGTGGGTGCCGCGGTACTGACCGTCGCGGAGGACCGAGATGCGGTCGGCGACGCGGAAGACCTCGGAGAGGCGGTGGGTGACGAAGAGGACGGCGCAACCGCCGGCGGCGCCCTTGCGCATCAGGTCGAGGGCGACGTCGACGCCGGCAGCGTCGAGCGCCGAGGTGGCCTCGTCGAGGAGCAGGACCGTCGGCTTGGCCATCATCGCGCGGACGATCTCCAGCAGCTGGCGGTCGGCGGCGGAGAGTCGCTCGGCGGCGAGTCGCGGCGACATCCGGCCGAGGCCGAACTCCTCGAGCTGCCCCGCCGCCCAGGAGTTGACCTCACGGTAGGACGGCCTGCCCGTCGCCGGCGAGCCCAGGTAGAGGTTCTGGCCGACGGTCAGCTCGGGGATGACCGAGCCGTCCTGGAAGACGGTGAGGGCGCCGTGGCGCTGCGACTCCCAGGGCGTGTGCTTACGGCAGGCGTGGCTGCCGATGTAGACCGACCCGGTATCGGGGACGACGGTTCCGCTGACGATGCCGACGAAGGTGGACTTGCCGGAACCGTTCTCCCCGACCAGGGCGTGCACCTCGCCCGGCGCCAGGTCGAGCGTGGTCGGCTGCAGGGCTTTCACCACGCCGTAGCTCTTTGACACCTCCAGCGCCCGCAGCGCCGGCCCCGCCGCCGGCTCAGCGGCGGCGGGGTCGTGCTGCGGGCTCATGTCTGGACTGGTCGGGTCGGGCATGACTGACGGTCGGCCCCTACTGGCCGGCCAACATCTTTTCCGTCAGGAATTCAGGGATCAGGGCAGACTTGCCGGGGTATTCGGCAGGCTTGTCTTTTTCACAACTGCTTTTCTTCGCCGGGCTGAACGGCTGCGGGTAGATCACAGCTTCCGGCACTTCTTCGCCTTCGGTTTTCTTCACCACCGCGTCGACCGATACCCGGGCTGCCCAGTTCAGCGCGTTCGTCTGGTACAGCTTGTACGGGTGTTCGATCCACTGGCAGGTGGTTTCGTTGTTCTGCGTCCAGGTGATGATCGCCGGGATTTCCTTGCCGGCCTTCAGGTACACGTTCACGATGCTCGGCACCGGGTTCGAGTAGCTGTAGAGGATCGCTTTCACCGGCTTGCCCGACGCGACCAGGGCCGAGGCGGCTTTTTGCGCGCCGGCCGGGGTCCATTCGGTTTCGCCTTCGAAGACGGATTCGATGCCTTCTTCGGTGGCGCACTTCTTCCAGCCTTCGTCCTCGGGGTTGCCCGGGGTGCCTTCGAAGTAGGCGACGGGGCCCGGGGCGCCGATCGCTTCTTCGGTGGCTTTGGCCATTGCTTTACCGGCTTCACAGATGTCCGGCTGTACGCGGGTGTTGATCGCCGAGACCGGCGCCCCGTCGCTCGGTCCGACGTAGGTCGAGATCGCGGCGCCTTCGCGCTGGGCGGCCTGGAGCGCCGAGTAGGCGGCGGGACCGAAGTCGTTGTAGACCACGATCGCCTTTGCCCCCTGGGCGGTCAGGCTGCGCAGGTTCGACTGGAACGTCGCCAATTCGCCGTGGGCGTTGGTGAGGATGATCTTCCCGACTTCCGGGAATTTCATCGCCTGGAGGATCACGCCCATCTTCGAGAACTGGCGCCAGGTGTTGTCACCGAAACCGTCGGCGAGGCCGAGGGTGATCGATCCTTCGCCGATCGTGCAGGAGTTGGCCTTCCAGCATTCGTAGGCCGTTTCCATTTCTTCTTTCGACGGTTCCCCGGTCGCGAGTTCGAGAGCTTCTTTCATCAGCGGCGGCAGCGTGCTCGCTTTGATGTCTTCCGTTTCCAGCGCCGTGTTGACCGTTTCCTGGAGTTCACTTTCCGAGACGGTCGTTTCACCGGTCGATTCTTCCGAGCCTTCTTCTTCGCTCGCTTCTTCGGTGGCGCCTTCTTCCGCACTGCCTTCTTCGGTCGCGGGTTCTTCGGTTTCGGGTGCCGCTTCCGAGCTACTGCTCGACGAGCCGCCTCCCCCGCAGCCGGCCAGGACGACGACCGCGAAGACGGCAATCGCACCAAGTAACAGGGTTAGTTTCAGCCACCCCCTTTTTTGGTCGGGATTTCCACTGAACGACATATCTATCCTCCTGTTGTTCCTACTTGGCAGGTTCGGTGCGGCCGGTTCCCACCCCGGACCGCCGTAGCAGCGCTCGCACAATCGACTCACGGTTGCGGAACACGTAGATGAGTGACAGGCCGATCACCAGGACCGCACCCTGGATGATCATGCGTACCCCCGAGGAATAACCTTCCACCCGCAGGTCGAAGTCGAGCACGGTGATGAACACCGCGCCCATCAGGGTGGCGATCGGGCTCACCCGGCCGCCGGTCAACACAGCACCGCCGAGGACGACGGCCACCACACTGGTCAAAAGGTACGGTTCGCCCAAGGTAAGGTCCGGCGTCTGGATCTGACCGGCGGCGAGGACACCGCCCACTCCGTACACCAGAGCGGCCACGACGTACGCGGAGATTCGGTAGAGCGGGGCCTTCACGCCCGAAAGCACGGCGGCCCGCTCCGTCGTGCTGCTGGCGACGAGCCGCCTGCCGATCACCACACGATGGAGGAAATAGGTCGCGATGACGGCGAGGACGAAGGAGAAGATGAGGATGTAGCTGACGCCACCGACCTCGGCGCCGGCCCAGTCGGAGATGTTCTGGGGGACGTGTTGGATGCTCGGCACGTTCCCGCGGTAGAGCTGCGTGTATCCGGAGACGAGCTGGCCGACCGCGAGCGTCACGACCAATGAGCTCAGCCGCAGACCCTCGACCAGGATGCCGTTGATGAGCCCGATTACGACGCAGGCGACGGCACAGAGCACGAGCGCGCCGAGGAGATGCGAATTCTGTCCTTCGGACTGCTTGAGGACGATCGCCCCCATCAGCGTCATCGTCGCGGGCAGGCTCAGGTCGATGCCGCCGGTGCTGATGACGAAGGCCTGCCCGGTGGCCACCAGGACCAGGATCCCGATCAGCGGGGTGAGGGTCGAGAGAGTCCCCTGCGAGAAGAAGGCACTGGTGACGATGAACTGGGAGAAGAGAAGGAGGAGGATGACCACGGCGCTGATCACCCACACCGGAGTGAGCCGAAACTCACGAAGGGTGCGGATGACGCTCGCGTCGAGTCCGCCGTTGCCCGGATCGTTCACCCGGCGAGAATAGGTTCGCTTCCCCCGTCTGCGGAACCTCCAATCGGAGGTTTTCGCTCGACCCCTGCCGCCGCCGGGACAATGGTCCGTACGGAGGTAGGCCGACGGCATCTCGGCGGCTTAGATTCCCGGCGATGGCTCGTAATGGGGCACGGGGTGGCAGGAACGAACCGATTCCGGCTCCCGCCCTGGCCCGGTTGCGGACCCGGCGGGAGCAGATGAGCATCAGCGTCCGCGGCCTTGCCGGTCGGATCGGGGTGTCGCCCAGCCTCATCTCGCAGATCGAAACGGGCAAGGTGAACCCTTCGGTCGGAACCCTGGTGGCGATCACCACCGAGCTCGGACTGTCGCTGGACGTGCTGTTCGCCGACGCCGCGGCGCCGCTGCGCTCACCGGGCGAGGACGGCATCATGCTGCACCCCGACGAGCGCCCGGCGCTCGAGCTGGCGACCGGCGTCACCTGGTACCGGCTGACGCCCCGCCACGAGGAGGACGTCGATTTTCTCTACGTCGTCTACGGCGTCGGCGGCGAGTCCTGCCCGACGGACGCGATGCTGGTCCACCGCGGCCGCGAGTACGGCCTGCTGCTGTCCGGCAGGCTCGGCGCCACCATCGGCTTCGACAGCTACGAGCTCAGCGCGGGCGACTCGATCGTCTTCGAGGCACGCAGCCCGCACCGTTTCTGGACCATCGGCGACGAGCCGGCGGTCGTCGTCTGGACGATCATCGGCCGGGCGGGCGAAGCCCGTCACACCTTCAGCTGAGATCGGTCCGAGGGACCGGCCCGAGGGGCGAGGGGTAGCAGGTCCCCCGCCCCTCTCACGCGTCCCCAGAGGAGTCAGGCGGCAGCCGTGCTGTGGCCCGACCGGCGGGCAGGTTGCTCGGCGATCGCCTGGGAGGCGCGATAGGCGAAGGCGATCATCGGGCCGAGGGTGCCTCCTCCGGCCCAATACGCCCGCGCCGAGGCCGACGCGACGCAGTTGCCGACGCCGTAGAGCCCGGGGATCGGCTCGTCGCGGTCGTCGACCACCTGCGCGGAAGTGTTGATCCTCGGCCCGCCCTTGGTGTCTAGCGTGCCGCCGGTCAGCAGGCTGGCGTAGTAGGGCCCCTGCTCCGAGATCGGGTGCATCACCGGGTTCTTGGTCTCTTTATCGGCGTCGGAGAGCGGCCCGGCGAAGACCGTCAGTTCGACTTCGCGGCTGCCGCGGCCGAGATCCTCATCGACTTCGTCGGCCGCCATCTCGTTCCAACGGGCGACGCTCGCTTCGAGGTTCTCGAGGAAATCGGCGGCCAGGGTCAGGTCACCGGTCTCGCCGCGGAAGCGCTCGAGGCGCTCGCCCACGTTCTGGGCCAGCTCCGCCAGCGTGTCGCCCTTGATCACATGCGAGTCGTCGACGCCGTCGGGCACGATGCTGTTGCCGAAATAGTCGATCGCCGAGTTGTCCTGCGAGTGCTGGTCCCAGACTTGGATCAGCACGCGGTTCGGGAAATCGCAGTTCAGCGGGTCCCAGTCGTACATCCGCTGGACGAACTCGTTGTAGGGAAGCTTCTCGTTCAGCGGCCGCTCGCCCTTGTAGTTGACGCAGATCATCGAGTCGCCGGCGACCGCGAACGTGCCCTGCATGTCGGGGTCCTTTTCGACCGCCTTATGGAGGTTGATCGGCGTCCGCCAGGCGTACTGCATGTTGCGCAGCTGGGCGCCGGCGGCGGCGCCGATGCGGACGAAGTCGCCCTCGTTGGTCCGCGCCGCGCAGCCGCCGTAGGCGGGGACGGCGAGGAAGTTGTCGCGCAGGTCCTTGTCGTGGGTGAACCCGCCGGAGCCGAACACCACCGCTTTGCGGGTCCCGATCCGGACCTCCTGGCCGTCGACCGTCGTCGCCACGAGGCCAACCACCGCGTTGTCGTCGTCGACGATCAGGCGCTGGACGCGGTGACCGGTGCGGATGTCGACACCGGCCTCCGCCGCCGCCTTGCTCATCGATTCGATCGCCAGCCTGCCGCCGTCGGTCTGGTCCTCGTTGATCCCCTCGGGGACCAGCGCGCGGCCCGCGGGGACCTTGTCCTCCTCGAGGCTGGCCCAGTAATCGATCCAGTTCGGCGCGTGCTCGTAGCGCAGGCCGCCCTTCTCGTGAAGCTTCTCGACCGCGGGCCAGCCACTCTCGTAGATCGCCTTGTAGAGGTCGTACTCCAGCTGGCTCTGGCCGAGCGTGGGACTGTTCGGGTCGTACTTCTCGGGGCGCGAGATACGCGCCGCGTAACGGAGGAAGTCGGCTTCGTCGTCGACCTCGCCGGAATCGCGCAGTGGGCCGTTGTTCGGCACCCAGTAGATGAATGCGGCCTTGATCGTGGTCCCGCCG
The DNA here is from genome assembly GCA_050697015.1 of Solirubrobacterales bacterium. Classification (GTDB taxonomy): domain Bacteria; phylum Actinomycetota; class Thermoleophilia; order Solirubrobacterales; family 70-9; genus VAYN01. The sequence goes on from JBOGYZ010000381.1 coordinate 14,986, forward strand.
AGCTCCGGCGCCTTCTCCAGCAAGATCACGTCCTCGCCGTTCCAAGCATTGAAGAGCGCCGAGGAGAGCCCGGCGCAGCCGCCGCCGACCACGGCGACGTCCGTCTCTACGTCGAAGCGCAGATCGCGCGAGGGGAACGCGGACTCGCGCGGGGCAACCGGCTCATGCTTGGCTGCTTTGACCTTGTAAGACAACGTCTCCTCCTCTTCCCAGGCTGCGAAGCCGGCCGCCGCGAAAGTGGGCGCACCCGGCGGAACGAAGTCGACGGTAGCCCGACGCCCGCGGGCCCGTGTACGTCCAATCGGAGGTATTCGCTCAGACCGGCTGAGCGTGGATCGAGCCGTCGGCCGGGTCAGCGCACGGCGCGGACGGTGACGACCGATCGTGCCTAACGAATGGTCCAGCCTCCGTCGATCACGGAGGCGGCGCCGTGGATGAAGGCGGCATCCTCGCTCGCCAGGAAGAGAGCCAGATTCGCGATCTCCGAAGGCTGCGCGTAGCGACCGGCCGGAACCGAGTTGACGCTTTCCATCACGTCGGCTTCGTTCGCGGCGAATAGGTCTTTGGTCATCCCGGTCTCCACCGCGCCAGGACAGATGCAGTTCGCCCGCACCCCTTTGGGCCCGTAGTCGAAGGCCAGCTGGCGGGTGAAGCCGATCACGCCGTGCTTGGAGGAGGTATAGGCGGCGCCACCGCCGCCGGCAACGAGGCCGGAGATCGAGGCGGTGTTGACGATCGCGCCGCCACCGGCGTCGATCATCTGGCCAAGCACCGCGCGCGAGCTGAGGTACATGCCCTTGAGGTTGATGTCGATGACCCGGTCCCATTCGGACTCGTCGGTCTCGAGGACCGGCTTGTAGTCGTCTAGTACGCCGGCATTGCTGCACAGCAGCGTGACCGGACCGAACTCGGCGCTTCCCTTGGCGACGGCGGCCTCGACCGAGGCGGAGTCGGCGACATCGATCTCGACCGCGATTGCCCGGCCGCCATCGCCGTCGATCTCCTTGGCGGTCTCGGCGGCGCGCGACTCGACGATGTCGGCGGCGATCACCGCCGCGCCTTGCGCGGCGAACTCGCGAGCCATCGCCTGGCCCATCCCCGACCCGGCGCCGGTGATCAGCGCCACCTTCCCAGAAAGCTTCTTGGTGTCGTTCATAGGCCCCACGGTCCACGATGCGGAGGGTCCGCGACACCCTCCGGATGGAGGTTCGTCACGGCCGCCCGCGTCGCCGCCAGGCTCAGCTGCGCAGGATGCGCCCGCGCGAGGGCCGCAGCGAGCCCCGGCTGACGATCAGGTCGATCGTCACCGCCAGGATCAGCACACCGCCGGTGGCCAGATCCTGAACTTCGACGGAGAGTCCGAGCAGCTGTACGCCGCTGTTGATCGAGCCGATGACCAGGGCGCCGAGTGCCGCCGACCAGACCGAGCCGCGGCCGCCGAAGAGACTGGTGCCGCCGACCACCGCGGCGGCGATCGCATCCAGCATCAGCGAGCCGCCGCCGGTCGAAGTCGAGACGCCGAGCGTGCGTGAGGCTTCCGCCAGCCCGGCGACCGTCGCGCAGACCCCGAGGACGAGGAACGAGTAGACGACGATCCGCGAGACCGGCACGCCGGAGCGTTTGGCGGCGGCCGGATTGCCCCCGACCGCGTAGAGATGGGTCCCGTAGCGGGTCTGCGTCGTCATGTACCAGGCGACGACGAGGAAGCCGAAGAAGACCGCCGTCGAGAGCGGCACGCCACGACTGCTGCCGACCATCACGATCGCGACCAGCGCCACCACTCCACCGATCACGGACGGCGCCATCGCAACAAGGCCCTGGCGGAGCAAGGCGCCGTCGCCCGCCCGTTGGGCGCGCAGGAGCGACCAGAGCCGGAACCCGACCAGCAGTACGAGACCGACCGCGACCGCGAGGAAGCAGGCGGTGGTCGAGATGTTGGTGCCGGCGAACTTGGCGAGCGAGGTGCCGCCGAGGCTGACCTGGAAGGAAGGCGGCAGGGCGATCAACTGGCCGCCCTGCAGCATTATCATGCCGCCGAGCGTGACGATCAGCGACGGCACGCCATAGACCACGAAGAGCGACTCGACGAAGGTGACGGCGACCGCGAAAGCGATTGCGACGGCGATCGCGAGGACCAGCGGGGCCCCCGATTCGACAAGAAGCCGGGCGGCGATCGTCGCCGCGACCGCACTCAGGGCCGCCGAGGAGAGGTCGATCTGGCCGACGAGGAGGACGAACACGATGCCGAGCGCGAGCATCCCGACCGGAACGATCTGCTGAGCCAGCGAATGCAGGTTGGCGGAGCCGAGGAAGGCCGAGTTGGCGGCATTGAAGCCGATCCAGAGGACGACCAATGCGAGGATCACCGGAAGGCTGCGATACGGGCCCGCCAACCCCTCGCCGAGCTTCGTCTGCCAGCTACGGCTCTCGCTCGAAGCGGAGGCCGCGGCGGGCGCGGGAGGGACGGAGACATTCATAGGATCGCCTCCTTCGCGCCGGTGATCGACGCGACGAGGTCGTCGACGTCATAGTTGTCGGCCTTCACGAACTCGGCGACTTTGGTGCCCAACCGCAGCACGGCGACGCGGTCGGCGAGGTGGCGCACGTCCCGTAAATCGTGGGAGATGATGAGCACGGCGCAGCCGCGGTCCCGGAGCCGGTTGATCAGGTTGTAGACCTCGGCCTTCTGTTCCACCCCGAGCGAAGCGGTGGGCTCGTCGAGCAAGATCAGGGCCGGCTGAGAGACGAGTGCCCGGCCGATCGCGATCCCCTGCCGCTGACCGCCGGAGAGCCAGCCGACCGGCGCCCGTAAAGACTGGATCTTGACCGCCAGTTCGCCGAGAACGCGGTGCCCGACCACCTCCATCTCGCCGCGGTCGAGCCGGTTGCCGAGGACGGCGCTCGAGACCCGCTCCTGGCCGAGGAAGAGGTTCTGGACGGTGTCCAGGTTCTCGCACAGCGAGAGGTCCTGATAGACGGTGTGGATCCCGTGTCCGGCCGCGTCGCGAGGACTGTGAAACGCCACCTCTTCCCCCCTTACCTTGAGGGTCCCGCCGTCGAACGGTTCGACTCCGGACATCAACTTCAGCAAGGTGCTCTTTCCGGCGCCGTTGTCACCCACCAACGCCAACACCTCTCCGGCGTCGACGTGAAGGTCGACGCCGGAGAGAGCGCGGAGGCCGCCGTAGTGCTTTTCGGCACCCAGTACTTCGACGACCGCGGGCTCGCTCACACCTGCCTCGCGACGGTCGCGGAGGCGAGGAGGAGCTGCGCCTCAGCCATTTTCCTTACAACCCTTGGTCTGTGCCGCTTCCCCGGTGCAGATTTCTTCCCAGGTGAACATCCCGTAGGTGACCGCTTTTTCGGCCAGCCCGGCCGGGTCGACCCCTTCTTCGAGGTGGCCGTAGATGGTCGGGATTTCGTACGTCGGGATCGTGTCGGCGCCGTTGTTCACCTGCGCGTTGATCAGGCTCGCCGGCGGTTCTTCACCCTGCACTGCCGCCAGAGCAAGTTCGGCCGCGGCTTTAGCCTCGACCGGGTACGGCTTGTACACCTCGTCCTGCTGTTCTTCGAGCAGCAGGTTCTGCAAGCCAGAGAGTTCTGGGTTCTGACCGCCGAACATCTTCACCTTCTTGCCGTCCAGACCGTGCTGCTTCAGGGCGGCTAAAGAGCCCGCGACGTCACCGTCATACATCCCGAGGTAGCCGCGGATGTCGGGGTTCTTGCTCAGGCACGCTTCCATGTCGGTCTGAGCGTTTTCCGGCGCCCATTCTTTGACGTAGTTTTCGCAGGTGACTTCGACCGCGCCTTCCTTGATCAGCGGTTCCATGTATTTGTCCTGGCCCTTTTTCATCTGGACCTCGTAGACGTCGCCCTTGTTCCCGTACAGGCGTACGATCGGCACCGGCGTCGGGCCAAGCTTGCCTTCCTTCACCTGTTCGGAGAAGTACTTGGCCTGCTGTTCGCCGGCGCTGAGCGGGCTGAAGATGACCTGGCTCGTCAGCGGCCCGTTGAGCGGGACGTTCTCGTAGCCGACCACCGGCACTTCGTTACTGGCGGCGTATTCGAGCAGCCCGGCGCTGCTGGGCGGGTCGGCGGCGACGACGACCAGCGCCTTGGCCCCGTTGGCGATCGCGGTTTCGACCTGCGATTGCTGCGCAGCGGACGTGCCGTCGGCGACCTCCTGCTTGACTTCGATGTTGGGGTCCAGTTCCTTCATCGCCTTGGCGAAATCGGGGCCGTCCTGGTGGATGTACCGTTCGGGCTGGGTGTTCGGGGCCATGAAGTAGACGAGTCCGCTTTCTTCGGAGGACCCGCTTTCTTCTTCGCCTTCCGAGGCACTGACGCTTTCGGAGCCGCCGTTTCCTTCCGATCCGCTGCTGCCTTCCGACGAGGAGCTGCTACTCGACCCTCCGCACGCGGCAACGAACACACACAGCGCCGCCAGCAGGAACGCAACGATCAGCAGGCGCACCCCGAGGCGACGTGAAGTAAGACTCTCACCCATTCTTCCCTCTTCCATTGCGGTTTCCCACGGTCTGTAACCCGCTTGGATCCAGCGAGTGAAGTGAAGGTATGTGGGACCTCCCCTGGCGGCTACCTC
>JBOGYZ010000382.1:0-19596 GCA_050697015.1 Solirubrobacterales bacterium
GTGCCGCCGAGGGCGAGCTGCGGGCGGCGGGGGGACGGCCGCGGCGACTCGCCCTCACCGGGGCGGGCTCGCTGACGCCGGCGCAGCGGCGGGTCGCCGAGCTGGCGGCGAGGGGCCTGTCCAACCCCGAGGTCGCACAGGCTCTCTTCGTCGGCGTCCGCACCGTCGAGACCCACCTCACGGCGACCTACGCCAAGCTCGAGATCGACTCGCGGGACCAGCTCGCGGCTGCCCTCCGAGGCGACGACGTGACCTCCGCCGATACCTAAAAGTCGCAGAACTACGGCATGTAACCGGATGTTCTGGGTGGCTCCACGATGGCGGATCGGCGGGCGCGGTCAAAGATCGCGGCAGGTTTCGTCCCCCCGAGAAGGAGCAGCATCATGTGGAATCGAGGAGCATGGGTGGCACTGTCGGCGCTGGTCTTGGCCGTCGGGCTGCTCAGCGGATGCGGAGGAGGCGGTTCGACGAGCACCGTGGGCGCCGGCGCCCGAACCGCCGTGGTGAAGGTGACGACCACGCCGGGTCCGGCCAGGGTTATCGTCGACGCCAACGGGATGACGGCGTACGAGTTCCGTCGCGACAACCCGATGCTCTACCAGTTCTCGCGCGACCCCGTCCCGACCTGTTACGGCGCCTGCGCCGCCACGTGGGCTCCGTTGCTGACCGAAGAGCGGCCGCGGGCGAGGGCGGGAGCGGAGGCCGCGATGGTCGGGACGATCAAGCGCCGCGACGGCGGAATCCAGGTCACTTACGACGGCCACCCGCTCTACTTGTTCACCGGTGACCAGGATCCCGGGGACATGAACGGCCAGGACGCCGACAGCTTCGGCTCCAGCTGGCACGCGGTCGAACGCGACGGAGACGAGCTCGTCGAGGTGGGGCGCTAAAGCGTCGGGGAGAGACGACCCGACCCATCGGCGGTGTCGTCATCGCGCCTTGCGAACGGCTTCCCAGTGCATCGGTGCGCCGCTGCCGCCCCACGACAGACAGACCTGGTTCTTTTCGGGTGAGGTCACGCGATGAAACGAAAGCCTGCCCTGACCGTCGGGGGCATTGCCTCCGCTGCCACCTTCAAGGAGCAGGGTTCCGTCAGCCGTCAGTTGGCCGTCCCCCCGGTTCACGTGAGGACCCCACAGTTCGTTATCGCCAGAACCCCACTCCTGGTCGAGCCTGAAGGCGAGCGCACGGTGCCCGTCCACCTGGATATGCCTGAACGTCACCTTGGTTCTCGGGGCGTTCGGGTCGTAGGTGTACTGGAACCGCCCGTCTTCCCTGTTGTCGCAGTGGTAGGGGATCGTGGCCTTGAACAGGGCGAGCACGGGCGAACCGTCGGAGTCGTCGCGAATCCGAAGCTGGGCGTCGCCTTCCAGGTGTTCCGGCATGCCGTAGTAACGGACCGTCGGTTTCAGCGGGCCGGACCATTCCAAGGCTCCTTGGCCGGCGAAGGCGAACTGCGAGCCCAGCGCCAGCATGACGACTGCCAAGGACAGGAAGGATGCTGTGAGTCTCGTTTTCAAGGACGCTCCTTTGACTGCTCCTGCTCTGCGCTCCAGCGGAACGTTGCAAGGGGCTTCGGCCAGTGTTTGCCATACGCGCTGATGTAGATTCTCATCGTCCCGAAGGCGTGATTCGGCGCGTCGAACTGCCCGTAGAGGCAGTACTCGCGGGAGAAGACTTCGGTGACGGGTTCGTAGGCACAGGTTCCGAAGCTGTCGCGGAAGCCGGCGCCCCCATTGATTTGGACAACTTCGAACTTGGACTGCGGCTTGAATTCGTCGTGCTCGACGGGGTCGTACTTGGTGCCGTCCATGCTGGGGGTTCGGTGCACCCCGCTATAGACACGGAACGTGACGCTGCCGCCGGCGTCGTCGTGCCCGGAGAACCAGCCCAGGTTCGGCGGCGCGGCGACGGCGAGCGCAGGAACGGCGAGCGCGACTACAGCGATCAGCCCGGCAAGGACGGAGAGGAGCAGATGGCGTCTTTTCGTGGCCTCACCGCCGGGACCGGCCGGCGCTCCTGGCGTCATCGCTCGTCCTTGAACGTGAGCCTGGTGTCAGTGGCCGTGCAGGAGTATTTCGCCGATCCGTGGACCTTACATTCTGACGTGTTCGCAGTGCTCCAGACGTAGATCTTGTACTCGACCGTGGCGTCGGTTCCCACGACTCCATAGACGATGTCGGCGGCATACTGGATCCCGCCGAGGGGGCTGAAGCCGTACTTCAGGTCGAAGATTTCCCACGCATCGGGTTCGATTTCGGAGCCCACGTCGGGGCGCCCCTCGAAGGCCATCGGGTACTCGGGCTTGACGCAGTGCGTGTTGGGGGAGCAAAGCCCGGTCGGGACGTGCTTCACCGACTCCAGCTTCAAATCTGCGCGGCTGAGGTTATGCAGGCTGAAGCCGCGGCTCGCGGCGCTTGCGGGCCCGGCGCTCAGGAGTCCGAAGGCTCCGATGACGACCAGAAGGGCGGCGGCCATCGCGCCCCGCGGCTTGCTCCTACGTGACCGTACTTCGTTCATGAACATCGCCTTTCCACTCGTTGCGCCCTTGGTGAGATCAGAGTATCGTGATGGGAAGAGAGTCGCAAGGCGAGGAGGAGGCGCCGTGGTCCGGAGCCTCCCTCCTCGGGATACGGTGACGGGGATGGCCGAGGCGGAGAGACGGGACCCGAGGGCGAACCAGAAGAGCCGGACGCGGCGGGCGATCCTCGACGCCGCTCTCGCCTTCGTCGAGGAAGGAGCGCTGCCAACCGTGGTCGAGGCGGCCGAGCGGGCGCAGGTCTCGCGGGCGACCGCCTACCGTTACTTCCCGACCCAGCCGGATCTGCTCCAGGCGCTCGTCGCTCTCAACCCGACGATGAAGGAGGTCGGCGCCGCGCTCGCCGGGACCGACTCCGAGGATCCCGCCGTGCGGCTCGGAGTCCTCCTCGACGCCTACAACCCCCGGGTCCTCGCCGCCGAACCGTGGATGCGGGCGATCTACCGCACCATGCTCGACGCCTGGCTGAGATCAGACCGGGACGGCGCCCGCGAATCCCACCGCGTACCGCTGCGGCTGGACTGGGTCGAAGAGGCCCTGGCGCCGGTCGCCGACCTCGACGAGGAGCGCCGCCGCCGCCTCGCGACCGCGCTCACCCTGATGCTCGGGATCGAGCCGATCACCGTCCTCAAGGACGTCTGCGGACTCGACGACGAGGAGACGCTCGAGGTCCTCTCCTGGGCGGCCGGCGCGCTTCTGCGGGCGGGGCTGGAGGAAGCGGACTGACGGTTAGATCGTCAGCGCTTGACGATGTTGTGGATCTCCAGGATTTCCGGTTCGCCGGGATCGATGCCGACCTCGGAAAGGATGGGCATCAGTCGCTCCCCGAATGCTTCGAGCTGCTGCCGGGAATCCCAGATCTCGCTGACCCGCAGGCTCCCCTCGGTGCCGAAGCAGACGTGGTAATCGAGTCCGTCGGCAGGGAAGTCGCCGGTGGCTTCGAGTTTGCTGATGGACTCGTCGTACTGGGCGGCCGTCAGTGCGGGGGGGACAAAGCGGATAAGGACACTCATCGAGATCTCCTTCATTGGGTTTGCTCAGCCGGACCAAGAGGGCCGGCCCTTACTGGACGACGCCTACCGACAGGGCCTTCTGGCCGACCCGCGAGCAGGTGGCGAAGGGAAGTGGGATGAGCTTCGAATTGGACTGGCCAGGGGGAGTGACCCGTAGGCCGGCGGCCGTCACTTCATGGCAGGCGGAGGGCGAGAAGTTCCCCGGGTCGACGACCCGCAGGAGCGCGGTCGCGGTGGCTCCATTCGCCAGTTTCCGCAGTTTCGGTTTTTTGCCGACTTCGTGCTGTGCGAGGCTGCCGATGCGTTTGCCGGCGAGGTTGACCGCGGACACCTTCGGAAAGCCCTTGAGGGTGCAGGCATGCCCGGAGAGGTTGGTGAACCTGACCTTGTAGAAGACGCTTCCCGCCGTTCCGCCGCCGGCCCCGTTGTTTGACCAGATCACCAGCCCCGAGGTCTTGCAGGGTGGGCCCGCGGCCCCGGAGGCTGAGGGGACCGACATCGCCGCTATCAGGGCCGCGGTGCCGAGGAGAGCGGCGACGATCAAGCGCTTTGAGGGGGACCTGGCTTCATTCATGGGGACACTCTCCTTCCGTTGTGCGGCTCTGCGCGAGCATCCCACCAGCTCAGGGCAGACGCAACCGCAGGCCATGCTGTCGCTGCAGCCCTCAGGTCACCTCGGCGAGGAACCCGGCGAACGTCTCCACGTAACGATCGACGTCGGCGGGCTCGTGGGCGATCGAGACGGTGGGGCCCAGCCACCACCCGGACTCCCAGATGCCCCGGTTGGCCATATAGACGCGGATCAGCGCCCGCAAGGCGGGATCGTCGGCGGCCCGCGACCCGGCGCCGTCGGTCGGGGGTTCGGGGACGAAGAAATAGGCCGCGTGGGCACCGTAGTGGGCGACGCTCCAGGGTAGGCCCGCGGCGGCGATCGCCTGCCGCAGCCCGCCGGCCACCCGGTCCCCGAGTGCGGCGGCGCCGGCGAACGCGTCCTCGGTGAGGACGTCGATGAGCGCCGCCCGGCCCGCCGCGATCGAGAGGGCGTTGGCGAACAGGGTGCCGCCGGTCGACACCTCGTCGACGAAGGCGCCGGAGACGACGCGGGCCTGCTCTGGCGGGGCGATCGCCGCCGCGACCTCCTCGCGCATCCCGTAGGCGGCGAGCGGGACGCCGGCGGCGATCGACTTGCCGACCGTGAGGAAGTCGGGTTCGAGGCCCCAATCTCCCGACAGGCCACCGTGGGCGCAGACCAGCGTGTGCACCTCGTCGAGGGCGAGCAGCGTGCCCGCCTCCCGGGTCGCTCGCCGGAGGGCGTCGTGGTAGCCACGGCGGGGGAGAATGAAGCCGGCGTTGGTCATCGCCGGCTCGGCCAGGACCAGCGCCACATCCTTGGGGGCGAGCGCGGCTTCGAGCCCGGCGACATCGTTGAACTGGACGATCCGGGCACCGTCGGCGACCCAAGGCGGCAAGCCCCGCTGCTCGGGGACGACGCGGCCGTCCTCCTCGATCACCAGGGTCGAGTCCCCCTCGCCGTGGTACTTGCCGTCGAAGACCAGGACCACGTTGCGTCCGGTCAGAGCCCGGGCGAGGCGGATCACCTCGGTGTTGGCCAGCGTGCCGGAGAGCGTGAACTGCCATTTCGGCAGGCGGTAGCGCTCGGCGAGATGCTCGGCGACGACGATCGCGCCCTCGTCGGGCAGCAGGAATTGGCCGCCGAGACTCATCCGCTCGCCTACCGCTGCGACCACCGGGGCCGGCGCGTGACCGCAGAAGCCGCTCATGTCAGCGATATAGAAGTCAAGGTAGGTGTGGCCGTCGACATCGGTGAAGGTCGCCCCCTCGCCGCGCGCGACCCACGCCGGCGGGTGTTCGTAGAGGTCGTCCATCCAGGCCATCGGCACGCCGCGCGGCATCGACCGGCGCGCCCGCTTCCCCAGTTCCATCGAGCGCGGGCGCTCGGCGACGAAGCGGGCGTTCTCGGAGACTTCGAGCGCCTCGACTCGCTTCGGGTCTATGCCGGCCGGCTCGGCCATCGGTCTCTCCCCGACCTTGGGACGACTGTTGGGCTGGGTCGGGTAATCCCTATTCCTTGAGCGGGGGTGTGTCAATCCCGCGCTCAGCCGCCGCCGCAACGGCGACGTGGACGGGATCCTTGGCGTCGTAGGTGATCAGACCGTCGTAGGGCTGGTCGGGATCGGCAGGGCGGCCTCCGGGATCGACTACTGTCGCCGGGCACGGATCCTCCGTGCGGACAATTGAGAGGCGGTCCTTTTGGATCCGGTCGGATATGAGTTTTGTACTCCCGAGGGCGACAAGGGCGGCGGGGTTCGCGCGACTCGCGGATTCCAGGCCGGGGAGACGGTGATGATCGGCGAGCTCGAGGGCGAGGTCGAGCGCAACGACTCCCACGCGACCCAGATCAGCCGGACCAAGTGGGCCCGGCACGGTGGCCTCGGACCGATCGTCAACCACTCTTGCGACCCGAACTGCGGGGTCGAGGTGAACGAGACCGGCGCCTGCGATTTCATCGCTCGCGAATCGATCGCGGTCGGCGACGAGATCACCTTCGACTACGCGATGCGCAACTACTCGATCGAGCACTTCCCGGGTGGGTGCCTCTGCGGCGCCGACCTGTGCCGCGGGTCCGTCACCGGCTGGAAGGACCTCTCGGACGAGCGGAAAGCGGACTACGAGGGGTCGGTCGCGCCGTACCTGCTGGAGATCGACCGGGAGCTGGCGACGGCCGCGTCGTAGAGACTCGGGCCGCCGCTCACCGGCGCCGCCTGCGCGCCTATTCCAACCAGTGGCAGGACGGGGAGGGGACGTATTTGGCGAACTTTTCGCCTTCGCGCATGAAGTCGCCGCGGTTCATCTGCAGGCCCTCTTCGGACGGCTTGTTGGCGACCAGTGGGTTGAACATGCGTCCCAGCATCGACGGCGATGCGAAGCCGTAGGTGCGGCGCGAGCGGGAGAGGGAGAGGTAGACGTTCCAGATCGAGTTGCCGGTTTCCGGGTGTCTCCAGCCGCCGGGGTAGAAGTTGCTCGGGCTCTTGAAGTAGGCCTGTTCTGGGGCTTCTTCGAAGGGGTAGGAGACGTCGCGGCAGTAGAAGAGGAACTTCTCGTTGTTGGATTCGTGCTCGCTTTCGCCGGTGTTCCAGATCGGGAACGCCAAGGGCACGAGTTTCGAATACAGCTCGCGTTCGAACGCCATGGTCGTGTTCTTTTCGGCGAGCTGTGCCATCTTCGGTTCGTAGGCGAGTTCGGCGTATTCACCGTTCTTGCCACAGCTGCCGTTCGGGTTGCAGCCGCCGTAGGTGCCCATCACCTGCAGCTTGCTCCAGTCGCTGACCAGGATGTCGCCGAAGCGGGTGAACGATTTTTCGTTCGCCACCGCCTGGCGGACGAGTTCTTCACCGAGTTTGTCGGCTTCGACTTCGATGCTCGGTTTCGTTTCCGACCCGTCGTAGTTGGTGTTCCAGAGGGTCTGCCCGGCCTCCGCGGCGATCGCCGCTGCTTCGATGAACTTCTGCAGCTCGGCGACCTCGGGGTCGCCGGCGAAGAGCGCGCCGATTTCGAGCAGCTCGGCGAGGAAGGAGAGATATTCCGACTGTGCCTTGCTCTTTTCCTTCAGCTTTTCCAGCAGGTCTTTGAGTTCGGCGCCGATCGTCGCCGCTTTCTGCCAGGCGTTCGCACCGGGCCCCGCCGGCTTCCCCAGCAGTTCCATGTAGAGGCGGACCGACTTGACCAGCGGCAGCTCGGTGTAGAGGTCCTTTTTCGCCTTTTCGAACGCCGCGCTGCTGAATCCCTGGCCGGCCTGGAACCGCCCCTTTTCTTTCACTTCGGTGAACGCTTCCGTGGCCAGCTGGTTGGTGACGAGGTTGTTCCAGTAGGCGAAGCGGGGTCGCGAGCCGAGCAGTTTCGTCTCCGTGCCGATGAACGACATCGCCTTCATCACTTCTTCGTTGCCTTCGTCGGGCCACGGTTCCTTGCCGGGCTGCTGGAGGACGATGTCCATCAGCTTTTCGTTCGGCGCCCCGGTGTCGGTGGCCGACTGCGGTTGGTAGATCGAGTCGTCATTCGGGACGAGGAAGCCGCGCAGCCGCGCGCCCGGGACCGACGACTCGGGAGCGGTCCCTTCGTCCGGTTTGGTGCCGCCGCCGACTAGCGAGTAGTCATGGCCCGGGGTGGTCCCGCCTTCGATCAGTTCTTCTTTGGTCCCGCCGAAGGCTGCCAGTTCGAGGCCTAGCGGTTTCCACCCACTGGTGCCCAGGGTGTAGAGGACCTTCGGATTCTGGCCCGACCCGTGGATCGAGGTGACCATGACGATCGCTTCCTTCTTGGCCAGTTCGGCGAGGAAGCTCTTCATCGCTTCGAGCGCCTTCTGGCCGGGCCCCTGCGGATGTTCCACTTCCGGTTCGCGCAGGCCGTTGATCGCGGTTTCGAACGTCTTGTGTTCGATCGGCGCCAGCGTGAGGCGGTTGAAGCCGCTGACCAGGAACCCGCCGTTGCCACCCTGCACGGTCCCCTTGACTTCGCTCGGGTTCGGGCCGCCGATGCGCTGGGTGACCGAGCAGCCCCCGCCGTTGCATTCATAGGCGGCGCGGGTGTCGAAGGGGATCCGTTCTGGCGGCAGGTAGCTGTAGTGCGCCGGCACGTTGGAGTCGGGGGTGAGGTAGCCGTCCAGCCCGTTGGTGCCGGCGCCGGCGGTGATCGTCGCCTGCCCCGGTTCCAGCCCGGGGACGCCGACCCCGGCCATTTCGCCCGCCTTGGCGGTGGCGACCTGCGGGCCGATGATTTTGTCGGCCGCGGCCGGGAAGCCGATGACGCCGAGCTGGTTGTCGACGAACTTGGCTTCGTCCGGCGGCGCCCATTCCATCCCGGCGGCGCCGCTCGGGTGGGAGGTGGCGATGACCAGGGTTTCGCTGCCGAGCTTGCCTAGTTCTTCCTTCGGGTTCGCGGGGACGGGGACGCCGACCTGCGATTCCGCGACGGCGCCCGGTTCGCCCGCTCGGCAGGGGTACCAGCCGCCGCTCGAGGAGGTCTGGCAGATCCCGTAGGTGCGGTTCCATTTCAGCGCCGTGGTCGAGCGTTCCAGCGCGACGATCTGCCAGATCGCCTTGTATTGGATCCCGTTGATCGTGCCCGAGTAGTTCGCCGTTCCGGCGGCGGTGCGCAGGTGGGGCGCGGGGAGGAAGTTGCTGCCGATCTGCATGCCGGGCTGTGGGTTCCCGATGGTGCCGCCCGCGGTTTCGGTCTGCAGCGTGATCATCGGCGTCGACGGCACGACGTAGATCGTCACGAGGTCGGTGCTGGTGCCGGACGCGCTCGACGCGGTCATCTGGACGGTGTAGCGGCCGGGGACGTCGGGAGCGAAGACGGGGCTCAGCGTCCCCGGTTCTTCGAAGGGCGGCGGAGCGGGTTCGATCGACGCCTGTTCCGCGGACGACGGTTCGATCGTGGCCGGTTCGGCCGATCCTGGTTCGACCGCGGAGGCATGCGCCGCGCCGGATTGGACCACGCCGGCTTGCGGCGCTCCCGGTTCCGCGGCGGCGCTCGCCCGGGCGGCGCCGATCGGGGCGATCGAGGCCTGGAGCGCGCTGCGCGCCGGGGCGGACCGCAAGGTCCACCTGACCTTGACCGGGCCCTTCGTCCCCTTCGCCTGCGCCACCAGGCCGTGCAGTTCGGAGCGGGCGCCTGCGGCGACGCGGATGTCGCGCCCGGCGCTCGCCATCGGCTTGCGGTGGGCGACGACGAAGTTGACCGAGGCGCGCCGGTAGCCGCCGCCGCGCCGCTTCACCCAGACCACGAGCCGGTTCTTGCCGCGCCGCAGGCCGTCGGCCAACGAGGCCTCGAGGTAGCGCCGGTGCCGCTTCAGGTTGACGCCGAAGCGCTCGCCGATCGCGACGCCGTTCAGCTTCGCCCGTAGGTCTTCTCTCTCGGGGCCGCTCTTGACCACGGTGCGCAGGTAGTTGCGCTTGATCCTCTGCCCGGGTCGCGGCGCGGTGATCAGCCCGCGGGCGTTGCCGCCCTTCGCGGCGTTGCCGTTACCGCCGCTCGGCTTTGCCCCGGCCCCGGCCGCCCCGATCGCGGCGACGGCGACGACGGTGGCGAGGAGCGCGGCGAACAGTGCCGCCTGCAACGAGCGATGTCGGACGACCGAGCGCACGTGGACGCGAGCCTAGATCCCCGCGGGGCATCTACCAAGGGGCTCAGGTCCCCTATTCGTCCAGGGCCGGCCGGACGGCGCGGCGTCAGCCGCCGCGCCGATGAGGCCGTCGTCAGTCCTTGAACGTGAGATTCGTCCCGCCGGCCGAGCAGGTGTACTTCGAGGAACCGTGCACCTTGCACGACGACTCGTTCGTGGTGCTGTAGACCTCGATCTTGTACTCGACGGTCGCGTTCGTCCCGGCGATGTCGTACCAGAGGTCGGCGGCGTATTGGACCCCGCCGAAGATGCTGAAGCCGTACTTCAGCTCCCAGGTCTGACTGCCACCCGGGTCGAGGGTCGAGCCGTTGGCGGGGCGGCCCTCGAAGTCCATCGGGTACTTGGTCTCGACGCAGCGGCCGATGTTCCCGCAGACGAAGGTCGGCACGGGCTTCGCCGCCTCCAGCTTCAGCGCCACCTTGCTCGTGTTGTGGATCTTGAAGCCACGGCTCTCGGCGCTCGCGGGGCCGGCGCTCAGGAGTCCGAGGACCGCGACGACAGCCAAGAGGACTGCGGCCGTCCCGGCTCGCCGCTTGGGGTTACGAAAACGTACGTCTTTCAATGGTTCTGCCTTTCGAGATATGGGTGCGAGCCGAGGGTAGGTCACCGGCGGCAAAAAGCCAGGGGACTCAGGTCCCCTCCCCAGGGGGCGTCGTTCGACGGTCCTCAGCGGCCTTTTCGGTAGAGGCGGCCGTGCGCACGCAACCAGGCAACCTCGCCGCCGGGGCCGCGGACGAAGTTCGAGCGCGCGCCCGAGGGCTTGCCCGCCTCGTCGAGATCGAGGACGAAGTCGTCGCGGTAGAAGGCGAACGCGGAGGCGGTGATCGGGCCGTCGACCTCGAGGCCGCCGTCGCGGGCGCGGAGGTCGAAGGAGTTGTCGTGCACGGTCCCGTCGATGCCGATGCTGGTGGCGTGGTAGCGACCCTCGTAGGGGGCGAGTTGGGACGCGGTCCGCCGCTGCGGCTCCGCCGGCGGGTTGCTGACCCCGGCGAACTGGCGGAGCGCCCAGTCCTCGCCGAACAGGGCCGTGGCAAGTGCCTCGCCGCCGACCGAGTTGGTCAGCAGGGTGATCGCGAACCCGCGGCTCGGGACCATCATGAATCCCGACGACTGCCCCGGCCAGTTGCCGCCGTGCTGGACGATCCGCGCCCCCTCGGCACTGGGCCGAAGCATCCAGGCGACGCCCATCCCTTCCAGTTCGACGAGCAAAGTGCCGCCCGGTCCCGGATTCGTCCGCATCTCCTCCAGCGCGCGTCGGCTCAGCAGCCGGCGTCCGCCCGCCGCCCGTCCGTCGCCGAGGTGAAAGCGTGCCCAGGCCAGCTGGTCGCGCACGCTCGACATCAGCCCGCCGGTGGAGTTGATGCTGCGCGGTACCGCCCAGAAGGCGGGCTCGACGACGGCCTTGCCCTTGACCACGTCGTGGGAGGCGGCGACGTTGAAGCCGATGACTTCCTCGGTGAAGAAGCGAGTGTGTCCCAATCCCAGCGGGTCGATTACGAGGTCGCGGACGGCCGCCTCGTAGGTGGTCTTGGCGACCGTCTCGACCAACCGCCCGGCGACGACCAGCGCCGCGTTGTTGTAGGCGAAGACGGTGCCCACCGGATTGAGCTGCGGCAGCCGGGTCATCGAGGCGACGTAGCGCTCGATCGCCTCGGCGCCGTCGCCGTACCCCTCGATGTCGTCGCCGAGCCAGCCGGCGGAGTGGTTGAGCAGCTGCCGGACCGTCACCTTCGCCGCCGCCGCCCGGTCGGCCACCGCGAAGTTCGGCAGGTACCGGTGGACAGGCGCGTCGAGGTCGACCTTCCCCTGCCCGACCAGTCGCATCACGGCGGTGCCGGTGAAGGTCTTGGTGGTCGACCCGATCCGGAACACGGTGTCGCCGTCCACCGCGACCGGATAGTCGACGTTGGTTACGCCGTAGCCCTTCACGTACTCGCGCCCTTGGTGGATCACGCCGACCGCGACGCCGGGGATCCGCAGCTCCTTCATCGCCCGGACGATCTTCGCGTCGAGCGCCCGGAAGAGCGGATCGCGACTCACGGCCGGGCGGCGGGCTGCCTGCGCCGGCGCCGAAGGCAGGAGGACGGCTGCCGTCCCCGCCGCGGCAGTCGTGAGCAGTTGACGGCGCGAGAGGTCGGGTGGTGGACGCATAAGTTCTGAACCTACGTCTCGGACGCGCCGAAAGCGAGGGGCCCAGGTCCCTGCCGCCGATCCGCGTTCCGCCCTGTGCGCGCGTGGCGGGGTCGGTTAGATTCGATCGATGCGAAGGGTGGCGGTGCTCGCGTGTGCGGTGGTGCTCGGTGGCGGCGTGCTCGCGACGGGCGCGAGCGCGGAAGGGATCGTCCCGGTCGAAGGCCCGTGGAAGGCGACCACCTCGGCCGGCCTCCCGGTCGGCTTCGAAGTGAGCGGCGGCCAGGTCGCGAACTTCCAGTACCGCTTCAACTGGGGCTTCTGCGGGACCTACACGTCGCACCCCGGCCCGGCCGTCCCGATCGAAGCGAGCGGCCACTGGAAAGCCGAAGACGGGGCGGGCCCCTACATCGAAGCGACCTTTACCGCTCCCGACCGCGCCGAAGGGGTCGTGGTCGCGCCCGATCGGATGTTGCCGGGCTGCCCGCACACCCAGGCGACCTTCACCGCCGAACCGGGCAGCGCTCCGTTCAAGGAACCGGAGATCGTCGTGCTCGCGTCGGTCGGCAAGCACCGCTACGCGAAGGAACCGAAGACGATGGTGATCAAGCGCGACGGTTCGTTGCGCTTCGAAAACCTCCACTGGCGCGGCTGGGGTAACGAAATCACCCACGCCACGGGGCGCGCATTCATCGGCGTCGGCCGCTACATCCGCCGGCCACGGGTGTCGGTGACTCTCGAAGAATTCATCGAAGGCGGCGAACAGACGACCTACTTCGACCTCCGCTACGTCCTCCACGGCCCCGTCCCACCCGGCTTCCGCCACAAAGGCGAGCGCCTGATGGCCGAATACGCCCACCACTAGCCGAGCTTCGGTGTTGATGGGCCGAAAAGTCCTCTATATCTGGACTTTTCGGCCCGTCAACCTCCACCCGTAGAGGGCGAGGGAGAGGGCGACGAGGTAGAAGGCCGCGACCACGCTCAGCGGGATGTGGAGGGCGAGGGTGCCGGTCGCCGAGAGGAGGGTGCCGAGCAGGGCGACGCCGAGGGCGCCCCCGGCCTGGCGGGCCGCGTTCTGGATGCCGGAGGCGAGTCCGATCCGCTCGACCGGGGCGCCCTCCATCGCCAGCGCGGTCATCGCCTGCATCGCCAGGGCGACGGTGCCGAAGAGGACGGTGCAGGCCATCGTCACCACGGTCGAGTTGCCGCCGAGGACGGCGAGGAGGACCGCGCCGGTGGCGCCGCCGGAGAGGCCGATGACGACCGAGCGCCACTCGCCGAGGTAGCCGATGAGGCGGGCCGAGGTGAAGGCGATAGTCATGATCGTGCCGACCAGGGGGAGGAGGGCGAGGCCGGTCGCGAGGGGGCTGAGGCCGAGCTTTTCGTGGTAGAGCAGGGAGAGGCAGAAGATGGTTCCGTAGACGCCGAAGTTGAAGATCCCGGCAATGCAGACGACGATCGAGAATCGACGGTTGCGGAAGATCTCGGGTGGGATCATCGGCATCGGCACGGCCCGCTCCACCCGCCAGAAGGCGAGGACGGCGAGGGCGCCGAGGACCAGGAGGCCGATCGTCTCCGGCGCGTCCCAGCCCGCCGACCCCGCCGCGATGAAGCCGCCGCTGAGGCCGCCGAGCGCGGTGACGACGAGGACTTGGCCGGGAAGGTCGAAGGGGTGGCGGTGGCGTGGCGTCTCGGCGACGTAGGCGACCATCGCGACCGCGGCGATCAAGGCGACGGGCAGGTTGACGAGGAAGATCGTCCGCCAGCCGATGGTGTCGACGAGCACGCCGCCGAGGACCGGGCCGGCCACCATGCCGACGCTCGAGATCCCGCCCCAGGCGGCCAGCGCCCCACGCCGCTGCGGCCCCGCCGGGAACATGTGGGTGATCAGCGCCAGCGAGCACGGCATCAGCAGCGCCGCGCCTAGCCCCTGGACGGCGCGCGCCGCGATCAGCGTTGCCATCGTCGGTGCCGCCGCGCACCCGGCGCTGGCCACGGCGAAGACGCCGAGGCCGATCAGGTAGGCGCGCTTGGAGCCGATCCGGTCCGACCAGGCGCCCATGGTCAGCAGGAAGGTGGCGAAGACGAGCACGTACGCGCTGACGACCCACTGCGCGTCCGAAAGCGAGCCGCCGAGGTCGTCGACGATCGGCCCCAGCGCGACGTTGACGATCAGCGCGTCGAGCGTGACGATCAGGAAGCCGGAGCAGATTGCCGCCAACCCGATGCGTGCCTTGGCGTCGTCCACGCGCGGATCCTAAGATCGGTGCAGATGGATCAGCTGCGCCCCTGGGCCGAGAAGAACAAGAAGGAGATCCTCTTCTTCGCGATCGTGATCCTGGTCCTCGTGATCGGGGTGATCGTCCCGGGCCGGGCCGGGGACTGGGTCGAGACCGTCGGCGGCGTCGCGCTCGCGATCGGGATCCTCGTCACCGTCGGGGTCAGCCAGCGCCCGCGCCCCGAGCGCAAACGGCGCTGGCCCTACTGACCGGACCCCCGGCCGGGTGGGCGGCCGGGATGTGTGAGGAAGTCGATGGCCGCCGGCGCCCGCTCGTCGTAACTTGGGACGGGTGCCCGAGCACGCCACCAAGCCGATGTCCCGCAAGCTGATCGCGCTGCTCGCGATCGGCACCGGCGCCACCGTCGCCAACCTCTACTACGCCCAGCCGCTGCTCTCGGCGATCGGCGCGCAGTTCGACGTCTCCGACGGCACCGCCGGCCTCCTGGTCACGGTCTCGCAGGTCTTCTACGGCCTCGGGATCGTCTTCCTCGCCCCCCTGAGCGACCTGGTCGACCGCCGCAAGCTCGTCGTCTCGCTGCTCGTGGTCAGCTGCCTGGCGATGGCGGGGGCCGCCGCGGCGCCGCAGTTCCTCGTGCTGGCGCTGGCGATCGGGTTCGCCTCGACGACCTCGGTCGTCGCCCAGATCCTCGTCCCCTTCGCCAGCACCCTCGCCCCGGAGGGCGAACGCGGCCACGTCGTCGGCCTGGTGATGGGTGGCCTGCTGACCGGGATCCTCCTCGCCCGAACCTTCTCCGGCCTGGTCGCCGGCGCGACGAGCTGGCGCGTCGTCT
Organism: Solirubrobacterales bacterium; assembly: GCA_050697015.1. Classification (GTDB taxonomy): domain Bacteria; phylum Actinomycetota; class Thermoleophilia; order Solirubrobacterales; family 70-9; genus VAYN01. Next base: position 14,960 of record JBOGYZ010000382.1, read on the forward strand.
TCGCGATCGCCGCGCTGGCGATGGCGGTGCTCGCGGTCGCCCTCTGGCGGGCGATGCCGGAGCGCCGCCCCTCGGCTTCACTGCGCTACGGCGAACTGCTCGGCAGCGTCGGCGCGCTGATCCGCCGCGAGCCGCTGCTGCGCCGGCGCATGGTCTACGGCGCCTGCGGGTTCGGTGGCTTCAGCCTGGTCTGGACGACCCTGTCCTTCCTGCTCTCCGATCCGCCCTTCGAATTCGGCGAGGCGGAGATCGGCCTCTTCGGCCTCGCCGGGCTGGTCGGCGCGGTCACCGCGATGCGGATGGGCCGCCTCCACGACCGCGGCCACGGCCGCCCCGCCACCGGTGCGGTACTCGCCGCCGTCCTGCTCAGCTGGCCGATCTTCATCCTCGGGCAGCACAGCGTTGTCGCGATCCTGGTCGGCCTGGCGTTGCTCGACTTCGGTGTCCAGGGGCAGAACGTCCTCAGCCAGGGCGCGATCTACGCGCTCGGCCGCGAGACCACCGGCCGCGTCACCACCGCCTATATCACTTCGAACTTCACCGGCGGCGCGATCGGTTCGGCGGCCGGCTCGCTCGCTTGGAGCGCGGGAGGGTGGGGCGCCGTCTGCGGCGTCGGCGTCGCCTTCGCCGGCATCGCGATGCTGCTCTGGCTCATCGAGCCGGGCCACCGCGCCAAGCGGACCGAGGACGGCGGGCGACGGCACCAAGCCGCCGCCCGCGCGCTCCGTCGGTCTACGACCTGACGGTGACCACGACCAGCGTGTCGGGGTGGTCTTCCTGGTAGTCGAGTGCGACCCCGATCGCGCGCCTTCCTCCCGCATCCCGACACCCCTCCGGGGTCGAGTTCGCAGTTATCCGCGGATCGCGCGGAGAACTGCGAACTCACCGGTGGTGGGGCGCTGAAGGCGCACGGGACCCGCACCGGACACGCGTGCTTCGTCACGCCTGCGTGCCCGCATCGTCCGGGACCCACCCCTCTCGGTGACTCCGGCGACCCGGCGGCTGATGGGCGGCCATAGCCCGCCGGGGCCGCCCATCAGCCGCGAGGCGACAGCTTTCCCCTCGCCAAGCCCAGAGGCGCCAGCCGGCGTACTCCGCCCCGCCTACGCGACGCGTTCTGAGCGATCCTTGGATTGCTCTGCGGTCGCCGCCGAGGCCGCGTCATCGGACTCCGAGCTATCACCGTCGGTGGGCGCCGGATCGACCGCCGGGACGATCGAGCGGGCGCTGCGGCGCTGGCGGCTCATGTCGGCGAGACCGAGCGCGCCGAGCAGGAAGGGGACGCCGGCGTGGAAGACGCGGTAGAGGAGGATGCCGCCGACCGCGAGGCTGAGCGACGAGCCATAGAGGGTGAAGGCGCCGACCAGGCCGCCCTCGGCACTGCCGGGCAGCGGCACGATCGCGCCCGCGTGGCCGATCGTGTAGGCGAGGACGAAGAGGCCGAGCGCCGGCCCGCCGCCGCCGAGCGCCTCGAAGGCGGCGCCCATCGAGGCGACGTCGAAGGCGTAATAACCGATCGAGCCGGCGATCAGGAGGATTTCCCGCCTTCCCAGCACCATCTCGATGCTGGTGTCGACGGCGCCGACCAGCCAGGCCTGGGCGAGGGCGATGGCGCGGCGGATCTTGCCGCCCTTGTCGGCGTCAAGCTGGGGGATCAGCCGGGGCAGGAAGATGATCGCGGCGATGATGAAGGTCCCGGCCAGCCCCGGGATCAGGGTCGAGGAGAGCGAGGCGTTCCCGGGGAAGATGCCGACCGCCTCGCCGAGGCCGAAGATGACCAGCGCGAAACCGCTGACGGCGCTGGTGACAAGGAAGAGGACGGCCGAGCGACTGGCGGCGAAGGCGCTGGGGATGCCGGAGCGGATCAGGATCACGGCGCCGAGCGCGAGGCCGCCGCTGCCGCCGCTGGGCAGGAAGACGTTGGCGCTCTCCTCGACTACGCCGACGTCGAACGCCTCGCGCCAACCGAGGCGGCGCTCGAAGGCGCCGCGCAGCGCGACGACGAAGCTCAGCACCGAGAGCAGCTGGAGGACGAAGGCGGCGACGACCCAACCGGGCTCCGTGTTGGCGAAGCGGTCGCGGATCGGCTCGAGGAAGGGGACCCAGATGACGGCCGCGGCGGCGATCACGACGAGGCCCGCCGCGAGCGCCCCGTTGACGAAGATCGTGCGGCTTTCGGGCGCCTTCTGGCGCGCTGCTTCGACCTCCTCGGTGCAGTCGAGGCCACGGCGCCGAAGCTCCGTGCAGGGGTCCTCTTTCAGCTCAGGGTCGGGCTCTACGAACTGCAGCACGCGTAGATCCTTTCTTCCCCAATCATTTATGAAACATCAACTTTATCGTGCTTCTATGTTGTGAATGAGTGTCGAGACGCCGACCAAACCCACAACGGACCTCCCGGCGTCCGTTTTGATCGCCCGGGTGGCGCGCCTGGTGCGCTCGCGGCTCGACGCGGCGCTCGGCCCGAGCGAGCTCCGCCAACGCCAGCTCGTCGCCCTCTCCTACCTCCGCGACCACGGCCCGACCCGCCAGCAGGCGTTGGCGCAGAGCCTCTGCATGGACGCGTCGAGCCTCGTCTGCCTGCTGAACGACCTCGAGGACCGTGACCTGATCGCCCGCCGCCGCGATCGCGAGGACCGGCGCCGCGGCATCCTCGAGCTGACCGACCACGGTCGCGACGCGCTCGCCGAGATCGACGCCGTCCTGGCCGAGATCGACGCCGAGATCCTCGCCGAACTCGACGAATCCGAGCGCGCCGACCTCCGCGCCCTCCTCGGCCGCCTCAGCGGCGTCGGCCTCCCCGCCTAGCCCGTTCCCCAACCTGCGGTCGTCCTTTGGCCCGGTCCCTCTTGCGCGGTCGTCTTTAGGCCCGCTGGACGGGCCAAAGGACGACTGCGCTTCGGCCGACTAACTTGGGCGCGTGTCCGTCCTCCTCGGCCTGCTCGCCGCCACCACCTACGGCAGCTCCGACTTGTCGGCCTGCTGCTCGCCGCCGGCCTCCTCGCCGGCGCCGCGAACCTCTCCTTCGTCATCGCCAACAACCACGGCGAGCTGGCGGTCGTCGCCGTCCTCGCCGCCCTCTACCCGGGCTTCACCGTGATCCTCGCCCGCATCGTCCTCGGCGAGCGCTGGTCCTCCGCTCAGAAGGTCGGCCCCGTGACGGCGTTGGCCGCAACCCTCTTGGTCAGCCTCGGATCGACCTGACGCTCGCTGAGTTGAGGGCGCCGGGGCGCCGCTATCTCAGCGAGCGGCGCCTCCTAGGTGGTCGCCAGCAGTTTCTGTTTGGCGCGGTCGTACTCCGCCTCGGTGAGCGCGCCTTTTTCGACCAGGTCGTGGAGTTTGTGGAGTTCGTCGGCGGGTGAGACGTGGGCGGCGGCGCGGATGTAGTGGTCCGCCTCGTGTTTGGCTTCGGCCTGCGCGCGCAGCTGTCGTTCGCGCATGTCGGAGCCGTAGACGATCAGGTAGATCAGCGCCGCTATGTACGGGATGAAGACGAGGAACAGCAGCCAGACCGCCTTCAGCCACCCCGACATCTCGTGGTTGCGGAAGAGGTCGGTGATGATCGTGAACAGGATCCAGATCCAGACCACGAACAGGAAGATCTCGAAGACCGTCAACAGGAGGTCTCCGAACGAGATGTCGGCGAGCGGCAGCAACGTGATTCCTTTCTCTCAGCTCCCGCGGAGCTCGTCGAGCGATTTGACCTCGAGGTCGAACGGCTCGTCGGCGGCGCGTCGGCGACGGTAGGGCGAGACGGTCACGCGGTGGACCTCACCGCAGGAGCAGGGGACGTTGATCGGGCTGGTGTCGGCGGCCGGGTCGGTCTCGACCTTCAGCCGTTTGAGTTCGCCGGTCGCTTTGCAGCCGTACGAGATCACCCATCCATACTCGGGGCGCTCCTCGCGGCGCGCTTTCGAAGGACTCATGCGCGCATCCTCCCATGAACTGGACGACCGGCGCGATTCATGGACCGAAGTCGACGACCTGGAGGTTCAGCGGCAGCTCGGCACGCTTGAGGCCGCGCGGCGCGCTCGCCAACTTCGCCTGGTCGCCGAGGACGACCCCGGGCCGCACCCGTTGGCCGACCTTGACCCGGATGCTCCCCGGCTGCAGGTGCGCGTAGAAGGCGTAACGGCCGCCGCCGATCGCGACGACGACGTGATTGCCGCCCGCGTCGCCCGCCAGCGGCGGCGGCAGTTCGAAGTCGATCGCTCGGTCGGGGAGCCGATCGACGACGCCGACCACCTTGCCCGCCGTCGCCGAGAGCACTTCGGCGCCATAGAAGGGGTAGTCCCCGAGCACCTTGTTGGACCCTTCCGTGATCCGTCCGGCCGGGGTCATCTGGACGAAGTCGATCGCGAAGCGCTCGGCCTCGTGGAGGCCTCCATCGATCGGCCGGCGGCCGTCGCGATCACCTTGCGCACCGTTACCGCCCGGGGCGGGAAGAGCGCGTCGTTCGACACCACCAACTCGTAGACGAGGTGTTCGAGCCCGTCGCCGCCGCGCACCGGTTCGGGCGCGTGCAGCACCCGCGCGGAGAGCGGCGTGAAGTGGTCTTCGGCGGCGGCGGGTGCGACCCCGATCGAGAGGAGGGCCGCCACCGCCACGACAAAGATCGGGATCTTTGATCGGTGGACGAT
>JBOGYZ010000383.1:0-7177 GCA_050697015.1 Solirubrobacterales bacterium
GATCTCGTGGGAGAGGCCCGCGATCCGGCGGGCGACCACGTGGGCGTGCATCAGCGGCCGCGTCCCTCGAAGAGAGCCGGGTCGTCGACATCGGCCCAGCGGGCCATCGCGTAGGCGAGGTCGGAGGCGCGGTTGACGAAGTGGACGAGCGTCGCGGAGGCGATCTCGTCTTCCTCGACCAGGGTCGAGACGTGGCGCTCGGCGCGGCGGATTACGGTGCGGGCGACGTCGAGGTGGGCGGAGATCGGGTTGCCGCCGGGGATGACGAACTTCGGCGGCAGCTCGACCTCGGCCATGTAGCGGTCGATCAGCCGCTCGGCCTCCTCGACCATCTCCGGCGTCACCCGGCTGATCCCGTCTTCGAGCCGCTCCGCCGCCTCCGGCGCGGTCGCCAGCTCGGCCCCGGCGACGAAGAGGTCGTCCTGCAGCCGCAGGATGTCGGCGGCGAGCTCGATCGCGCCCGACTCGGTGCAGAGCGCGCGGGCCACACCGAGCGCCGAGCACGCCTCGTCGAAGGTGCCGTAGGCCTCGGTGCGTGCGCTGTCCTTGGGGACGCGGCCGCCGTACCAGAGCGAGGTCGTCCCGTCGTCGCCCTTCCTGGTGTAGATCTTGACCATCGAACGATCCTACGCGGGCGGGCCGACCGCCTCAGCCGACCGGGCTGAAGACGAAGCCGGTCATCACCTTGGGGAAGAAGTAGGTCGACTTCGGCGGCATGTTCTCGTCGGTCTCCGCCACCGCCTTCACCTGCTCGATCGGCACCGGGCGCTGGATGAAGGCGAGGTCGTAGATGCCGTTCTCGACCATCTCGACCGCGGCCGGGACGCTCTTCGCGTATTCGAGGCCGCGGCGCTCGGTGATGTCCTCCTCGCTCATCCCGGCGAGGCCCTCCAGCACCAACGTCTCGAGGATCGCCGAGTCGAGCCGGCGGTAGGCCTCGGGCTTGCCGGCGAGGCGGCGATCGAGCTCGGCGGTGTCGCGGAGCCGCAGGGCGCGGGCGGTGCCGTCGGCGCCGTCGAAGAGGCCGAAGACACCGACGCCTTCGGCGCCCGCCGGGTCGAGCTCGAGGCGGTCGATCTCGGTCACCTCGAAGAGCTCCTCCAGGCCGGCGAGCAGGCGCTCGCGGCGGGCCGGATCGTGGGAGAAGCCGGAGAGCAGGCGATGCGTGGGGAAGACGGTGAGGCCGGGGTCGTCGAGCCCGGTGAGCGCCATCAGCGTGTAGTTCTGCGGGCCCTCGCCGCCGACCTCGTCGCGGTAGGCGCGCGCGGTCTCATAGCGGTGGTGCCCGTCGGCGATCAGCAGCTGGGCGTCCGCGAGGCGCTCGACCACGGCGGCGACGACGACGGGGTCGGCCACGCGCCAGACCCGGTTGACGGTGCCGTCGTCGTCGGTCACCTCGCCCCAGGGCTCGGCGGAGAGGGCGGGCTCGACCAGCGGCCAGGGGTCCTCGGTCGAGAGCGAGAAGATCGGCGAGAGGTTCAGCCGCGTGGCGCGGGTCAGTTCGAGGCGGTCCTGCAGCGGGCCGGGGTGGGTGCGCTCGTGGGGGCGGACAGTGCCGGTCTCGTAGTCCTCGACCCGCACCCGGACCAGCACTCCGTGCCGCGTGTGCCGGGCGCCGTCGGGGGCGGTGTAGTCCTGGGACAGCGCCCAGACCGCGTCCTCGGCGTCGGCGGCGAGCACGCCCTCGGCCCGCCACGCGTCGATCCGCCGCGCCGCGTCCTCGTAAGGGTCGCCGACCGGCCGGCTCGCGGGGTCCTCCGGGTCGAACGGCACCGGCAGGTCGATCGCCACCGCGTTGTACGGAGAACGGTCGAGCAGCCGCGCCCGCTCGGCGGCGTCGATCACGTCATAGGGGGGCGAGGCGACCGCCGCCAGCCCGCCGACCTTCTCGAGGTCGTAGTGGAGCGCCTTCAGTGGCTGGACGTCGGCCATCGGCACCAGACGCTAGATGATCGGCTTACACTGGCGCTGTCGGGGCGTGGCGCAGCCTGGTAGCGCGCCGCCTTTGGGTGGCGGAGGTCCCCGGTTCGAATCCGGGCGCCCCGACTGAAGTCCCTCGTCACGCCGCCCGGCGGTAGCGGATGTGCGTGGCGAGCGGAGAGTGGAGCGCCTCGACCGGCTCGAACCCGAAGGACTCGACTCCGTCGAACATCCGCTCGCCGGACCCGAACAGGACGGGGACCAGGTCGAGCGTGAGTTCGTCGATCACTCCGGCGGCGAGCGCCTGACGGACGGTCGAGGCGCCGCCCGCGATGTCGATGCCATCCTCGCCGGCCGTCTCACGCGCCTGTGCGTAGGCGGCGTCGAAGCCCTCGGTGACGAAGTGGAAGCTCGTGCCGCCCTCCATCTCGATCGGCTCGCGGGCGTGGTGGGTGAGCACGAAGACCGGCGCGTGGTAGGGCGGCTCGGGGCCCCACCATCCATCCCAGTCCTCATCCCACTCGTCGCGGATCGGCCCGAACATGTTGCGACCCATGACGTAGGCCCCGCGTGGTCGCATGAGCCAGCCCTCTGCCGTCGCGTCGGCGTCGTTCGCGCGCTCGTCGCCGAGGTGCCAGCCATAGACCTCGATGCCGCGCTTCCCCAGCGGATTCTCCCGACTCTGGTCCGGCCCGGCGACGAAGCCGTCGAGCGAGATCGACATGTGGCAGGTGGTGTCCGGCATCGGCGTCCTCCGAGTCGTTGCGATTTGCAAGCGTCGGCACCGTACCGCTCCGACGGCTCGCCTCAGCCGATCGCCCCGATAATCGGCTTTGTGAGGTCGAGGTCCAGCCGATCCTGGTGCCCCGCGACTGTCGCGATGGCTTCTTCCAGGCCTACTGGCGCCGTCCCGAGGCCTTCCTGGACGAGGCCGTTCGCAACAGCATCTCGGTGTTCCACGTGCTGCCGAGCGAGGAGGTCACCGCCGCGATCGGGCGACTGCGAGCGGACCTGGCCGACGGGACCTGGGAGATGAGGAACGGCGACCTGCTCGAGGCGGCGGAGCTCGACCTGGGCCTGCGGCTCGCCATAGGCCGTTGATCAAGGGCTTATTCCGACGGTCAGGCCGTGAGTTCGCAGTTATCCGCGCATACCGCGGACAAGTGCGAACTCGACCGGGAGCGACGGCGCGGAATCAATCTTCTCAGCCCAGCTCGGCGCTGGCGGCGTCGGGCTCGGATGGGGCCTTTTTTGGCCGCTCGGGCGTGCGTTTGCCGTTCGGCACGGAGACGAGGTGGGATGCGAAGTCGTCGCGAAGCAGACACCGCGGGCATAGCTCGATGTGTGCGAAGCGGGCGGAGTTGAACCGGCTTCCACAACGTTCGCAAACGTAAATCGCTCTCTCCGTTCCGGGCCTCCCTAGCCCTGCGTCGGCAGCCTATCGCTTCAGGGTCTTCGACCGAATGCCGATATGGAGACCGATGTTCGATCAAGAGGACCACAGCGCCAAGCGGGTCGAGCGGATCGCCTTCGAAACCGACCGGCTGTTGGTGGTCGGCGACGTGACGTTGCCGCCGGACGGCTACCAGAGCCGCTTCTCGGACTCGATGAACCGGACCGACTTCGAGTTCCTTGCGCTGACGAACTGCGAGATCACCTCGCTCGCCGACGGCCGCACCCAGCAGCGCGATTTCATGATGCTGGCCAAGCGCCACATCCGCGTCGCCTACCCGGTGTAGCCGGCTCCGGCGTCCCCGTCAGTTCACAGTCTTGATAGACCTGGGGCGTAACGTTTCTCCTTATCGAAAGAGAGGAAAACGGATGAGCTCGATTGGAAAGCTGATGATGATGTTGAACTCCGACAAGACCGAGATGGTGAGCGCGGAGGACGCGCTGCCGGGTCGCAGCGAGCCGGGGTTCCCGGTGCCGGAGACGCACGCGGTGCTGGGCACGCCGCTGAAGCCCCCGTTCCCCGAGGGGATCGAGGTCGCCTACTTCGCCCTGGGCTGTTTCTGGGGTGCAGAGCGGATCTTCTGGGAAATGGACGGGGTCTACTCGACCGCGGTCGGCTACCAGAACGGCATCACCCCGAATCCGACCTACGAGGAGACGGTCACCGGGAAGACCGGCCACGCCGAGACCGTGATGGTCGCCTTCGACCCGAGCAAGGTTTCATACGAGGATCTGCTGAAGGTGTTCTTCGAGGAGCACGACCCCACCCAGGGCATGCGCCAGGGGAACGACGTCGGGACGACCTACCGTTCGGGAATCTTCTTCGTCAACGACGCCCAGAAGGAGACGGCGGAACGGGTTCGTGACGCCTATGACGCTGATCTGCGCTCCGCGGGCAAGGATCCGGTCACGACCGAAATCGCCCCGGCGGGCCCCTTCTACTACGCCGAGGACTACCACCAGCAATACCTCCACAAGGTCCCGAACGGCTACTGCGGCCTCAAAGGCACGGGCGTCGTCTGCACCATCCCGGCCGCCGCCTGAGCGGTCGGGACCCCTTGCGGGGTCGGCGGCAGTCCCACCGACGGGCGCGGTGAATAGCATCACGCGCCCGTGGCACCCTCCCTCGGCTCCTACATAGCCGGCAGCCTCGCCGTGATCGGAATCCTCGCCGCGCTCGGGCTCGGCGGTTACTGGTTGCGGCGTTGGATCGTGCCGGAATTCTCCGGGGCGCTCGCGCGGCTCGCCGACGCGACCCTTGCGGTCGCTCTGCTGGTGATCTCGTTGGAGATCCTCGGCACGCTGAGCATCCTCGAATTCGGCTGGATCATCATCTTCACGATCGCCGTCGGGCTCGGCGCCGCGGGCCTCGGCTACTGGAAAGGGCCCGAGCGCGGCGAGGAAGTCAAGGCGCCGCAGGTCACCAAATGGGCGCTGATCCTGGCCATCGCGGTCGCCTCCTTCACGATGGCCGAGTGGACGTTCCCGTCCCAGCTGGCGCTCGACCAGGGGATGTTCGGCGGCGACACGACCTGGTACCACATGCCCTTCGCGGCGACGATGGCCCAGGAGCACTCGACCGTCCACCTGCACTTCACCGACCCGCTGCGCCTCGCCGCCTGGTTCTACCCGCAGAGCTCGGAACTGATCAACGGCGCGGCGATCGTCCTCTTCAAAACCGACTGGCTCTCGCCGCTGATCAACCTCTTCTGGCTGGCGATCGCGCTGCTCGCCTGCTGGTGCGTCGGCCGCCCTTACAAGGTCGGCCCGGCGACCCTGATCGCGGGGGCGATCATCCTCGACTCGGGAGTGATGATCGAGACGCAGCCCGGCGAGGCGCGCAACGACATCATGGGCCTGGCCTTCCTGGTCGCCTTCGCCGCGTTCCTGATCAACGCGCACCAGCGGCGCGCGCCGCGGGAAGGGACCGCGGTCGAGGACACCCCCGAGCGCGATGCGCCGCTGCTCGACAAGGGCCCCCTGGTGATGGCCGGCATCGCCGCCGGGCTCGCCGCCTCGGTGAAGACGACCTTCCTCGTGCCGGTGGCGGCGATCGCGATCGGCGTCTTCCTCTTCAGCGGCAAGGGGCGGCGCTGGACGACCGCCTGGATCCTCGGCCTGTCGATCTTCATCACCGGTGGCTACTGGTACGTGCGGGCGGCGATCAAGACGGGCGGCAATCCGATCCCGATCACGAAGTTCGGGCCGTTGCACCTGCCGGTGCCCGACCAGATGCCGCTCGACCCGCGGCCGCGCTTCGCCGTCGCGCACTACCTCACCCAGCCGACCATCTATCGCCACTGGTTCTTCCCGCAATTAGAGAACGCGCTCGGTCCGCTCTGGCCGCTGATCCTGATCATGGCCGGCTCCGCCGCGGTCTTCATCGTCTGGCGCTCGAACAACAAGATCCTGCGGGTGGTCGCCGCTGCGGCGCTCCTGACCGCGGTCGTCTACGTCTTCACGCCGCTCACCGCGGCGGGTCAGGAAGGCGCGCCGACCGGCTTCTTCACCAACACCCGGTACCTGATCCCGGGGCTGATCCTGGCGATGGTGATGCTGCCACTTGCGCGTCCGCTGCGGGCTCCGGATCGGCGTGCCTGGATCACGATGTGGTTCCTCGCCGCCGTCTACTGGATCACGGTCCTGACCACGCCTCAGTGGTACTCGACCTACATCTTCGGGACGATCTTCATCACCCTGGCGCTGGTCTGGGTGCCGGCCGCGCTCGGGGTGGGACGCTCCCGCGGGGTGCTGTCGCGACGCATCGCCGCCGCCGTGGGCGTCGTGGTCCTCTTCTTCGCCGTCGTCCTGGGACGTGCCCAGGAGACCCAGTTCTCCCACCAGCACTACACGGACACGAAACTCTTCCTCCAAGAAGGCGGGCCCGAAGAAGCGTACGCCTTCGCCCAGAAGCTGCAGCACCAACGGATCGGGATCATCGGCGACAGCGAGATCATCTTCGGCCAGTACGGCTTCTTCGGCAATCCGCCGACCAACGAAGTCGAATTCATCGGCGTCAACGGCCCGCACGGGTCCCATCGCCTGCCGACCTCGTGCGAACAGTTCATGGAACGGATCAACGCCGGCAACTACGACTACCTGATCATGTCCCGGTCCACCGAGGACTCGAGGGACAGCCCGGAATACGGCCACTACTTCTACCCGGTCTACGACTGGGTGAGGGAAGACCCGGCGCTTAAAAAGGTGATCGAAGAGCCGACCATCGTGCCCCAGCCCGACTACGTCTTCAAGGTGAACGGCGAGGTTTCGCCCAAGTACTGCCCGACCCCGGCGCAGGAAGAAAAATACGAAGAAGAAGTCGAAACCGAAGAAGAGGAAGCCCTGGCCGAAGAAGAAAAAGCCACCGAAGAAGAACAGGCCGAAGAAGGCGAAGGAAGCGGCGAAGAAGGGGTCGAATAGCGCCCTCCCGGGGCTGGCACCTGCGGAGCGACCCCGTCTAGCCAGGGCCCGCAGGCTGGCGCCCGGGAAAGGGAAGGGCCGTCTCGCCCACGACCCTGGCAGGCTGTGGCCGTGGCCGAGACGGCCGGGTATGAAAGGAGTTGAGGATCTGTGACGCATCCTCCTCCTGACAGGTCACCCCACCGTTCAAGTTCTTCAGTGGAACATTGAGGGCGCTATAGCACCCCCAAAGTTCCACTGAGCTTCTTGACCAATGGGCCGGGGCCTCACTCTCGGGCAGGACCGTCACGGAAGTCCGACTTCGTGACGTCCCTGTGCCGGCTTCCCGATGAACCCCTCACGTCCCGGGCGTCTCGTGGCGGCCACAGCCTGCCAGGGTCGCCAC
>JBOGYZ010000384.1:0-6932 GCA_050697015.1 Solirubrobacterales bacterium
GCAGTGGATGACGACCTCGTCGCCGACTTTCCAGCGGGTGACGCCCTCGCCGACTTTCCAGACGATGCCCGAGGCGTCGGAGCCGCCGATGTGGTTGCCGTACTCGGGGTGGTCGCCGTAGCCGAAGACGGAGACCGGTTTGCCCAGCGCCGCCCAGACGTTGTTGAAGTTCACCCCGGCCGCCATCACGCGGACGATCACCTCGAAGGCGCCCGGCTCGGGGACCTCGATCTGCTCGAGCTGGAAGGCGTCTTTCGGCTCGCCCTCGCGCTCCTGCCGGATCACCCAGGCAGCCATCGTCTCCGGGAGCGTCCCCGGCTCGACGTCGAGGTTGGTCAGGTTGCTGGTATCGACAGCCAAAGCTTTGCCTCCGTATTGGTATAGCGCTCGAATCTTGGTTCCCGCCGCGGGGAATCCTAGATGCCGCGCGCCCTACGCCGCGTCGCGCTCGCCCGACGGCTCGAGGTCGCCCGCCGCCTCGCGAAGCTCCGGCGCGGAGATCTGGCGGACCGTGATCTGGGTCGGTTCGGGCGGCTTGATCTCTTTGCCCGGCGCGACGCCCATGCCCTCGACTTTGCGCAGCGACGGCAGCAGGCGAGTTTCCATCGAACCGACCGCACTGTCGTAGGCCGTGGCCGCACCTTTGAGGCCCTTGCCGACTTTCTCGAACTCGCCGAGGAAGCGTGAGAAGCGCGCGTGCAGCGTGCCCGCCGCGTCGGCGATCTCGGCCGCCTCGGCGACCATCCGCTCCTGGCGCCAGCCGAGCTCCATCGTCCGCAACAGGCCGATCAGCGACGTCGGGCTGACGAGCAGCACGTTGCGCTCGAGCGCGTAGTCGAAGAGCTCGGGGTCGGCGGTGAAGGCGGCATGCAGGGCCGGCTCGTTGGGGATGAAGCAGATCACGAGGTCGGGCATCGCACCCGCCTTGAACTGCCCTTGGTAGTCCTTGGTGCTGAGGCTGCGGACGTGCTCGCGGGCTTGGCGGGCATGGCGCGCCAGGTGGACCTGGCGGGTGCTTTCGTCCTCGGCCTCCTGGGCGTCGAGGAAGGCATCGAGCGGCACTTTCGAGTCGGCGACGAAGCTGCGTCCCTCGGGCAGCATGAAGCGGGCATCGGGGCGCAGCCGGCCGTCGTCGGTGTGCAGCGTCTCCTGCAGCTCGAAGTCGACGTGCTCGGTCATCCCGGCGATCTCGATGCAGCGGCGCAGCTGCAGCTCGCCCCACTGGCCGCGGGTCTGTGGCTGGCGCAGGGCCTTCTTCAGCCCCGCCGTCTCCGAGTTGAGGTTGCCGACGGTCTGGCCCATCTGCTGGAGCAGCGTCCGCGTCTGCAGGTCGACTTCGCCGCGCTTGCGGACTTCGGCCTCGATTTTCTCCTGTCCCTGGGCGATCCGGTCGGTCAGCTGTTTCATTTCCAGCTGGCGCCGGTCGATCTCCGACTGGCGTTTGTCCAGCGCCGCCGCGGCGTTGGCGACGTCGACCTTCCGCGCCTCCTCGTTTGCCTGCAGGAGGTTGGACATCATCTGCGAAGCGACGTTCTGGGTCGCTTCCTGGATCGCCGGACCGAGATCGGGCTCGGCGGCGGGCTCCTCCCTGCGGCCCAGGGCCAGGTAGAGGACGGCGGCGACGAGGAGCAGGACGGCTATGGCGAGAACGATGGTCATCGGACCAACGATGGTTGCGCGCGGGGCGGACGCCACCGGGCGCCGCGATCGCCGCAAACACCGCCTTGCCCCGGCCGGCCGGGGCAAGTGCGCCACCATGGGAAGCGATGGGCGATCGATTGCTCACGGCGCTCGGCGCCATCGCCGCGACGGTGGCCGTCGTCTGCGCCTTCGCGCTGCTCTTCCACGTGCTGGACGAAGGCGGCGACGAGGCGCCGGCGCGGACGACCGTGATCCGCGTCGACGCCCCCGAAAAGACCGGCAAGACGCCCGACCGGGGCGGCAAGTCGGCCTCCGGCGGCGAAGCGCCCGGCAAGACCGCGGTCCCCGGCGGCAAGACGGAGAACGGCGAAGCGGCCCGGCCCGGGCACGCCTCGGTGGGTGCAAAGTTGCCGCGCCGGGTCGAAAAGGCGCGACCGGCGACCGCGACCACCGCGCCGCCGACCCTGCTCGGCCGCCCCAGCAACGGCACCGCCTTCGAGATCGCCCACGTCAACAAAGGCGCCACCGTCGACCTGCTCACCGAACCCGGCGGCCCGGTCGCCTACCGCCTGGGTGACGAAACCGAATTTGGTTCCCCGGTCTCCTTCTCGGTGGTCGCGACGCGGCCCGGCTGGTTCGGCGTCACCTCACCGGAAATGCCGAATGGCGACCTCGCCTGGATCGCCCGTGACCCCTACAAAGTCTCCGTCTACTGGACCCGCTGGTCGATCCACGCCGACCTCTCCGGCCGCAGCCTCGAACTCCGCTACGGCAAGAAGACCATGAGGCGCTTCACCGTCACGATCGGCGGCCCCGGGACCGAAACGCCGCCCGGCCGTTATGGCGTCACCGACGGCATCAGCTTCGAAGAAAGCCCCTACTACGGGTGCTGCGCCCTCGCCCTCAGCGGCCACCAGACCGCCGCACTGCCCGCCGGCTGGATCGGCGGCGACCGCCTCGCGATCCACGGCACCCCCGGCGCCGTCGGCACCGCCGAATCCCTCGGCTGCATCCGCGCCACCGACGAGACGATGCGCTACCTCTTCCGCCGCGTCCCCCTCGGCACCCCAGTCTTCATCGATGCCTAGCCACGGATGAGTTCGCAGAAACCCGCGGTATGCGCGGAGAAGTGCGAACTCACTCGGGGGGTGGCGCTTATGGGAGGAGGAGGTCGTTCTTGGACGACGCGCGGTAGGGGCCGACCTTGAGGGTCGCGGGGGCGCCGTTCTCGCCGGCGGCGGCGATCGTGTAGCTGCCGGTGGGCAGTTCGGCGGCGAAGGTGGCGGGGCTGTTGGCATAGACCTGGGGCGAGGTCGCCTGGTGGGGGCCGCGGATCACCAGCTTGGAGTCCTTGCCGGTCTGGTTGGCGGTGACGAAGACGACGTCGAGCGGCGCCTGGGTCTTGATCGGAGGCTGCGGGTGGTTCTGGTTCTGCGGCAGCTGCTGGTGCTTTTCCGGGCCCATGCCGATGACGCCGGGCTTGACCACGATGCCGCTTTTGCCGATCGTCACGCTGACCCGGGTGGGCACCGCGGGCCGCGGTTCGTTGGGATGCGTCTCGGCACCGCAACCGGCGCCGACCAAGGCCAAGATCAGCGCGGCGAGCGCGCCGCCCCCCGCGACTTTGGCTCTCCCGAGAACCATCTCGGCGGCAATTTAGCCGAAGGGGAGGGCGACAACTTCAGCCGTAACGCCATCTTCACCTACGGTGACCTCGGTCCCGGGCTCCGCCTCGCGGCGGACGATGGCCAGGCCGATCGGCCCGAGGGCGGGGGAGACGACCGCGCCGCCGAGCGTCCCGACCTCCTTCTCGCCTAGGCGCAGCGCCGCGCCGGGCGCTGCCGCGCCGCTCAGCCGCAGCCCGCGCAGATGGCGGTTCGGCTTGCCCTTGTAATGGAGCCGGGCGACCGTCTCCTGGCCGATGTAACAGCCCTTGGTGAAGCTCACGACGTCCTCGACGATCCCGGCCTCGGCGGGCATCGTCGCAGTGTCCATCTCGGCACCGAAGCGGGGGACGCCGGCCTCGACCCGGACGATCTCGACCGCCTCGGAGCTGACCTCGACCGCGCCCGCGTCGATCAGGACGCCGATCACCCGGTCGCGCTCGGCGAGCGGGAGCAGCAGGTCGATCCCGTCGCGAGTGCCGACCGCGACGACGTCGTTACCCGCCACCGACGTCGGTTCGTTGGCGAACTCCGGCAGCGGCGCGGTCCCGGCGATCTCGGCCGCTCGCGGCCCGATCAGCGAGACGGCCCCGCGCTCCGCGCTCGGGTCGCCGACCTGCACGTCGCGGCCGATCGAGTACATCGTCAGGTGCTTGAGAACGGCGTCCTTGGTCGCGGGTTCGCAGTCGAGCAGGATCGCGTCCTCGCCTACCCGGATCAGCCGCAGATCGGCCTGCATGCGACCCTTGCGGTCGAGCAGCGCCGCGTGCTGGCCGTCGCCGACCGCGACCGCCTCGACGTCGTTGGTCAGCTGCCCTTGCAGGTACTCGGCGCCGTCCGGCCCGAGCACGTCGATGAAGCCGCGCTCGCGGACGAGCACGCCGCACTCCTCGCGCAGTTGGCGGTACTGGGCGTCGAGCTCTACGGTGACGGTCATGCGCGAATTCTAGGAAGCCGGGATCGCGGGCTCGTGGGGCGTCGACTTGCGTCCGAGTTTTAGATGTGTCTAAACTCCACTTTTAGACGTGTCTAACTCTCAGGCCATAGAGGACTACGCGAAGGCGGTGTACGCGCTCGGGGTCGGCCGTGAGGGCCGGGTACCCACCGGAGAAGTCGCCTCCCGTCTCGGCGTCACCCCGGCGACCGCCACGTCCATGCTGCAGAAGCTCGCCGAGCTCGGCCTCGCCGTATACGTCCCCTACAAAGGAGTGACGCTGACGCCCGCCGGGGAGAAGGTCGCGCTCGAGGTGATCCGCCACCACCGGCTGATCGAGGCCTTCCTCGCCGAGGCGCTGGGGATGCCGAGCGATCGCGTCCACGCCGAGGCGGAGGTCCTAGAGCACTACATCTCCGAGGACCTCGAGGAGCTGATCGCGGCGAAGCTCGGCGAACCGAGCCACGACCCGCATGGGACGCCGATCCCCGGCCCCGACCTGGCGCCGCCGGCGGCGCCGGGCGCCGAGCCGGGAGCGACGTCTTGACGCCGCCCGCCGCCCGCTCGGAGGCCGAACAGGCGCTTCCGGGCGAGGCCGCGGTCGCCGCCGCCGCCCACCGCTCCCTGGCGGGCGACGCGCGCGGACTCGCCCGCATCTGGCCCTTCCTCGGCCCGGCCTTCATCGCCGCGGTCGCCTACATCGACCCCGGCAACTTCGCCACCAACATCAGCGGCGGCGCCAAGTTCGGCTACCTGCTGCTCTGGATCGTCCTGAGCGCCAACCTGGTCGCGATGCTGGTCCAGACGCAGTCGGCGAAACTCGGCATCGCCACCGGCAAGAACCTCGCCGAGCTCTGCCGCGAGCGCTTCTCCCGCCGCACCTCGATCGGCCTCTGGCTGCAGGCCGAGGTGGTCGCGATGGCCTGCGACCTCGCCGAGATCGTCGGCGCCGCCCTCGGCCTCAACCTCCTCTTCGGCATCCCGCTCTTCCCCGCCGGGCTGATCGCCGGCGCCGGCACCTTCGCCCTGCTCGCCCTGCAGCGGCGCGGCTTCCGCAAGCTCGAGGCGGCGATCACGGTCCTGGTCGGCGTCGTCGTCGTCGCCTTCGCGTACGAGCTGTTCGACGCGTCCCCCGACGGCGGCGAAGTCGCCAAGCACCTCTTCGTCCCGGGCTTCGCCGGCACCGAATCGATCCTGCTGGCGACCGGCATCGTCGGCGCGACGGTGATGCCCCACGTCATCTACCTGCACTCGGCGCTGACCCAGAACCGGATCGTCGGCCGCAACGACCACGAGCGCCGCCGCATCCTGCGCTTCGAGAAGATCGACGTGGTGATCGCCCTGGCGATCGCCGGCGCCGTCAACCTGGCGATGATGATCGTCGCCGCCGCGCTCTTCCACGGTGGCGGTCTGACCGGGATCGAGACGATCGAAGGCGCCTACTCCGGCCTCCAGACCCTCGATTCCCAGGGATCCGCGACGATCTTCGGCATCGCCCTCCTCGCCTCTGGCTTCGCCTCCTCTTCGGTCGGGACGATGGCGGGACAGGTGGTGATGCAGGGCTTCATCCACCGCCGGATCCCGATCTTCCTGCGCCGCGCGATCACCCTGGCGCCCGCGCTCCTGGTCCTGGCGATCGGCGTCAACCCGACCGACGCGCTGGTCGGTTCGCAGGTCGTCCTCTCCTTCGGCATCCCCTTCGCGCTGGTGCCGCTGGTGATGTTCGGCGCCAAGCGCGAGATCATGGGGGAGCTGGTCAATCCGCGCTGGCTCTCGGCGCTGGTGGCGGTGCTGGCCTCGCTGATCATCGCCCTGAACGTCTTCCTGCTCTACGAGTTCGTCGCCGGTTAGTTGGGAGGACCGGTAGCCTTCGCTGCCGATGGCCCTCGCCGATGACTTCCAGCGCATCCTCGACGCGCTGCCGCCGGACTGGACCGACCTCGAGGTCGACCTCCGGATCGACGACGAGAGCCGCTACATCGACTGCGCCGTCTTCCTCAGCCAGGTCAACGCGCAGGTCTACAACCGGCCGCGCGAGTGGCACTGGCGGCTGATCGTCGCCCACAGCTTCGGCCACGCGGCCGCAGCCGAGACGGTGATGGGAGTGCTGGCAAAGATCGACTCCGAGGGCGTCGCCGGCGAGATGTTGGTCGCCGAGGTCCGCGAGGGTCGCTCCGAGGTCGTGCAGATGTGGGGACGCCCGGAAAGCGTCCGCGAGGAGTTCCGCGAGCGCCGCTCCATCTAGGGCCGCGTCCGCCGCGATGGCCCGCGTTCTCTCCATCTCCACCGACCTGATGCTCGGCAGCCGGGTCGACGCCGGGCTGAGCGCCGCCGGGCACGAAGTCGTGACGGCCGGCGCGATCGCCGGGGCTCCGCTGGACGGGGTGGACGCGATCGTCGCCGACCTCGACGTCGAGAGCCCCGAGGCCTTGGTCGGCCTCGGCGTGCCGGTGCTCGGCTACTACTCGCACGTCGACGTCGACACCAAGGCGGCCGCCGATGCTGCGGGGGTCGACAAGGTCGTGCCGCGCTCGCGAATGGCGCGCGAACTGCCGGAGTTGGTCGCAGGGTTGCTTGGGGGGTAGGGGGGTTGGGGTTCGGGGGGCGGCAAGGGTTCTGGCCTCTTGAAGCTGGCGCCCGGGAAAAGGGAAGGGCCGTCTCGACCACGGCCCTGGCAGGCTGTGGCCGTGGCC
>JBOGYZ010000385.1:0-2979 GCA_050697015.1 Solirubrobacterales bacterium
GACGGGGCCGCTCGCGAATTGGCGAAGGGGCGTCGCGTGCCCCTCCCGAAAGGCTTCGGGGCCACGAGACCGAAGCTCGCGGCCGATCCAGCTGCGCAACGGTCTTCGGGCGAGGGTGTCCTCGCTCGCCAAACGCATGATCCTTTGGCGGATGCACGCTGATCGTTTGCTCCGGTCCGACCGCGGGCATATATTGCCGGGGCGGCTCGGGAGGCTGCCAGGGACTAGTTGGAGGAGGATTGCTTTGGTCGGTCGCCGTTCGCTGCGGGTGTTCCTGTCGTCATTGGTCTGTCTGCTGTTGGGCGCCGCCGTCTTCGCCGGCGCTGCCGCGGCCAACGCGGTCCAGCCCTACGGGACGAATGATGCGGGCGGCTTCCGCAACGTGCTGCCGCCGGGAGAGAACGGGCTCGACTCGCTCGAACAGGTGCTCGGCTTCAAATCCTCGAAGACGATCCCGCCGCACTTCGCCGACCAGCAGCCGCTCTACGAAGGCCTGCTCTACGGGGCGCCGACGCTGACCGACGAAACGATCCCGAACTACTTCAAGGACGCGACCTTCGGGGTGCCTTCGAACGAAATCGAATCGACGGTCGAACCGAAACCGGGGGTGACGATCCTCCGCGACAAGGCCTACGGCGTGCCTCATATCTACGGCGAAACTCGCGCCGACACGATGTACGGGGCGGGGTACGCGGGGGCGAACGACCGCCTCTTCCTGATGGACGTGCTGCGCCACACCGGCCGCGCCGAACTGGCCTCCTTCCTCGGTGGCTCCAACGCCGAAGCCGACGTCGGCCAGTGGGCCTTCGCGCCCTACACCGAAGCCGATCTGGAAGAGCAGATCAAGGCGATGGAAACCGAACGGGGCGCGGCGGGCAAACAGGCGGTCGAAGACCTCGACAACTACGTCGAAGGCATCAACGCCTACATCGCCGCCGCCAACCTCAACCCGAAACTGAAACCGGCCGAGTACGCCTTCGTCAACAAGCCGATGGAACCGTGGAAACCGACCGACGTGATCGCGATCGCCTCGCTGATCGGCGGCATCTTCGGCAAGGGGGGCGGCAATGAGCTGAACTCGGCGCTGACGATGGAGGCGATGGTCGAACGGATGGGCAAGAAGGCCGGGCGCAAGGCCTGGCTTGGCTTCCGCTCGAAGAACGATCCGGAAGCGCCGACGACGATCAACAAGCCCTTCCCGTACGAGACCGAAAACGCCTTCGCCAAGAAAGGCCTGGCGCTGCCGAAGCCGGGCTCGACCTACGAACCGCCGATCGCCTACGGCAGCAAGGCGACCGAGGGGACGGGCTCAGGGCTGAACACGGTCGGCGGTCGGCTCACCCGGGGGCTCGAAGAAGCCGGGCACGCCTCGAACTGGGAGCTCGTGTCGAAGCAGAACTCGGCCACCGGGCACCCGATCGCGGTGATGGGCCCGCAGGTCGGCTACTACGTCCCGCAGATCCTGATGGAGGAGGACCTGCACGGGCCGGGGATCGACGCCCGCGGCGCCTCCTTCCCTGGGATCAATCTCTACGTCGAGCTCGGGCACGGCACCGACTACGCCTGGAGCGCGACGACGGCGACCTCCGACAACGTCGACACCTTCGCCGAGGTCCTCTGCAAGGACAAGTTCCACTACATGTACCGGGGCAAGTGCCGGCCGATGGAAAAGCTGGTCAAGAAAGAGGCCTGGACGCCGAACACGATCGACCAGACCACGGCCGGCGCCCAGACCATGACCGCCTACCGGACCGTGCACGGGATCGTCTACGCCCGCGGCAAGGCTGCCGGGCAGAAGGTCGCCTTCGTCCGCGACCGCAGCACCTACTTCCACGAGGCCGAATCGGTGATCGGCTTCGGCGAACTGAACGAACCGGGGAAAGTCACCGGGGTCAAAGGCTTCAAAAAGGCCATCTCCAACATCAACTTCCTCTTCAACTGGGGTTACGTCGACTCCGAACACATCGCCTACGCGCTGTCCGGGGCGATGCCGCAGCGGGCGAAGGGGACCTCGCCGGACTTCCCGATCCTCGGGACCGGCCAGTACGACTGGAAGGGCTTCGACCCGAAGACGCATGAGGCCGAATGGCTGCCCTTCGCGCAGCACCCACAGGCCGAAGATCCCGACTTCATGGTGTCCTGGAACAACAAGCAGGCACCGGAATGGGCGGCGGCCGACGACAAGTACGACTACGGGCCGATTCAGCGCCAGCAGATGATCGCCGACCACATCCGGGCCGACATCAAGGGCGGCAAGAAGATGACGATCGCCGAACTCGTGCAGGCGATGGAGGAACCGGCGACCGAGGACCTGCGCGCCGACAAGGTCCTGCCGCTGCTCTTCAAGGCGATCGGCACGCCGAAGTCGGCGAAGTTGAAGAGCGCCTTGGCGGAGCTGAAGACGTGGCGGGCGCACGGCGCGCACCGGCGCGACCTCGACCGCAACGGGGAAGACGAGGAAACCCCGGCGATCGAGCTGATGGACGCCTGGTGGCCGATCCTGTTGCAGCGCGAGTTCAAACCGGGCCTCGGCTTCAACGCGTACGAAAAGCTCACCGAAATGCTTCAAACGGGCAGCTACACGGGCGGCTCGCCGACCGAACCAAGCTTCGACGATGGCTGGTGGGGCTACGTCTCCAAGGACCTGCGCGACGTCTTTGGCCCGAAGCCGGAGGCGCCTTGGAGCCGCAGATACTGCGGCGGGGGGAATAAACAGAAATGCAAGTCGATCCTGGAACAGAGCCTGAAGGAAGCCCTCCAGATCAAACCGTCGACGATGTATGGCGGCGGCAACGCAGCCTGCGCATCCAACCCCCAGCCCTCCTGCTTTGACGCCAACCGGCCGACCGAAACGGCGGGCATCGAACTAGGGGCCTTCCCGTTCCAGAATCGGCCGACGTTCCAGCAGGTCGTGACGTTGACCCAGCGGTTGCCTAGATAGCGCCAAAGCTCGGGCGGGGGAGGGGCGCCGGCTACCCC
>JBOGYZ010000386.1:0-7498 GCA_050697015.1 Solirubrobacterales bacterium
CGAGACGGCCGGGACGCAACTCGGACGGGCGCAACCGCGCGGACGACGCCCGTCTCACGTCTCGGCCCGCCCCAAAATCGACCGTCTAAGGGACGGCGACCGGGACGTCACGCTCCGGCGCCGGGGCGCTCATCCCGAGGCCGCGCTCGGGGAGCTCGCGGACCTGGGACATCCGCGAGCCCAGGAGCCAGAGGACGCCGGCGAGGCCGCCGAGGGCGGCGATCCACATCGTCGCGCGCAGGCCGATCGCACCCGCGAGGATGCCGCCGCCGAGGGCGCCGATCGGGCGGACGCCCCAGTTGACGAAGAGGATCGCGCCCCAGACGCGGGAGCGGAGCTCATCCGGGATCACCGCCGCCTGGAAGGAGAAGAGGCCGATGTCGAGGATCATCACGGCCATGCCGGAGAAGAACTCGGCGGACGTCAACAGCAGCATCGAGACGCCCGGTGGGCCGTCGGCGAGCGGCACGAGGATCAACGGCAGCGGCGCGAGGATGAAGGAGAGGATCATCGCGTTGCCGAGGCCGACGCGTGCGGCAAACCCTCTCGCCACCGCCGAGCCGAGCACGCTGCCGAGCGCGCCGACCCCGAGCGCGATGCCGATCGCCCCCGACCCGAGGTGCAGCTCGCTCGTCGCGAAGAGGACGATCAGCGCCCAGAAGGCGGTGTTGAAGAGGTTGAAGGTGGCGGCCCCCAGCAGCGAGGCCCGCAGCAGCGGTGTGCGGCGGATGAAGGCGACGCCGGCGGCGAGGCCGCCCGAGTCGGGCGAGGCGGCCGGGGGCTCGGGCACCTCGGCGCGGTGGACGAATAGGGCCGAGAGGAGGAAGCTGACGCTGTCGATCGCGATCGCCCCCGGCGCGGTCACCGCCGCGACCAGGAGGCCGCCGAGCGTCTTGCCGCCGACTTCGGAGACCGAGCGGCTGCCGACCAGCAGCGAGTTCGCCGTGACGTACTCGCGCGGGCGGATCAGCGAGGTGAAGACGGTCTGTTCGGCGACCATGAAGAGGATGCCGAAGGTGCCGATGAGGAAGGCGACGACGTAGAGGAGCGGCAGGGTGAGGACGCCGAGGATGGAGGCGAGCGGGAGCGCGAGGAGCAGCACGGCACGGCCGATGTCGGCGGTGACGAGGAGGGCGCGGCGGCTACGTCGACGGTCGGCCCAGGCGCCGAGGTGGAACGCGAAGAGGAGGCTCGGCGCCATCTCGGCCGCCGCCAGCAGGCCCATCTCCTCGGCGTTGGCACTAAGGGTAAGGACGGCCAGCAGGGGGATCGCGAGGAGGGCGATCTGGTCGCCGAGGAGGGAGATGGTCTGCCCCGTCCAGTAGTTGCGAAAGGGGCGGTTGACCCGCAGCAGGCTCGGGATACGGCGGCGCATCAGGGCGGCGGCTGCTCGTCGGGGAACGGGAACGCGAGCTGGATGAGGACGGCCGCGCGGGCTCCCTCTGGCTGGGTCTCAGGGCGGGCGACCCGGTCCATGTAGGGCTGGAGGATCTCCGCCACCCGCCTGTCGATGTCTTCGAGCTCAGCGGGCGTGACGGCGATCATCCGATCGTTGGCGGTCGCGGCGTTGGCCCACTCGCGCGTCTCTTCGTGGCGGCGGTCGACCCAGTTCACCGCCTCCTCGAACCAGCGCTCGACGACGACCCGACTGAGGAGGTCCCCTGCCTCGTCCACCTCCTCACTCGGGCCGCGTGCTGCCCATTCGTGGCCGTTCGCGGTCGCCTGCCACGGCCGTTCGCGGCCTCGCCCACCTCCGGCTTCCTCGACCAACCCGTACTTGGCGAGCGAGCGTAGGTGGAACGAGCAGCCGGAGGGGCTTTCGCCGATCCGCTCCCCCGCCTGCGTCGCCGTCAGCGGCCCGAGCCGGCGCAGCAGCGCGATCAGCTTCAGCCGGGTCGGATGGGCGACGGCACGTAGCGCGCGCGGATCGGTGAGCTCGAGAACCCCCTCTGGCATCTTTCGAAAGATAGCTTTCGAAAGGGTTCTTTTCAAACCTCAGACCGGGCTGCGTTCGCAAAAACCCGCGCTATGCGCGGTGAAGTGCGAACGCGCCGGGGAGGCGTGCGGGCCGCGGCAAAGCACCTAGTCGAACTTGCCGGCGGCGAGCTCCTCGCGGAGCTGGGAGCGGCGGATCTTGCCGCTGATCGTTTTCGGCAGCTCGTCGACGAAGAAGACCTGGCGGGGGTACTTGTACGGCGCGGTCAGCTCGCGGGTGTGGGTCTGCAGCTCGGCGGCGAGCTCCTCGCCTCCCTCCCGCCCGGCGGCAAGGACGACGAAGGCGGTGACGATCTGGGTGCGCTCCGGATCGGCGCGACCGACCACCGCCGCCTCGACCACCGCGTCGTGCTCGACCAGCGCCGACTCCACCTCGAAGGGCCCGATCCGGTAGGCGGCCGAGGTGATCACGTCGTCGTCGCGACCCTCGAACCAGAGGTAACCGTCGCCGTCGCGCCACGCTTTGTCGCCGCTGTAGTAGTTGCCGTCGCGGAAGGCGGTGGCGTTCGCCTCCTCGTCGCCGACGTACTCGTCGAAGAGCCCGACCGGACGGCCGCGGCCGAGTCGCACGCCGACGTTGCCGACCACGTCGTCGGGCGCCGTCTCGCCGTCGTCGCCGAAGACGTCGACGTCCCAGCCCGGCACCGGCCTGCCCATCGAGCCGGGTCGCACCGGCAGGCAGCGATAGTTGGCGACCATCAGCGTCGTCTCCGACTGGCCGTAGCCGTCGTAGACCGTGAGGCCGACGCCCTCCTCCCAGGCGCGGATCACCTCCGGGTTGAGCGGCTCCCCGGCGCTCGTGCAGTGGCGCAGGCGGGAGAGGTCGTGGGCGCCGAGGTCGGCCTGGACGAGCAGCCGGTAGAGGGTCGGCGGCGCGCAGAAGCTGGTGACGTCGTTGCCGCTGACGATGCCGAGGATCGTGTCGGCGTCGGGCTTGCCGAGGGCGACCTGGACCACCGTCGCCTCCTCGTGCCACTGCCCGAAGAGCCCACCCCATGCCGCCTTCGCCCAACCGGTGTCGGAGACGGTCCAGTGCCGGTCCCCCGGGCGGAGGTCGTGCCAGAAGCGCGCGGTCGGGACGTGGCCGAGCCCGTAAGCGCAGGGCTGCTGGACCATCTTCGGGTAGCTGACCGTGCCGCTGGTGAAAAAGATCAGCATCGGATCCGTCGAGCGGGTCGGGAACGCGGGCGTCTCGCCATCACCGGCGGCATCGAGCAGCGCGTCGAAGCCCTCCCAGCCGGAGGGCGCGGCGGTCGAGCCGGGCGCGCCGGCAGTGCCAGGGGGCGCCGATCCGGCTCCGCCCGTCCAGGCGATCTTGATGCGGAGCGAGTCCGTGCCCTCGGGCGCGGCGTCGAGCCGCTCCGCCCCGCCGAGGTCGGTGATCGCGGCGACGGCGCCGAGCGTCCCCACCCGGTAGCCGATGTCCCGCGGGGTCAGCATGTTGGGAGCGGGCGCGACGACGGCGCCGATGCGGATCGCGCCCAGCACCGCCGCGTACCAGGCGGGCACGCGGGGCAGCATCACGAAGACGCGGTCGCCCTTGCCGATCCCCGCCGCGGCGAGCGCCCGCGCGCAGCGCCGCGATTCGCGGGCCAGGTCGCTCGTCGTCTGTTCGGCGACGACCCCGCCCGTGCCATCGAGCGAGACGAGCGCGAGAGCCTCCGGCTCCCTCCCCGCCCATGCTTCGACGATGTCGATCGTCGGGTTGAAGGCGTCGGGCACCTCGAGCCGGAAGCTTGCGTACTCGCTCTCGTAATCGGCCATCCGCGGCGGCGCCGCGCGGTCCGGCAGCAATGGGCCCATCAGCGGTGTTTTACACCTCCCTGCGCGTTCGGCGCCAGGGTTGGCTCGGTGACTGGCGCGTCGCCGAGCGCCTCGTCGATCGCCGCCAGGACATCAGGGGAGAGCTCGACCCCGGAGGCGGCCGCGTTCGCGTGCACCTGCTCCGGGCGCGAGGCGCCGACGATCGCCGCCGCGACCTCCTCGCGCCGCAGAACCCACGCGAGCGCGAGCTGGACCAGGCTCAGCCCGGCGCCCTCGGCGATCGGCCGCAGCCGCTGGACCGCCTCGAGCGTCGCGTCGTCCATCAGCCGGTCGATGAAGCCGCTCATCGAGTCGCTGGCGGCACGCGAGTCGGCGGGCGGCGCCTCGCCCGGCTTGTACTTGCCGGTCAGCACGCCCTGGGCGAGCGGCGACCAGACGATCTGCGAGATCCCGTTGGCCTTGCTCAGCTCGAAGACCTCGGCCTCGGGCGCCTGCCAGAGCATCGAGTACTGCGGCTGCGAGGAGACAAAGAGGTCGGGCCCCGCGATGTCGAGCGCCGCCTGGATCTGCTCCGGCGTCCACTCGCTGAAGCCGAGCCAGCGCGCCTTGCCTTCGGCCACGACTTTCTGCAGCGCCTCGATCGTCTCCTCGATCGGCACGTCGGGATCGAAGCGGTGGGCCTGGTAGAGGTCGACGTAGTCGGTCTGTAGGCGCTCCAGCGAGGCGTCGATCTGCTTCGCGATCTGATCGGCGGAGAGTCCGCGGTCGTCGGGGTCGTCGGACATCTGGCCCCAGACCTTGGTGGCGAGGATGTAGGAGTCGCGGGGACGGCCGGAGAGGATCTCGCCCCAGGCGGTCTCGGCGGCGCCGCGGCCGTAGACGTTGGCGGTGTCGAAGAAGTTGATGCCGGCCTCGAAGGCGGCGTCGGTGCAGGCGCGGGTCTGGTCGAACTCGATCCCGCCCGCATAGGTCAGCCAGGCCCCGAGGGCAATCTCCGATACCTCGAGGTCCGAGCTGCCGAGCTTGCGATAGCGCATGTGTCTCCTTTGTCGCGGGTGTTCCGCGACGGGACTACCCGCTCGACGGGTTCGGCACCGCGCGAGCGAGGATCAGTACCCGACCGGGTGGCGCACGATGAAGCCGT
Organism: Solirubrobacterales bacterium; assembly: GCA_050697015.1. Taxonomy (GTDB): domain Bacteria; phylum Actinomycetota; class Thermoleophilia; order Solirubrobacterales; family 70-9; genus VAYN01. Next base: position 4,904 of record JBOGYZ010000386.1, read on the forward strand.
TCGGGTAGGCCGGTTCGGCGTGCCAGCGAGGGCCGGTTTCGCCGGCGATGTCGCCACCGGTGTCGAAGCGGAGGCCGGCGACGACCATGTAGACGTGCGCCTTGTTGGCGTAGATCGTGATCCACTGGCCGGGGCCGGCTTCGCCCCAGGTCATGAAGGAGCCGGAGACGAGCGGCGCTTCGAGCAGCTTGCCGCCGTGCAGCGCGTAGGAGACCGAGCCGGAGCAGTCGTAGCCTTTGTCGACCCAGGCGAGGTGCCCGCCGCCCCATATGTAGGGGGTGGTGCGGATCCGGTTGGCGGCGGCGATGACCCGCTTGACCGCGGTCGGCGCCGAGGCCGGAGCGAGGGCTCGGGTGCCCCGCATGGTGGCGAGGGCGCCGGGGACGGTCGGGCCGATCGGCGAGGGGGTCGGGACGCCGCTCGGTTCGCTGACGCCGGGGACTTCGGTTTCCGCGGTGCTGGCGGGGATCGATGGGGTTTCGACCGTTTCGCCGGAGTAGGAGGAGGAGATGCCGCCCGAATCGGCCCGGGCGCCGGGGGTGAGCGCCAGCGCGAGGGCAGCCAGGCAGGCGAGGGCGAAACTCCAGGCGAGCGCGCGGGTTTTCCCGCTCAGTGCTCCCGATCGCTCCACAAAGGTCACCTGACGGTGATCGGCCCTCGCCGGCGAGCGTGAAATTTTGCACGTCTACGCCCAAACGCGAATTCCTTCCCGGGTCTCGATAAAAACCTCGCGTGCGCCGTCTCGTTCTGATCCTCGCCGTCGTCGCCGCCCTCCTCGGGACGTTCGGGGCCGCCTCCGCCCAGGCCGCCTCCCCCTGGACGCTCACCAACCTCAACCTCGGCGACGGGGAAACGGTCTTCGGCATGAACTGCGAACCGAACGGCTTCTGCATCGGGGTCGGGCAGGAAGGTGTCGTGATCCAGTCGACCGCACCGACCGCGGGGGCGGGCGCCTGGACGATCGGCCACGTGTCGCCGGCCGAAAACCTACGGTCCAACCTACGCGGGATCGCCTGCCCGTCGGCCACCCTCTGTGTTGCGGTCGACTTCAGCGGCGGCGTCTGGACGACCACCGACCCCGGCGCGGGCGCCGCCTCCTGGACGCCGACGCGGATCCCGAAAACCAAAGCGCTCTTCGGGGTCGATTGCCAGACGCCGACGCAGTGCGTGGTGGTCGGCGCCGAAGGCACCGTCCTCACCTCGAGCAACCCGACCGGCGGGCCGACCGCGTGGACGCGGGCGACGCTGCCCACCCAGCCGCCGCTGCGCTCGGTCACCTGTACCGGCAATCTCTGCGTGGCGAGCGCCTACAACGGCGAACTCTGGACCACGACCGCGCTCACCGACAGCGCCACGGCCTGGACCGCGCTCGGCTCGCCGATCGGCGAAACGCCGCTCCTCGGGGTCGACTGCCTGAGCGAAACGCTCTGCACGGTCGGCGCCGAAGGCAAGGTGCTGGTCTCGACCGAACCGACCGTCGGCGCCACCAGCTGGTTGACCACGACGCTGCCCAACCGCTTCCAGATCGTCAACACCGAGTGCATCCAGACCAACCTCTGCATCCTCTCCAGCAACAACGGTGAAATGACCGCGACGGGCAACCCGACCGGCGGCACGGCCGGCTGGCTCACCGAACACCTGATAAAAGGCGTGACCAACGCCCTCTTCGGCCTCTCCTGCCCGACCGAAACGCTCTGCGTCGCGGCGGGAAAATTCGGCCAGATCCTCACCGCGACCCAACCGAACGCGACCGGCCAGCCGGAACCGCCACCGCCGCCCGCGCCGCCGAGCACCCTCCTGATGCACGCGCCGCCGAAGCTCATCCGCCTCGGCGTCCACGGCCCCGCCCCGACCGTCTCCTTCAACTTCAAGGGCTCAGGCGTCGGCCCGTTCTGGTTCCGCTGCAAGCTCGACTCGCGCCCCGGCATCGTCTGCACGAACCCCCTGAAGATGCGCGTCGGCGTCGGCAACCACGCCTTCCGCGTCCGCGCCTTCGGCCCCGGCGGCCCCGCCCCGACCCAGGTCCTCTACCGCTTCAAGGTCGAACGAGCGAAGCCGAAACCGAAACCCAAGCCGAAGAAGAAGCCGCGCCACCACAAGGGCGGCGCGACGAAGTCAGCGCCATAGGCCCCTGAGGATGAGTTCGCAGTTCTCCGCGGATAGCGCAGGTTTTTGCGAACTCGACCGGTCTAGCCGACGGGTTCGCCTGCGCCTCGCCTTCCCCGGCGGCAAGGCCCGGCCAAAGCCGGGGCCCTACCGCCCGCAGGACCAGTAGAGGGTCAGCCGGTTTCGCCGCCGACCTGGGTCGTCACCTTCACCGCGCCGGAGGCCTTTGCCGCCTTCACCGCGAACTGCAGGGTGCCCGGGCGCAGGTGGGCGATTTTCAGCACGGTGAAGGTGCTGCTTTTGGCGGCGACGGTCACCTTCAGCTTCTTCGGCTTGGCGACTTTCTGCGGGCGCGCCGCGGCGACGATCCGGCCGTGGGATTTGATCCGCAATCCGGTCAGCTTGAAGTTGTCGCCGGGTTCGGCCCAGGTGAGGGTGACGCGGAGGAAGTGGGTCTGCGGACCGACCGCGATGGTGTGGGTCTTGCTC
>JBOGYZ010000387.1:0-5934 GCA_050697015.1 Solirubrobacterales bacterium
GGCCCTGGCAGGCTGTGGCCGCCACGAGACGCCCGGGACGTGAGGGGTTCGTGAAACATCCGGCACAGGTCTGGCACGAAAGTCGGGCTTACGTGACGGTCCTGCATGAGAGTGAGCCCCCGGAAAGGATGAGTTCGCAGTTCTCCGCGCTATGCGCGGGAAAGTGCGAACTCACCGGGGTGACTGTTGGGTAACACGGGAGGAAGGGTGACGTTCCCGGCATCTCTGTGACAAAGACCTACTTCCGTGACGGTCTCGTGTCCCTCCCGTGACCCGCCCGCCACGATCCCTGCACACTCCCCGCAACCCCGGCCGTCTCGGCCACGGCCACAGCCTGCCAGGGCCGTGGACGAGACGGCCCTTCCCTTTCCCGGGCGCCGGCCGCCAACGGCCGCGTCCCTTCCCGGGGCACCCGCCCCCGCCGAGCCCGCGCAATCAACCATCTAGGCTCGGGAGGTGTGTGGCTACAGCGCACCGTCACCTTCGAGCCGCGCCCGCGCGGCATCCACCTGGTCACCGATGAGGTGCTGGGGGCGCTGCCGGAGCTGGACGACTTCGGCGTCGGCATCCTCCACCTGCTGATCCAGCACACCTCGGCCTCGCTGACCCTGGGCGAGAACGCCTCGCCGGAAGTGCGCGCCGACCTCGACGCCTGGCTCGACCGCGCGGTGCCGGAAGGCGCGCCGCTGTGGACCCACACCCTGGAGGGCGACGACGACATGCCCGCCCACGTGAAGGCGGCGCTGATGGGACCGACCCTGACCCTGCCGCTGCGCGAAGGCCGCCCGGCGCTCGGCATCTGGCAGGGCATCTACTTATGTGAGCACCGCGACCGCGGTGGCGCCCGGTCCGTGGTCGCCACCGCCTGGGGCGAGGCGCGCCCGGCCTGACGCTCAATGGTCCCGATCCGGGTAGGTGAGGCCGATGCTCGCCGCCGGGCTGATCGCAGGGATCGTCGCCTCCGTCCTCTTCAACGTCGGCATCGCCATCCAAGCCGTCGAGGCGCGGCGGGCGCCGGCGGCGGAGGCCCTGCGCGCCTCGCTGATCTGGAACCTCCTGCACCGGCCGCGCTGGGTGGTCGGGCTGGGGGTCGAATGGGTCGGGGTGCCGCTGGAGATCCTCGCCTTCGCCTGGGCGCCGTTCGTCGTCGTCCAGCCGCTCCTCGCCTGCGGACTGCTGGTGCTGCTGGCGGTGGCGCAGCGCCTGCTCGGCGAGCGCCCGAGCCTCGGCGCGCTCGTCGGCGTCGGCCTCGTCATCGTCGGCATCGGGCTGATCGCCTGGGGCGCGCCGGGTCAGCAGGACACCCACCGCGGCCCCGGGGCGGTGATCCTCGTGGTCGGGGGTCTCGTGCTCGCCTCTTTCATCCCTTTCGCCCTGCGCGGGCGACGGCTGGACACGGCGATGACCGCGGTGCTCGGCTCGGCGTGCGGTTTCGCCGCGACCAACGTGGCGATGAAGCTGCTGGCCGACGACTTCGGCAACGACCACTTCCTGCAGGCGGGGAGCTGGCTGGCGGTCGCCGCGGTGGCCGGGTTCGCCGCGACGGTGACCGGGATGACGGCGCTGCAGCGGGCGCCGGCGACGACCGTGATCCCGATCTCCACCGCGGTGCAGACCTTCCTGCCGGTGGCGCTCGAGCCGCTCTTCCTGCGGGAGAGCTTCCGCGACGCGAGCCTCGGCGGGGTCCCGCTTCTGGTCGGCATCGCGGTGATGCTGATCGGGATCGTGGCGCTGGCGCGGACCCGGCCCGTGAGTACGCTGGCGGCGGGCTCGGCGATCGAGGAGCCGCGCTCCGAGCCGCCCTCGGGTGGCCGGCCGGACGGCGCCGTACCATCCGCGCCGTGACTTACTCGATCATCGCTCTGGATCCCGACACCGGCGAGTGCGGGGTCGCCGTCCAGTCGCACTATTTCTCGGTCGGCAGCATCGTCACCTGGGCCGAGCCGGGGATCGGCGCGGTCGCGACCCAGGCGACGGTCGAGGTCGCCTACGGCCCGCGCGGGCTGGAGCGGATGCGGGCGGGGCGGACGGCGCCGGAAGCGCTCGCCGAGCTGGTCGCCGCCGACAGGCTCGGGCAGGTGCGGCAGGTGGCGATGCTCGACGCCCACGGCGGGATCGCGGCCCACACCGGGGCCGAGTGCATGGCGTTCGCCGGGCAGACGGTCGGCCACCATCACTCTTGCCAGGCGAACCTGATGCGGACCGGGGAGGTCTGGGACGCGATGTCGGAGGCGTATCTGGGGGCGAGCGGGCCCTTGGCCGAACGACTGATCGACGCGCTCGACGCCGGCGAGGCGGCGGGCGGCGACCTGCGCGGACGCCAATCGGCGGCCGTCCTTGTCGTCGGGCCGGAGGGCGAGCCGTGGGAACGGCAAGTCGATCTGCGGGTCGAGGACCACGAGGATCCGCTCGGCGAGCTGCGCCGGATCTGGGGTCTGGACACCAGCTACCGGTTGCTGCGGGTGGCCGACGAGGTCTTCGCCGCCGGCGACGAAGCGAGGTCCGCGGAGATCTACGTCGAGGCCTGGGAACGGGTGCCGGAGAATCACGAGCTGAAGTTCTGGGCGGGGCTGGCGATGGTTGAGCGCGGCGAAGAGGAGCGCGCCGGCACCCTCCTGCGCGAAGCGATCGACGACCACGGCGAGTGGCGTCAGGTGATCGACATGCTGACGGTGGCGATGTCGCCGTCGATCGAAACGACCCGCCGGCTGCTCGGCGACTACGGCGCCAACGGTGGCGCCGGTCCCACGTAAGACGCGCGCGGCCGGAAGCGCAGCCGGTGCTCGTACTCCTCGAGGGCGTGCGCGACGATCCCCGCGAGCCGGGCGATGGTGAAGATCGTCGCCGAGGAGCCCGGCCGCAGCCCGTGCGCCCGGACGAGCGCCGCCAGCGCGAAGTCGACGTTCGGCGCCGGCAATCTCCGTCCGGCGGCCGTTTCGAGGATTCTCGCGGCGAGGGGGTCGGGGGAGAGGCGGTCGAGGAGGTGATCGGCGCGCGGATCGCGGTCGCGGTAGACGCGGTGGCCGAAACCGGGGATGGGGCCCGCGGCGCCCAGCCTTGCGTCGAGCGCCTCACCCGGATCGGTCCCGGCCGCGACCTCGTCCAGCAGCGCTTCGACCGCCAACCCGGCGCCGCCGTGCAGCGCGCCGCCGAGCGGCCCGAGCCCGGTGAGGATCACCCGGTAGGGCCCCGCCCAGGTCGACGCCGCGACCCGCGCCGCGAAGGTCGACGCCGCGAGTTCGTGATCGGCGAGCAGGATCAACGCCGCGTTCAGCGCCGCGACCTGCTCCGGCCGCGGCCGCGCGCCGCCATCCGCGAGCGCGACCCACAACCGCTCCGCGATCGACCCCGCCGCACCGCGATCGAGGGCGGCGAGGGTGCCGGCGAAGATTTCGGCGCCGGCGCGGCGGACCGTCTCCGGGTCGCGGCTGTCGCGCTCGGGGTCGCGGGCCGCCAGGGTCGCGACCACGGCGGCGATGCGCTCGGCGTCGGGTGCCTCCGGGCCGAGGGCTGCGTCCAGCGCCTCGATCGCCGCCGCGAGCTCGTCGCCCAGCCCCCACGGCGTCGGCGGCGCGCCGTCCCACAGCAGGGCCACGACTTCCTCGAAGGTGCGGAAGCGGGCGAGCTCGATCGCATCCCGGCCCCGGTAGGACAGCCGCCCGGCGGGATCGAGCAGGGTCAGCTCGGTCTCGACCACGACCTCCAGGGCGCTCGAGCGGTCCGGCCGACGCGCCCGCGCCGCCAGCCGCTCCACCTCCTCGGGGTCGAACTGGGAGTCGTGCGGACCGCTCGCCGGATGGCGCTCCAGCAGGCCGCGGCTGACGTAGGCGTAGACCGTCTCCCGCTTCACGCCGAGCCGCCGCGCGACCTCCTCGGTGCCGAGCCTGTCGATCGCGTCGCTCACACCGTCAATGCTGACAGCGGACGCGGCTCCGGTCCTACATATAGGGACGCCGGGCGGATCAGCCGGCCGGTCCGCTTCTGCTCGAGGATGTGCGCCGACCAACCCGCCGTGCGGGCGCAGACGAAGAGCGGCGTGAAGAGGCTCTGCGGGACGCCCGCGTGGTCGAGCACCACTGCCGACCAGAACTCGACGTTGGTGGCGAGGACGCGGTCGGGCTTGTGCTCGGCGAGGGCCGCCAGCGCCGCCCGCTCCAGCTCCCGCGCGACCTCGAGCCGCGGCGAGCCGAGCCGCTCCGCCATCCCCCGCAGCACCCGGGCGCGCGGGTCCTCGGCGCGGTAGATGCGGTGGCCGAAGCCCATGATGCGCTCGCCGCGGTCGAGCACCTCGCGGACGTAGGCATCGGCGTCGCCGCTCGCTTCGACCCCGTCGAGCATCCGCAGGACCCGCGCCGGCGCGCCGCCGTGGAGCGGCCCCGACAGCGCGCCGACCGCGGCCGAGAGCGCCGCCGCCACGTCCGCCCCGGTCGAGGCGACGACCCGCGAGGTGAAGGTCGAGGCGTTCATCCCGTGCTCGGCGGCGGTGATCCAGTAGGCGTCGATCAGCGCCACCGCCGCCGGGTCGGCCTCACCGCGCCAGCGCAGCAGGAAGCGCTCGGCGAGCGTCCGGCCCTCGTCGATCCGGGACTGGGGGACGGGCGCGACGCCGCCGCCGCGGGCGGACTGGGCGACGAAGGAGAGCGTCGTCGCGGCCGTGCGGGCGAGCTGGTCCCGGGCGACCTCGGCGCTGACATCGACCAGTTGGCCGAAGCCCCACTCGGGAGCCAGCGCGGCGATCGCCGACTGCACGTCAACCCGCGTGTCGCCGGTCCGATAGCCGAGCGGATGCGTCCCGGCGGGCGCCAGCGGCCGGTCCGGACGGCCGTCGACGAGCAGTCCCCAGACGCCCTCGAAGGGCACCGTCCCGACCAGCTCCTCGATGTCGACGCCGCGATACCTGAGCGCGCCGCCCTCCCGATCCGGCTCGGCGATCTCTGAAGCAAACGCCAGCACCCCCTCCAACCCATCCCGCACTTCATCAACCGCCGCCATCGCTTCACCTCTCTTCGTCGATTTCATCGCCGCAACCCTGCGCCCGCCGCCAGCGCCAATCAACATTGATCACGATCAACCCTGCTGGGCGAAATCTCGGCGCGCCCGGTGGTGAGGGGCTGGGATGACCCCTGGACGAACCTCCCGCAGTTCGTGAGGGAAGGGGTCGTCCCAGCCCCTCACCGCAAGCCCTCCCCGCAAAGCCGTCTCGATAGGGTCGAGCAATGAGCGAGCAGAGCCAGATCGGGGTCACCGGCCTCGCCGTGATGGGGGCCAACCTGGCCCGGAACATCGGCCGCAACGGCTGGTCGGTCGCGGTCCACAACCGCAGCCCGGAGAAAACCCGCCAGTTCATGGCCGACTACGCCGCGGAGGGCGACTTCACCGGCGCCGAGTCGAACGAGGAGTTCGTCGCCGCCCTGGCCCGCCCGCGGAAGATCATCATCATGGTCAAAGCTGGGGCGCCCGTGGACGCGGTGCTCGGCGAGCTGGCGCCGCTGCTCGACGACGGCGACATCCTGATCGACGCCGGCAACTCCCACTTCCCGGACACCGAGCGCCGCACCGCCGAGATGGAGGAGCGTGGGCTGCGCTTCCTCGGCATCGGCGTCAGCGGCGGCGAGGAGGGCGCGCTGCTCGGGCCGAGCATCATGCCCGGTGGCACCCGCGAGGCCTACGGCGAGGTCGAGGACATCCTCACCAAGATCGCCGCCCAGGTCGACGACACGCCGTGTTGCACCTTCGTCGGCCCCGGCGGCGCCGGCCACTACGTGAAGATGGTCCACAACGGCATCGAGTACGCCGATATCCAGCTGATCACCGAGGCCTACGACCTGATGCGCAACGTCGCCGGGTTGGAGGTCGCCGAGATCGCGAAGACCTTCGAAGAGTGGAACGAAGGCGACCTCGAAAGCTTCCTGATCGAGATCACCGCCAAGGTCC
>JBOGYZ010000388.1:0-5136 GCA_050697015.1 Solirubrobacterales bacterium
CGAGACGGCCCTTGCCTTTCCCCGGGCGCCAGCTTGCGAGGCCTCGAAGTTTGCGGGCGCCAGCCGCGCCGCCCGGGAACCGCTCAGCCGCGGCAGACGGCGATCTTGACCGCCTCGCGCAGCTTCATCGGCGTGCCGAAGCGCAGCACGGAGCGGTCGTAGACTCGCGCCGCGACGATCACCACGACGACGATCGCGGCCACCATCAGGAGCAGGGAGACGACCAGCTCGCCCACCGGGAGCTGGCCCTGGGCAGCGCGGCCGGGGACCACCACTGGCCCGAATCGGCGGCGAGGACGCCGAGGACGATCCGCATCAGCGTCGTCTTCCCGGCCCCTTGGGCCGACGAAGCCGAACATCTGGCCCGCCTCGACGTCGAAGGAGACCCCGTCGAGGGCCACCGTCTCCCCGGAGCTCTTGCGCAGCTCCTCGAGGCAGAGCACCGGTTCACCCATCGCCGTTCCCATTATCCGGCCGCAACTACCGGGAAACTTCTTTCCCACTGACGCCGCTTCAGTCGCTACACTCCACCGCCATCAAGGACCGGTAAGCCGAATCCAGGGGCCGAAAAACCCTGTGAGCGGGGGAACCGAGTTTTGGGGCGAATCCACCTCACGGTGGGAGCGCGGCTCCTTTCAGCGCCAGCCCGACAGCTAACCCCGTAGGCCGACAAAGGAGATCGGTTTTGCTGCAGTCCCACGGGGTGGGTTGGAAAGCACGTATGGCGTTGGCGATCGGCGTGATCGTCGCGGTCGTCTTCCCGGCAGGCGCGTTCGCCGCGGGTGGCGGTCTGACCCCGACGGGCCTGGTCACCGACGAAGGCGCGCCGGCCACCGAATCGACCCCGACCCCCGGCTCGACCGAATGCACGCTCGGTCCCGAAGGCGTCCGCACCTGCCTCCCGGTGACGCCAGGGACGCTGGTCGAAGGCGTCGTCGCCCCGGTGGAAACCGCTCCGGCCCCGGTGAAGGCAGCGATCGCGGCGGCCAACCGCATCCGCACGCTTCCGTATATCTGGGGCGGCGGGCACGCTCGCTGGGCGAGCCCCGGCTACGACTGCTCCGGCGCGGTCAGCTTCGCGCTCCACGGCGCGGGCCTGATCGCCACCCCGATGGACTCCGGCGAAATGATGAATTGGGGCGTCGCGGGTAAGGGCCGCTGGATCACGATCTACGCCAACGCCGGCCACGCCTTCGCCGTGATCGACGGGGTCCGCTGGGACACCGCCGGGGACACGGAAGGCACCGGGCCGCGCTGGCACCCCGAAATGGTCTCGACGGCGGGCTACGTCGCCCGTCATCCGGCCGGCTACTAGAGCCGGCGCTCCGTCTTCGGGTCCATCTCGCCGTCGTAGAAGCGGTCGAGTGCGTCTTTGAATACCCGCTCCTCGGGAGCAGCGCGGTGGAAGAGCGTCAACGAGGAGCGGACCTTGATCGCGTCGATGCCGCCGAGGATCGCCTCGGCCGACGTGCCGGGGTCGGCGGCAAGGAGTGCCTCGGTCGACTCGCGCAGGCGCGCCCCGAGGAGCGGGTGCTCCAGGTAGGCGCGGGCCTCGTCAGGCGAGCGGATCGCGTACGCCTGCGACATCGGGCTCGACCCGAGCCCGGCGATCTGCGGGAAGACGAACCAGATCCAGTGCCCCTGCTTGCGCCCCGCCCGCAGCTCCCCGAGCGCCCGCGCGTAGATCGCCGAGTCTTCCTGAGCATCGACGAAGCGCTGTAGGTGGAAGGGGTCCGCGCTCACCGGGTCAGGGACGCAGGTTGACGATCCTCGCGCCGTAGTCGCGGGCGAGGCGGGCGGCGATCAGGGACCGGTGGCAGGCGGCGGCGTCGCGCTCGACGCAGAAGAGCGCGGCGCTGGAGCGGCCGATGAAGCGGGCCAGGGGGTCGAGGTCGGCGGGTTCGAGGATCTCCTCGGTGTAGAGCTCGACGTAGGCAGGGGCGAGGACGGTGCGGTCGCGCTTGCCCTCGCCCCGCTCGGCGTCGGCCTCGTACTGGGCTTCGCGCATCGCCGTGGTCGGGGCCAGCTCGGGCAGATGCTGGTACCCGATCCCCGCCTCGCGCAGGGCCGCTTCCAGGCGGCCCGCGTTCGCCCACGCGTACTGCGCCCCGCGCACCCCTCGCCGCTGGCGCACGTCGAGCAGCAGGTCGACGCCCGCCTCGCGCAGCGTGGCGAGGAAGCTCTCGGCGTCGGCGCCGTAGACGCCGATGGTGAAGATCTCTTTCAGACCTCTGAAGGTAACGCGATGCCCGGGGTCCGTGCCACCGCCAGGGCCGACATCACGAACTGGGCGGCGCGGGGGAAGCGGCGGCCGGGGGGTGGCGGGCCGGCGTGCTGGTCGGCGAGGTCGATGAGGCGCAGGATCGCCCGGCCCGACTCGGCCTCGGGGCCCTCGAGGTCCACCGCGAGGCGACCCAGGGCCACCGACTCGGCCGGGTCGCCCTCGGCCATCGCCCGTCCGATCGCCGTGGTGAGGTGGGAGACGATGCGCTCCATCCCTGGGTCCAGCGGCCCTGGCGGGCCAGGTGGGGGACCGAGGTCGAGGGGCTCCTCGCCGTTCAGAATGCGCTCGATCTGGCCGCCGGCGATCGTCCTGATCTGGTCGCCGTCGAGCCCGACCGCGAGCGCGTAACGCAGCTGGAAGGCGGCAGCGTGGAGCGGCTGGCCGTAGGGGTTGTCGCTCGCCCAGAGGATCTGGCCGGGCGGTACGAGGCTGAAGAGGGCGACGAAGTCGGCCGGGTTCCACCACGAGGTGTCGATGAAGAGGTTCGGGTGCTCGGGCATCAGGCGCCAGAGCCAGGCGAGGTCGGAGACGGCGGCATGGGCGAGGATGAAGCGCGCGCCCGGGTAGCGGCGCGCCAGCTCCAGCGTGTCGCTGCCGAGCGCCGGGATGCCGCGGCCGGCATGGATCAGAATCGGCACGTTGCGGGCCTCGGCGAGCCGCGTGAGGTCCTCCACGGCCGGCTCCGACATCGCGAACTGCTCGGCCCGCGGGTGGAGCTTGATCCCGTGGGCGCCGAGATCGAGGCAGCGCTCCGCTTCGGCCAACGCGCCGTCGTGGGGGTTCACGCGGCAGAAATGGACGATCCGGCCGTCGGCGCTCGCCTCGATCGCCCGCGCCTCGTCGTTGGCGGCGGGGTAACCGTCGGGCTCGTGCATCGGGAAGGTGATCGCCCGCGCGCCGGCGTTCTCCATCGTCGCCAGCAGCTGCTCGGGCTCCTGGCGGAACTCGTCGGGGTCGTGGCGGCCGAAGTGGGTGTGGGTGTCGAAGAGCGACAGCGGCCCCGTCTCCGCTTCGAGCGCGTCCAGCCAGCGCCGCGCCTCCTCCTCGATCGGCTCGATCTCGAACTCCGCCACTCCCGGCGCTCCCGTCGGTTCAGTCACGCCCCGCCCCTTTCACGATCCGCTTCACTGCCTCCTCGACGAGTGCCGGGGAGGTGCCGATGTTGAGCCGCGCGTGGCCGGCCCCCTGCGGGCCGTAGGACGGGCCCGGGTTGAGGGCGACGCGCCCGCGCTCGAGCAGCGCTTCGCAGGGGTCGTCGCCGAGCCCCAGCGCGCGCATGTCGAGCCAGGTGAGGTAGCCGGCGCGGGGCGGTGTGTAGGCGACCTCGGGAAGCTTCTCGGCGAGCAGCTCGGCCAGCAGTGCCCGGTTGTGGTCGATGACCGCGATCACGTCGTCGAGCCAGGCGGCGCCGTCCCGGTAGGCGGCGATGCTCGCGAGGATGCCGAAGTGGCCGGCGTGCTTGGCGATGAAGGGGAGCCCCTCGACGATGGCCTGCGCGCGCTCGGACGCGGTCACGAACTGGGCGCAATTGAGCCCGGCGAGGTTGAACGCCTTCGAGGCGGAGACGAGGGCGATGCCGTGCTCGCGCGCCTCCGGCGAGACGCTGAGAAAGGGGACGTGACGGGCGCCGGGCAGGGTGAGCGGCCAGTGGATCTCGTCGCTCAGCACCCAGGCGCCGTTCTGCGCCGCGGCGGCGGCGAGCGCCCCGAGTTGCCCTTCGGTCGGCAGCGTGCCGGTCGGGTTGTGGGGACTGCAGAGGATCAGGGCGACGGCGCCGCGGCGGAACTCCGCGTCGATCCCGTCGACGTCGAGCTGCCCGTCGACCAGCGGCACTTCCGCCAGCTCCAGGCCGAGCTCCTCGATGATCCCGAAGAAGGGGGTGTAGACCGGCGTGTTGATGACGACCCGGTCGCCGGGCTTGGCGATCACCCGCAGCAAGGAGGCGAGCGCGTTGACCACGTCGGGGGCGGCGGTGACGCCCGCCGGGTCGACCTCCCAGTCGAGCCGCGCCTTGGCGAAGTCGGCGAAGGCGTCGGCGAGTCCGAGGGCGTCGGGATAGCCGTAGCCGGTGTCGTCCAGCTCGACCGCCTCGGCGAGCGCGATCTTCACCGCCGGCGCCAGAGGGAAGTCCATCTCGGCGACGAAGGCGGGGAGGACGTCGGGGTCGAAGTACCGCCACTTGGCGCTGCGGCGCAGGCGTAGGGTCTCCAGGGACAGCTCGGTGAGCTCGGGATTAAGTGAGGCCGTCACGGCCGCCAACTCTTTCAAAGCCGGCGCTTCTACTCGATCGGCGCGGTCATCGTGCGCCAGAAGTCGTGGAAGCCTTCGCGCTCGTAGAGGTCGATCGCGCCCTCGTTGGCGCTGACGACGGATACCGACCACCAGGTCGCGCCCAGATCGCGCAGCCGCTCGCGGGAGTGACCGATCAGCAGGGTGCCGATCCCGAGCCCGCGCGCCGTGGCGGTGACCGAGAGCGACTCGAGGTCCCCGACCCGGTCACCGAGGTTCCAGGTCGGACCGGACGAGCCGACGCGCAGGAAGGCGTACCCGAGGGGAGCCTGTTCGGCTCCCTCGCCGGGCACCAGATAAAGGTGGCCCTCACCGCTCTCGAGCCACTCGATGTACTGCCCGCGTCGCCGGCGCCATGCCGTCTCGGTGTCCCGAACCGGGTAGGTGCCGCCGGTCAGCTCCCGATGGTGGTCGACCATCTCCTTCCAGAGCCCCTCGACGAGCCCGACGTCCCCGACACCCAACTCCACCACCCGCCGCTCCGTCATGCGCCGGACCCTAGTTGGTCGATCATCTTGGAAAGGGACGGCCGGGGGTCCCGGCCTCTGCGGCCGTCCGAGCTG
>JBOGYZ010000389.1:0-2904 GCA_050697015.1 Solirubrobacterales bacterium
AACCGACGGCGATCGTGGCGGCCATAGTCGCGGCGCTGGCGTTGGCGCTGGGCCTAGCGGCCTGCGGTGGCGATGTCGGCGGCGGCAACACCGAAGACGTAAGCGTCGCCGAAGGCGGCAAGGTAGAAGGCGAGCTGACGATCTCCAACTGGCCCGGATACATCGACGAAGGGCCGCAAGGCACCCTGCCCGAGTTCGAAAAAACGTCAGGGGTGAAGGTCAACTACATCGAAGACGTCAACGACAACAACGCCTTCTTCGGCAAGATGCAGCCGCAGCTCGAACAGGGCGAATCGGGCGGCCGCAGCATCTTCGTCGTCACCGACTGGATGGCGAAGAAGATGCACGAACTCGGCTACCTGCAGGAATTCGAACCGGCAGCGATCCCGAACTTCGAGAAAAACCTCGCCGACAACCTGCGTGGCGCCTCCTACGACCCCGGCCGCCAGTTCGCCGCGCCTTGGCAGTCGGGGATGACCGGGGTCATCGTCAACAAGGAAAAGGCGCCCGACATCCACTCGGTCTGCGACTTGTTCGACCCCAAATACAAGGGCAAGGTCGACATGCTGAACGAACTTCGCGACACCGTGCCGCTGGTGATGAAGTGCGAAGGCGTCGACGTCGAACATGCCACCGAAGCCGACTGGCTGAAAGCGATCGAAAAACTGAAGGGCGCCGCCGAATCGGGGCAGGTCCGACGCTTCACCGGCAACGACTACTCGACCGACCTGGCGAACGGCAACGCGATCGCGGCGATCGGTTGGTCCGGCGATGCCGTGCAGCTGCAGGCCGACAACCCCGACATCGAATGGCGGATGCCCGAAGAAGGCTGCATCCTCTGGTCGGACAACATGGTGATCCCGGTCGGCGCGCCGAACCCGACCGCCGCCGAGGCGTGGATCAACTACGTCTACGACCCGGTCCACCAGGCGCAGATCGAGGCGTACGTGAACTACGTCAGCCCGGTCGAAGGCACCAAGGAAGTGCTGCTCAAAGAAGAACCGGAAATCGCCAACAACAAACTGATCTTCCCGCCGGCGTCGTTCACGAAGAAGTGCTCGATCCAGCCCTCGCCGGGGACCTCGAAAGAAGAACAGACCATCAACAAAGCCTTCAACGCGGTGCTGAACGGCTGAGCCGATGGTCGAAACGCTGAAGAAACGGGCGGCCGCCTATGGCCTCCTGGCGCCCGGGACGATCTGGCTGGTCGTCTTCTTCCTGATCCCGCTGTATTTCCTCGGGCGCCTCTCGCTGAACGTCAACGTGAGCGGCGTCTACTACCCGTTCGACTGGCACTGGCAGAACTACTCGGACGCGCTCAGCCTCTACAACACCCAGTTCGTCCGTAGCTTCATCTACTCGGGGCTGGCGACGCTGATCTGCCTCGCGCTCGCCTACCCGCTGGCTTACGCGATCGCCTTCAAGGCAGGCAGATGGCGGCACGCGATGCTGCTCGCGGTGGTGGCGCCGTTCTTCACCACCTACCTGATCCGGACGATCTCCTGGGTGACGATCCTCTCCGACGAAAGCCCGGTGGTGTCGGTGTTGAAGTTCCTCCAGATCGCGCCCAGCGGCCACGTTCTGTTCACGGCGCCGGCGGTGATCTCGGGCCTCGTCTACAATTACCTGCCGTTCATGGTGCTGCCGATCTACGCCAGCCTCGAGCGCCTGGACACGCGGTTGATGGAGGCAGCAAAGGACCTCTACGCGAACACCAGGACGACCTTCCTCAAAGTGACGCTTCCGCTCTCGGCGCCGGGGGTGGTGGCCGGGACGCTGCTCACCTTCATCCCGGCGACCGGTGACTACGTCAACGCCGAATTCCTCGGCGCGCCGAACAACCAGATGATCGGCAACGTGATCCAGTCGCTCTACCTGAAACAACGGGAATACCCGGCGGCGGCGGCGCTGTCATTCGTGCTGATGGCGATCATCTTGGTCATCGTCCTGATCTACATCCGCTTCGCCGGATCAGAGGCACTCATGGGCGAGGAGGCGGCGGGCGCATGAGCGCTCAGGCCTCCGCCCCGGCGCGCTTCGGCAAATGGCTGCGCGAGCACGCGGTGCTGATCATCGGCCTGCTCGTGATCGCCTACATGCTGGTCCCGATCGCGGTCATCTTCGTCTTCTCCTTCAACGATCCATCGGGCCGTTACAACTTCACCTGGGTCGGCTTCACCCTCAAGCACTGGGAAAACGTCTTTGGCATCCCGGAATTGAACGAAGCGCTCTGGACCTCGATCAAACTCGCCGTCCTGGCGACGGTGATCTCGACGATCATCGGCACGATGATGGCGCTCGCGCTGGTGCGGCATCAGTTCTTCGGTCGGCGGGCGGCGAACTTCCTGATCGTGATCCCGATGGCGACGCCGGAGATCGTGATGGGCTCCTCGCTGCTCTCCTTCTTCCTCATCCTCGGCACGCCGCTCGGGTTCAGGACCCTGCTGATCGCCCACGTCATGTTCTGCATCAGCTTCGTCGTGGTAGTGGTGCGCTCGCGACTGATCGGCTTCGACCGGCGCCTCGAGGAGGCGGCGAAGGACCTCGGCGCGACCCCCTGGGAAACCTTCCGGCTGGTCACCCTGCCCTTGATCCTGCCCGGCGTCTTCGGTGGCGCGATGCTTGCCTTCGCCCTCTCGATCGACGACTTCGTCATCTCCAACTTCAACTCGGGGACGACCGTCACCTTCCCCCTCTACATCTTCGGAGCCTTCCAGCGAGGGGTCCCGGTCGAGGTCAACTGCATCGCGATGATCCTCTTCGGAGTCACCGTCGGGGCGATGGTCTTCACCACGTTGCAGCAGCGGCGGGCGGAACGGATGGCGAGCATCCGTCCCGAGCAGGAGGAACTCATCCCGATGCCGTCGGCAGCGCCCGTGACGTAGCGGGACGGGGTTGCAGGGG